>VBHX01000190.1 GCA_005879945.1 Chloroflexota bacterium | reverse complement strand
AAAGACCCCCTTTGATTTACCACTTTTGGGGGCGTTTGGACGGCGGTGCCGCGGCCGGGGGTGATCAAGCGGCAGCGAGATCGTCTCCTTGGGTAGGCTCGCGGTCGCTGGCCTGTTTGCGGCCGGGATCCTCTTCCGCTCCTGGCGGCGCCGCCGGACGCGCCGCCGCTGGTCGGGGCGGTCGTGTTCTTGAGTTGGGCGCGGCCGCGGTCGTGCTTGCGCTGCTTGGCGTGCCCTACCGGCTGGTGGTCGGCCCCGCGTTCATCGCCGCGATCCTGGCGGTGCTGGTGTCGGCGCGGACAGAGCACAGCCCTCCGTAGCGTTCAGTGTGCCGGGCCGTCCTCGAACGACTTCTCGCCGGCGAGAATTGGAATCTTGAGCCAGTTCTCTGCGGGCGGAAGCGGGCAGCTCCAGTCGGGGTTGTACGCGCAGTTCGGGTTGTATGCGTAGTTGAAGTCGATCACGACCTCGTCACCGTGAGCATGGAGGTCGAGATACCGTCCCGCGCCGTAGGTCTCCTTTCCAGAGGTCGCGTCACGAAACGGCAGAAAAAGATCATGCGAGTTCGCGGATCCATAGAGTGTCACGTCGGCCGGCTCCCCATCGACTTCGAACCGAACGACGCCCTGACGGCGGTAGACCTGTTCCTCGCCAGTGGTCGTCGCCATCCGCACCTCGCCAGCCTGAACGGCACGATCGATTTTGGCTCGAATCTGGAGCTTGGGGTTCTCGTCAAAGTAAGAGAGCCCTTTGAACTCGCGCTGCTGCGCGGGTGTCAGCGGTGCCCGGTGGTCATGGCCGAAGAACTGGTCCTTTTCGGCTCGGAATTCATGCAGCTCGGAGGTTTTCGACGCCATATCACCAAGAACGCTGTCACAGCGCCGCTAATTCCTACCTGTATATAAAGGAGACGCGCGCGGGAGCGGGAACACAGCGGAGGCGATTTTGAGCTCACCTACGATCGGCGTTTTCGGCGGGTCGGGTTTGTATCGGCTGCTTGACGAGATCGACCTGATGGAGGTCGGCACGCCGTACGGCAAGCCGAGTGACGCCATCGCGATCGGCACCGTTGCTGGCCACAGCGTCGCCTTCCTGCCGCGCCACGGCTCCAAGCACACGATTCCACCCGGTGCGATCAACTACCGCGCGAACCTTTGGGCTTTCAAGGAGCTGGGGGTCGAGCGCATCATCGCGCCGGCCGCCGTCGGCAGCCTGCAGCCCGACATCAAGCCCGGCCATTTCGTCGTCTGCGACCAGTTCGTCGACCGCACCTGGGGGCGATCCGACAGCTATTTCATGGAGGGCCCACGCGTCGCGCACCTCTCAGCCGCCGATCCCTACTGCCCGCAGCTCCGGCCGCTCGCGGTCGAGATCGGCCGAGAGCACGGCGTCGACGTGCATGACGGAGGAACCGTGGTCGTCATCCAGGGACCGCGCTTCGCGACCCGCGCTCGTCACCGACTATGACGCGGGTCTCGCGGACGATCCAACCGTGGCGGCCGTCACGGTCGCCGACGTTACATCGGTCATGAGCTCGAACAACGAGCGGGTTCGCCATCTGATGCTGACCATGATCGAACGTATGCCCGCTGTCCGTTCGTGTTCGTGCGGCGAGACCATGAGCAGGGCCTTCGTCAGCTGAAAGGCGAGATCGGCCGCTCCTGCAGCTGTCCGTCGACATGCAGATCGACTTTCTCGTTGTAGAAGCACAGCAGGTTCTCGATCTTAGGAATTTCGGGAATCGGCTTTCGATAGACCCAGACGAAGTCTTTGTACGTCTTTTCGCCCACGCGCAGGGTCCAGTAGTTCGCATCGCCCTTATATGGGCAATGCGTGACCGTATCAGTGGGCTCGAGTAGATCCATCCGCACGTCCAGTTTCGGAATGTAGTACCGAGTCGGCAAGCCGGTTTCGAACAGCAGAACGGGCCGGTTGGTCTCCGCGACTGTCATCCCGTCGACCACGACGCGCACACGGCGAGAGCTGTGGACGGTGTCTACACGCGTGTACGGATCGCGAGGGTGAACGAAGACCTCCTCGTCCTCCTCGTACCAGGCGTCGATCGCGTTCCAGTAGAACGCGATGTGGTCGGTTAGCGGCGCGAGGTCTCCCGTGGGCTCCGCGTAGTTCCACGCAAGATTGTCCACCATCTTGCCCTTGGTATTCGAGCGCCAGTGAACCGTCCCGGAGGAGATTCCCGCTGCGTCCGCCTTGGCCACCAGCAGGTCAATGCGCACATCCGCAGTGGGAAACCAGTACATGGGCGGTCGTTTTGTCTCGTACACGAGCAACACCCTCTGGCTGTCGGCAATCACCTGGTTGTCGAAAAACGCCCGGACTCGTCTCGGGCTGTACTCGATGTGCACCCCGTCCTTGAGCCGCGCCCTCTCGGAGGCTGCCGGAACCCGCGTCTCCATCGTCTGCTTCTCGTTCATCGCCGTCTCCTCACCCGTCGCGCTTCGCGACATCAGCCTTCCAGGTCCGAAATGTGGCCAGCAACTCTCGCCGCGCGTCCTCAGACACCGACTCTTCGCTGAGTTTCCCCAGCACCCGGATCGTCGTGCGCATCTGCTCGATGTAGGCCGTGCATCCGGGACACGTTCGCAGATGGGCGTCGAACCGCAGGCGCTCCGACGGCGCCAGAGTGTCCTCCAGGTACTCGGTCACGAGCTCGACCAGCTCCTGGCAGGTCAGTTCCCTGCTCGCGTGACGCATCTTAGTTCTTGGTCATTGCTCCAGGTAGCGCTCCACGGCGGCCCGCACTCGGGATCGAGCTCGGTGCAGCAGAACTCGTTGATTCGTCTCGGAAATCGCCAGCACGTTACACACCTCGTGTGCCGGATACCCCAGCACGTCGCGAAGGGTGATCACCTCGCGCTGCCTTGTGGGCAACTCGCCAAGAGCCCGGCGAACCTGCTCGAACATCTCCCCCGACAGCAAGCGGGCCTCAGGCACCCCGGACCAGCTCGACGGGGGTGATACCCAGTGACCGGGCCAGGCATTCGACGGGCCCCGAAACCGACCGGGTTCCACCGACGGACCTGAGTCATTCCACGCAGGCTGGATTACCGAGAACGGAATCGTTCGCGCCTCCTCACTACCTCGCCGTTTGGCGCGGTTTAGGACGATGCGCATGAGCCACGTCTTCAGCTGAGAACGCTGCTCGAAACGCTCGATGCCATGGAGCACGCCGAGCCACGCCTCTTGCACCACTTCTTCTGCGATCGCACGACTCGGAACGTAGGCCAGGGCAATCTGCAGCATCGCGGCCTCGTACCGATTGACCAGGTCCGTGAAGGCGTCCTCATCGCCGGCGCGCAGTGCGAGCACGAGCTCCAACTCATCGGTTGGCGAGGGGGCCCTGGTTGAGTTCATCCAGCTCTTGCCAACGACGAACCGCGCCTTAGGCAGCGATGTTCCTTGTCTTTCGCGTTTGTAACGAATCGAGGCGTGACGGGACTAACCGAGTGTCGCGACAAACCGCATTTCGTCAGCAACATCCCGAGAGGGTGAGGAGAAACTCAGATTGAAGCGAAGTCTTTTCAAGTTGCGTTGGCTGGCCGCGCTGGTCGCGCTGGCCGTTGCGGCCGTGGCTCTGCCGCTTGCGCTCTCAGCTCGTGAGACGCCTGCAGCGACGGCCGCGACTCACGCCAACACCGGATCGGCAAGAGGATTGGGACAGCTGACGGGGCTGCTCCCACGCGAGAAACTGGTCCTGGAAAGCGCACTCCAGGTCGATCTCTCGCACGATACCGTTCGCCTGCCGCTGTACAAAGGAACCGCCAACGGCAAGACCGTGTGGTTCGTCCTGACCGAGGCATCTGATCTCGGACTCGCACACAACAGCGGCCTCAACTACGCCCCCAAGCTCGCCAACATCGCGATCGGGTGCCCTGACTGCATTCAGGTTGTGACCATCGATGCACCAACGGCCGATCAGAACAAGTTCGGGCCGCCCCGGCTACAGCCCGTTCATCCGGATCGCTGGATCGGAGGTCGTATACAACGCCCCGATCGTGGCGACCGGTGACGGTCCCTTCGACATAACAACCCACACCAACACCGGAGACCGCGTCCTCGGGATTCACATTGCTCCCCCGTCCCCGCCCGGCCAGTTCCTCGAATCATGGGTCGACCTGCTGTTGGTCAAGGGCTTCGACGCCGGTCAGCCAATTCTGTATCTCAGCACTGACGCCGGCGACCCGCTGGCCTCGGTCCTGGAGCGGTCCACCTTCGTGCCGGCCCTCGCCAAAGCCGCGTACAACGGCGGCGATGACTTCCTAGGCTCGTCTCGCGAGCGGCTGTTCGGTTTCCTCAATGGACAGACCGGCACCAACAACGAGCAGTCGCAGGGATTTGTCCACCTGGTCAAGGACGGCCACGCCAGCGAGGACGCTTCAGCGGCCAACACTGCGCTGATCGACGCCCTTCGCAAGGGTGGCGACCTGCTGAACGTGTTCGGCGATTTCCCAACCCTGAAGGACCCTCGACATTCGCGGGCCTACAGCCCGCTGTGGGATGCACAGCTCGGCCAGTGGACCCAGAAGGCGATCGACGAAGGTTTGAACAAGCGGCAGATCGATGAGAACGTCGTTTTCAACCTCGCCGCGACTCGCCCCGACCTAATTACCGGCCCCGGAGGCGCACCCTACGGAAGCGTCGGCATCGATATCAACTGCGCCGTGATCGGCTTCACCGACGAGGCTCCTACTGCAAACCTCGTCGACCCCGTACCCAACTCGCAGTTCCCACCGAGGTAACGAAACTGACTCGCGGACCCGGTCTTAACGGGATCCGCGAGTCACCCTCGGCTTTGGCTCAGGCAGGCTGCCCCGGCATTGACGATGGCGGCCGAAAACTGAATAACAGGGGAGACCGACGAGCGTGAGCCCGCCGGTCTCGAGCCCTAAAGTTACCCCAAGGCGGCGACCACGTTGGAGAAGACGTTCTGTATCTGGTTTCCCATGGTCACAAGAATCACGATAACCACGATCGAAACGAGAACCAGGATCAAGGCGTACTCCACCATCCCCTGGCCTTTTTGGCCGCTGTCAGACTGGCGGGTCATTGAAATCACCTCCTTTTCAAGCACTCGGCTACTCAATCATTCCCCGACCAGTGCTGAAGAAGCGGCGTTGCGGCGATCCTTTGGATCGCGCCGCTCGTCGGCGCGACGGTCTTCAATCCTGCGATCTGCGACACGACGATCGCCGGCACCCTGCGCCCTCCTCACGCGTCTATCGGCCTGAGCTCTTCGTTCCGCGGTCCTACGATCCACGCCCATCCGCCTATCTGCTGCTCTTCTCTCTTCCACTTTGTTCCTTTCTTCTTCTTGGTTCGAGTCACTGCGCCTGCTGGATAGCAGCGGGGAAAACTCGTGCGAGCTCGAGCGGGATTTCCAGCCCGCGGTCGGCCAAACGGTCCATGATCCGCGGCCGGATGCTGCCCGTTGCAAACCCCCCAAGAACCCTGCCCTCAGGGTCGAGCCCGGTCCGGGTGAAGTGGAAGATGTCCTGCATGCTGATGACGTCCTCTTCCATGCCGCTGATCTCGCTGATCTGGACGACCTTACGGCTGCCATCACGCATACGCTCAAGGTGGACTACAACGTTGAACGCGCTTGCAATCTGGGCGCGAATTGATCGCGGTGACAGGTCGTAGCCGGCCATCATCACCAGGGTTTCGAGGCGCGCCAACGCATCGCGCGGCTTGTTTGCGTGAAGCGTTGTCATCGATCCGTCGTGACCTGTGTTCATCCCTTGCAGCATGTCCAGCGCCTCGGGGCCGCGAACCTCTCCTACGATGAGGCGATCAGGGCGCATACGTAGGGATGAGATCACGAGATCTCGGAGGGTGATTTCCGCCGTCCCATCTGCACTCGGCGGGCGCGACTCGAGCCTCGCCACGTGACGCTGCTGCAGCTGGAGCTCGGCCGCGTCCTCAATCGTGACGATACGTTCATCGCTTGGTATGTAGCCCGACATCACGTTGAGAAGCGTGGTCTTGCCGCTGCTGGTGCCACCGCTGACGAGAATGTTCGCCCTGGCCATCACGCAAGCCTTGAGAAACCCGAAGGCACTCTCGCTGCAGCTCCCGAGACGGATCAGGTCCTGCATGTGCAGCGGCCCGCGGACGAACTTGCGGATGTTGAGGAGAGGACCGTCGATCGCCACCGGGCGGATCGCGGCGTGAACCCTGGAACCGTCCGGCAGGCGCGAGTCGCAAATCGGGCTCTGGGCATCGATCCGGCGACCGGTCGACTCGACGATGAAGGTGATCACGTCGAGCACTTCTTGCTCGCTCGCAAATGTGATAGGTGTGAGCATGAGGCGGCCGTTCACCTCGACATAGACATCACGGCCTGCAACCACCATCACCTCGGTCACCTCAGAGTTGGCGACCAATGGCGCCAGTGGTCCGAGCCAGCTTACGTATTGGGGTTCCACGGGATCGATGGCGGGGGCGCTCATTGTCTTTCCAAAATGCTCACTGCGTCAGGTTGACTGAAGGTGGCCATTTGCGCAGAGTCGGGTCGGCCGTGATCGCCACGTTCCCGGTGCCAATGACACTCGCGGTCCAAGCGATCACGCCTCCGGCGATCGTCGCCTGGTAAGCGCTGTTACCGTTGATGGTCACCGATGCCGCCGGCATGTAGAAGATGCCGATGAGGGTGGTGAAGCCGTTGCCGTTGACGTTGTTGGTCGAGCACGTATTGGGCTGCGCTGACTGCTCAGGCCCAGGTTCGAACAGCACGACGCGCTGGAACTGGTAGCCGCTGAAGAGATAGATGTCTCCCTTGCCGTGCAGGTCAAGGCAGCCACCACTCGGCAGGAAGAAAACGACCGCGCCCGGAGTCCATGCCGCGGGGCAGGCCACGTTGCTGCCGGAAGACGTGTCGACGCAGTGCCCCTCGTTGGCAAGGTCACCCCGCGGCGGCGTGCCGGCTGGCGGATCGGCGTTCGGAAGACCGCTGGCGAGCCGCAGCCCCTCCTGATCTGGCGGCGACGGTTGACCGGTGGGCCAGCCCGCGGGGAATGTGCTGCTGTTGATGGTGACGCCCGAGCTTCCGCCGTTCGCAAAGTTGGTCACGTAGGCGAGGCCCGTGCACGCACCGTTCTGCGCGAGATAGACATTGAAGTCCTGTGCGCCTGGATCGGTGGTTACCGACACTTTGATCACGCCACTGGCGCCAAGGGACACCGTCTTGCACATAGACGGCGCGCTCTCCCGCTCATAGCAGGTCAGAGTCGCCGGCCCACCGCAACTCGCGACCCCATTGGGCTCCCAGCGCACCGCCGTCAGCTCCACCGACCACGTTCCCGAGAGGTTGTTCGTTCCCCCCGTCGGCGTGACTGTGAAATCACCACTGGAGGGGCCTGCGCAACCGACGCCGTTCGAATCCCAGAATTGCTTCGGCGCCCTGGCCATCGTCGTTACCGTTGACCCGCTGGGGATCGTTCCAGTTACGGATTGGCTGCTTACCGGGATCGAGGTGGCGCCTGAAGGCGCGCCGGCGGATGCCACAGTGAAAGCCTGGCCCGCGACGGTCACCGTCGATCCGCCGGGCACGGCCGCGACCAACGCCGTCACAGGAAAGGCGGTAATGGTCCCGCTCAACGCCGCGGTGGTAGCCGTCAGGGCCGGCTCGTCCGGCGGGCGAAGCTCGTTGCTGACGAAGCCACCGTTCTGGGTGAACCCGGCTTTGAAGTTGTAGACCCCTGCGGCCAGGAAGTAGCACCCGGCGCTGGCTACAAGTTTTGGATCGGCGTTGTACGTCCCTGGCAGCTCCACGCTGCCGCTCGTCGAGCTCCAGGATTGGGAGCTGGCGTTGAGCGCTGGCATCGGATAGTTAGGATCGGGCATGGTCCAGCCGTTGGCCTGCGTTCCGGTCACCGTCCAGGGTGTCGGCGTGGTCAGGGCGGGGGGCGTCCCGCAGATGTCGATCACATTGCCGTTGACAGAACCGCCCGCGACCGCACTGTTGTCGAAAATGCTTCCGTTCGACCAGATGTCACCTGTCACGAACGTCTTGGAATTACCCTGGAAAGTCAAGGACTGGCCTCCGTTCCCACCGCAGCCGGCAGGGGCGAGCGTCTGGATGGCGGCTCCGTTGGTGCCCGCTCTTCGCGCCACGGCCGTCGCGGCCGCGGACACATTGATGGTTTGCCCAGAACCCAGCACCGCCATGATCGCCACCGGTATCGAGTGAGTGACGGTTACCGCAAAGCTGACGCCCGCGATTCCCTTGTTGATGACGTTGATGTTCAGCAGTTGGCCCCATGGGTCGCTGAAGGTGCAGCTTGCCGAGAGCGTGCCCAGCCCGCTGCACGAAACCGCGCCGTACAGGTCTTCGTTGCTCGCGTACGTCTGTGCAGCCACCTGCTCGGACTGCGCGTAATCGGTCGTATTCATGTAGTTGTATGCGGCTGCGAGTGCCGCCGCATCTGCGGCTGCCTGAAGATGGCGGCGATCGAGGTACGCACGTCCGCTGTCGATCGCGAGGCCGACGAATCCGAACAGAACCAGGATCATCAACGCAACGAGCACGATGGCCTGGCCGCGCTGCATTTGTCTCGAACTGCCGGCCATCAGTATTCCGTCCGATAGACGGCGGCGGCCGTGATGATGAGGTTGTTGTTGATGAGCTGACTGATTAACGGCGTAATCGGCGCGAAATAGTAAAGAATGGTCACCTGCAGTGCAGCGTGGTCGTGGGCGGGATTGGTCGCGCTGCACCCGGCGTTGGACTGATGGCCAGTAGGACCGGTTGGACTGAGCCATGGCTGGCCGCCCGGCGCGTTCTCGAGAGAGGGAGACAGCGGTTCATCCGTTGATGGTGGGTTCGGCTCCGTAATGAAGATCCAACCGTGATTCGGAAATTGTGGTAGTCCCGCGCTAGTTATCGGCCCATTCGGGCATGGGTTGGCCAGGATGACGTCCACCGCGTGCTGCTGTACTGCCTGCTCGACGGCCTTGTTGTCAGGCAGCAATGGCGAAGCCCGGATAGCGACCCTGACCCCCTCGTTCACGGCCTGACTGAGGGTGATGTAGACGTAGATCACCCGTCCGAAGTCGACAATCCCGAAAATAAGAAACAGGAGCAGCGGCGCCACGATGGCGAACTCGACCAGCGATTGGGAGCGCTGGCTTCGCACGCGATGCTTGGCCATTTGTGTCACCTCAGAAGCCGCCGACGATCATGTGGGTGTTGACCGCGAGATGGACCGAGTTGCCCAGCACCCCTTGCATGAACCCAGTCGCGAATCCGAAGCTCATGACAAGGATCACGTTGACGTCCTGGCCCTTGAGGCTGTTGTCGGGCGGAGCGGTAGTCAGGTCTAGGCCGGGCGTGCTGTTGTAGCAGATGTAGAGCAGTGGCTGATTGATGGCTCCCGCCGCGTACGCGCTGTCGGTGTATGGCGGGTTGTATTGAGAGTTGCCGTCAGATGTGCTCGGGCACGTCGTGCCGGAGGGGTTCTGAAGCAGCGACGCGGGCAAACCAGATTTGGACAAATCGCAGTCGACCGACTGCTTGATGCCGGGAAACGGAAGGACGCGCGGAGAGGAGTTGTCGAGCATATTGGGGTCAGAGCACGGAGCGCCTGTCCAACCGTCGCTGTCATAGAGGTCTGGGTTGGTGCCGGGCGAACCCGTTTGGGGCGGCGGTACGAACCAGGTCGCCGCCCGAGCACCTTCCCTCGTCGCACCCGCCAGGCCGACATCGAAATAGAACACCCGTCCGAGGTCTGTCAGGCCAAGCGCCAACAACAGCAGGACAACCGCGGCCAGGGCGAACTCGACCGACGACTGGCCGCGTTGCGGATCGCAGCGCATCAGTGCACCACGCCGCTGTGCATAAGAAGGATCAGGGCGGGGCCCAGGAGTATCACCCACAGCGTCGGGAAGATGCACCCGACCATGGGAATCAGCAACTTCAGCGAAGCCCGAGCCCCCCGCTCTTGCGCCGTCATGAGGCGCTTCTGCCGGATCTCGTCGGCCTGTATGCCGAGCACCTTGACGAGGCCGGATCCAAGCTGCTCGGACTGAATCACGGCCTGCACGAAATTGTTGAGCTCCTCGACTCCGCAGCGCTGTGCCATATCGTTAAGCGCCTCCAGGCGCGCCTTGCCGAGACGCACCTCCTGCAGCACACGCACAAATTCCTCTGCCAACGCGTGGTCGTACTTCTGCCCCACCTTTTCGATCGCGGCCTCGAAAGTCAGCCCGGCTTCGCCGCATACGACGAGGACGTCGATTACGTCTGGTATGACGAACCGGATCTCGTCGCGGCGGCTTTTCACTTTGTAGCGAAGCCAGAACGTCGGCAGATAGAGGCCG
>VBHX01000189.1 GCA_005879945.1 Chloroflexota bacterium | reverse complement strand
CCGTGGGCGCGCCCCAGGTGATCAAGGCGGTGGTCGAACGGGGCCGAGCAATGGCGGAGGCGATCCCAGCCGGCACGAGCTCGATGGCGGCGGTGCTGGGACTCGACTCGCAAAGGGTCGAGGTCGCGCTGGCGGGCATGAATGATGCGTGGCCGGCCAACTACAACACCCCGACGCAGACGGTAATCGCCGGTACGACCGCGGGCCTCGAGGTCGCGGGCCGCCGCCTCCAGGAGGCGGGAGCAAAACGCGTCATCCCGCTCAATGTGAGCGCGGCGTTCCACACCCCGTTGATGGCGCCCGCGGCGGAGCGCCTTCGGGCCGCGCTCGACCGGATCGAGTGGCGCTCACCTCGCGTCCCCGTGATGGCGAACCTGACGGGAAGGCAGCATCAGGGCGGCGATCGCATACCGCACGTGCTGGAGATGCAGCTCCGCTCCCCGGTTCGATGGGCTGCGTGCGTTGGCGCATTGGTCGAGATGGGATGCGACACCTTCGTCGAGGTCGGACCGAAGCGTGCCCTGACGGGGATGATGCGCGAGCTGGCCCCAGGCACGAACGCCGTGGCTGTGGGCACCCCGGCGGGAGCCCAGGAGCTCGCGATCCCGGCCTGAATGCGGTGGCTACGATCGGTTGCCTACCCGACTTCACGTGCCTTGACTCGCCGCTCTTGGGCAGGAGCAGACTGGCCGCGTAGCCCCGCCTCCCGGGTTTCGGGAGTGGCTATTGCCCCCGCCCACTTCGTGGTCATTTGCTCTCCATGGAGGTGAGAAATGCACGCAGGCGTAGTCCGATCCAAGCTCAAGAAGACAGAGTTGGACAAGGCGATAAAGGAGTTCAAGGAAACGGCGCTGCCCACCCTGGCCGGCCACCCGGGCAACCGCTCGGGGATGCTGCTGGTCAATCGGGACACCGGGGACTCACTGTCGATCGGCATCTATGAGGACGAAGCCGCGGCCAAGGCATTCGGGCCGAAGGCCGAGAAGCTCATCGAGTCGTTCAAGAAGTACCAGAGCGACAGCAGCGAGCCGAAGCGCGAGCTTTATGAGATCACAGCTTCGACCATGATCGACTCCAAGGCGCTGATCGAGCGCGGCCTGAAGGCCTTCAACGCTCATGACCTCGAGTCGGTGGCGCGCGACGCCGCGCCGGACATCGTCGCAACTGCTCCAGGCGGCGTCAAGGTGAACGGTCCGCAGGCGGTCAAGGAGTACCAGCAGACCTTCATCACGGCATTCCCTGACGCGAGGATCGACGCCAAGAAGATCATCGCCCAGGGCCGGACCGTGGTCGTCGAAGGTGTTTTCAACGGCACCAACAACGGCACGCTCACGACGCCGATGGGGGACATCCCCGCCACCGGCAAGAAGGTCAGCGGGGAGTTCCTCCAGGTCTTCGAGATCGATCGAGGCCTGGTCAAGAGGAACCACCTCATGTTCGACCAGGTGGACCTGATGACCCAGCTCGGCATGGCACCCGCTCCTCCAAAGGCCGCAACCGCGGCGAAGTCGAAGGCTTAAGGGCGCGCCCTGGGAAGGGGGCTCGGGCCGCTGGAGCCCGAGCTCCCGGCGCGGGGGGTCACTGCTGGTAAAGTAAATAGCAGACCCCCAACAAGCGAAAGCCCCACGAACCCTGAGGACCCGCCCAGCGGCGCGCCGTGAGTTCGCGGGGGCCCCTGATAACGTCGCGCTGGAGGCGAGATTGGAAACCCAGAAACTAAGCTTCGAAGACTTCAAGAACATCGTCGTGGAGCGTCTTGGCTGCGAGCCTGAGCAGGTGACGATGGATGCCTCGTTCCAGGAGGACCTGAACGCCGACTCGCTCGACCTGGTCGAGCTCATCTACGCGTTCGAAGAGAACACAGGTCTGGAGATTCCAGACGAGGACGCGGAGAAGATCACGACTGTCGGCCAGGCCTGGGAATACATACAGGAGAAGGCCAGCTCATAGCACAGAGCGCAGCGCCTCTCGCGCAGTCGTTACAGCAGCTCCAGCAGAAGATCGGGATTCATTTTCGCGATCCGAGCCTTTTACTCGAGGCGGTAACCCACAGCTCGTTTGCGAACGAGAACCCGCATCAATCGCCGCGCGACAACGAGCGCCTCGAGTACCTGGGCGATGCGGTGCTGCAGCTGATCACCGCCGAGTACCTCTACAAGCACCACCCCGGCGCCACCGAGGGCGAGCTGACACAAACTCGTTCGGCGATGGTCAACACCAACACCCTGGCGAATATGGCCGAGCAGCTCGACCTCGGCAGCTACCTCTATCTCGGCAAGGGCATTGCCAAGGGCGGCGGCCGGAACCTGAAGTCGCTGCTCGCCAACACCTTCGAGGCCGTTCTGGGCGCGGTTTTCCTGGACGCCGGCTACGACGCCGCCTACCACTATTACTTGAATCGGTACCGGTCCCTGCCTGCGCCGGCCCAGGACGAGAACTTCAAGGGCCGACTCCAGCAGGTGGCGCAGGAGCGATTCGGACTGACGCCCTTCTACGACAGCGAGGGCGCGCGGGTAGGCAGCCAGCGTGAGTACACGTCGGTGGTCTTTGCGGGCGCCGATCCGCTTGGCACCGGCCATGGGGCCACCAAGCAGGAGGCCGAGCAGGAGGCCGCCCGGGCGGCCCTGCAGACCCTTGTCGGCGGCACCGAGGCGCCGCCCGGGAGCAAGCCCGCTAGGACAGCGAGGCCTCGCCAGCGACGCGCACCGCGCCCTCGTGCCGTCGCCACGCCGCCGAATGATGCCGAAGCGTCGATCGGGGCCACCCTCACGGTGATGCCTGACCCTGAGCCACCTCCGTCCACCCAACAGCAGGGGGGTGCGCCGGGAGCTGGCTCTGCCAGTCCCGGCGCCTCTAGGGGGGAGTCCCCCCTCGAACAAGAAGGGCGTGAGCTGGAACAGCCGCCGGGCCGAAGCCGTCAGTTCGGGGAGCCACTGGAGTAATCCACAGGTTGTGCCCGGGACTCAGATGGGCCCCACATCTGCTACCTTGAGGCGAATTTGTTCCTACGTTCGCTGAGCCTGCTGGGCTTCAAGACCTTCGCCCGGCCGACCGAGATCCGCTTCGAAGGCGGCGTCACGGCGATCGTCGGCCCGAACGGCTCGGGCAAGACCAACATCGTGGACTCCATCAAGTGGGTCCTCGGGTCCACCCAGGCGCGCGATCTGCGCGGCAAGAAGATGGAGGAGGTCATCTATGTCGGAGGCGAGCGGCGCTCGCGGGCCGCGTATGCCGAGGTGACCGTCGTTTTCGACAACACCGCCGGTCGCCTGCCGGTCGACTATCACGAGGTCGCAATCAAACGCCGTGTCGAGCGAAATGGTGAGAGCGACTACTACCTCAACGGCACAAGGGTGCGCCGGCGGGACTTGATCCACATCCTCGCCTCGACCGGGCTCACCGTCGATTCGTACGCGATCATCGACCAGCACGACATCGAGTCGATCGTCGTCTGCACACCCGCGGAACGGCGTGCACTGTTGGAAGAGGCCGCGCAGGTTCGCGGTGTCAAGGCGCGGCGGCAGGAAGCTGCGCAGCGCCTGAGCGAGCTCGCCCAGAACCTGCTGCGTCTCGAGGACCTGCGGTCGGAGATCGAGCCGCGGTTGGAGATCGTGCGCGGCCAGGCCGCCGCGGCGAAGGAAGCCGCTGAGACAAGCGCGCGATTGGAGCTGCTTCGCGGGAGCATCGTGTGGGAAGAGTGGCGCGAGGCCCGCGATGCGCACCGCCGTGCAAGCTCGCAGGCGCAATCGCTCGAGAAGCGGCTTATCGAGGCGCGCGAACAGGCGCAATCGGCCGAGTCGGAGTTCGCCGCGTGGCGTTCTGAGATGCAGGCCGCGCAGGATCGCCGGCTCGGCCGCCAGAACACGATCGGGCGGCTGCGCCTCGGGCTGGCCAGCGCCAAGCATTCGCTCGAGCTCGCCGAAGAAAGGGCGGAAAGCCACCGGGCGATGGCCGAAGCGCTTCGGCGTGACGACGTGGAAAACGCCCGGCAGGCCGTGGCCGCGGAAGCGCTTCGGCCATCGCCCGGTGGCTTTCCGCCCTTTCTTCGGCGAGCTCGAGCGAATGCTTGGCGCTGGCCAGCCCGAGGCGCAGCCGCCCGATCGTGTTCTGGCGGCCGAGCCGGCGATCCTGCGCGGCCTGCATCTCAGAACGCCACGCGGCGAACTCCGACTCGGCCGATTGCGCCTGTTCGCGCGCCTCGATAAGCCGCTTCTCGAGCGATTGCGCCTGCGAGCTTGCACGGCGGTGCGCATCGCGGGCCTCGCGCCACTCTTCCCACACGATGCTCCCGCGAAGCAGCTCCAATCGCGCGCTTGTCTCAGCGGCTTCCTTCGCCGCGGCGGCCTGGCCGCGCACGATCTCCAACCGCGGCTCGATCTCCGACCGCAGGTCCTCGAGACGCAGCAGGTTCTGGGCGAGCTCGCTCAGGCGCTGCGCAGCTTCCTGCCGCCGCGCCTTGACACCGCGAACCTGCGCGGCCTCTTCCAACAGTGCACGCCGTTCCGCGGGTGTGCAGACGACGATCGACTCGATGTCGTGCTGGTCGATGATCGCGTACGAATCGACGGTGAGCCCGGTCGAGGCGAGGATGTGGATCAAGTCCCGCCGGCGCACCCTTGTGCCGTTGAGGTAGTAGTCGCTCTCACCATTTCGCTCGACACGGCGTTTGATTGCGACCTCGTGATAGTCGACCGGCAGGCGACCGGCGGTGTTGTCGAAAACGACGGTCACCTCGGCATATGCGCCCCGCGAGCGCGCTCGGCCTCCTGCGACTTGGCGAGGTCGTCACGGCCGAGCCGGGCTACGAGCGCGCGCTGGCCGCTACCCTTGGTCCGCTGGCGGACGCCCTGGTTGCCCCCGGCGGAGACGCCGCGGCTCGAGCCGGTGACGCGGATGGCTCGCAGCGTACGGTCCTGTACCCGATCGAATCCGTGCCCGAGCCGAAGCCCGGCTCGATGTTCCATCACGTGCGAATCCGCACCGGCTACGACTTGGTTGCGCGGCGTCTGCTCGGCCACGTCGTCGTCGGCGTGGACGTGACCATCGCCGGCTTGTATCGCGAACCCGGGATGGTGCGCGCCGGCGCCGACCCCCGGTTGGAGATCGATGCCCGCAGGGCCCGTCTGAACGAGGAAATCGATGAGCTCTCGCCGGCCGCTGCAGAGGCACAGGCCGCGGCGGGTCGGGTCAGGACCGCCGAAGCCGCGCTCGACGACCTTCGGCGGCGCGCTGCGGGAGCCACGAGCCTCGACGAATCGAGGCGCCTGCTCGAAGCCGCGCGCGAGGCGGAGAGAATCGATGCCGCCAAGCTGCCCGACCTCGAACGCTCCGCAAAAGAGGCGGCGGACATCGCCGCGGCCGCCGCCCAGCGGGTGGAGGCTCTGGTCACGCACCGGTCTGCGATGCAGCAGGTCGACCTGGAGCGGGCGCGGTGGCACGACCGGCGCGAGGACCTGCAGAAGCAGCTGAGCGCCATCGATGAAGACCTGACGCGGCATCGCCAGGCGGCGGAGGAAAGATCCCGGCGAGTGGCGGACGCGGAGACGAGTGCCGCCGCCGCGAGGGAGCAGCTGCCGCGCCTGCGGGGGGAGGCTGAGGCAGCGAAAGCGCGGCTCGAAGAGGCAGAGCGCGAGACTCCAGGCGAAGAGGAAGAGATGGCGGAGGGCGCCCGGCGCCTGGTGGCTCTGGAGGAGGCTCGCATCGACGCCAGACTCAAGGTGGGAACCCTCGAAGGCAACCTCGAGCTGATCGCGCGCGAGGCCGAGCTGCTCGCCGCACGAATGGAGGAGATCCGCCAGCGCATGCCCGATGGCGTGGCCCCAGAGGAGATCCCCGGCGGCAAGGCTCGCGAGAAGGAGATGCGGGCGTTGGAACGGCGGCTCCAGGAGATCGGCCCCACCAATGCGCTTGCCGAAACCGAATGCCGCGAGCTGGAGGAGCGCTTTGAAACGCTGCGCACGCAGCTCGACGACATCGCGGCGGCGCGCGCCGACCTCGAGCAGCTCATCACCAAGCTGCGCGGAGAGGAGGAGTCTCGCTACGAGGCGGTCTTCGGCGCAGTGGCGGCCAACTTCCACGAGTACTTCTCGCAGCTCGCTCCGGGCGGACGGGCCACGCTGAGGCACGCGGAAGGTGACGAAGGACCTCGCACCGGAGTGGAGATCCTCGTGCAGCCTCCGCGCAAGCGCCTGCAGAACGTGACGTTGCTGTCGTCGGGCGAGCGGTCCATCGCCGCGCTTGCCCTGGTGCTCGCGCTCGACGAGGTCAACCCAAGCCCGTTCACCGTCCTGGATGAGGTCGATGCCGCGCTTGACGACGCCAACGTCGGCCGCTTTGGAGAGATGCTGGCGCGGCTGGGCTCGCAGCGGCAGTTTCTGGTCATCACTCATAACCACGTGACGATGTCGCATGCGTCGACGCTGTACGGCATTCACCTCGACGAGAGCGGCTCGTCCCACATCGTTTCCGTGCGGCTCGAAGACATCAGGAAACCGGCCACACGCTCTGCTGCCACCACTGCCCAGGCCGGCTGAGCCTCCCGTCGTGAGCGTCTGGAGCCGCGTCAGCGGCCGAACGAGGAAGGCCCTTGCCGCTGGCCTGCGCGCGCTCGGTCCGCCTCTTGCGGCCGGCTATTACGCAGGGCTGGAGGAGCTGCTCATCGCGGCCGACATGGGACCTGCGATGGCGGCGCGTCTGACGGCCGCTGTGCGCGGGCGCAGCCCGCGAACCCGCGAGGACGCGGAATCGGCGCTGATTGACGCAGCGCTCGCGGTGATGTCGAGACGCTCGCGAGAGCTGGATCTGACTGGGGCGCCTGCCTGCGTTCTGTTCTATGGAATCAATGGAGCGGGCAAGACGACGACGATCGGCAAGCTTGCGCACAGGCTCCGCACGCAGGCACGCAATCCGCTCGTGGTCGCGGCCGACACGTATCGCGCCGCCGGGATCGAGCAGATGCTGGCGTGGGCGCAGCGAGCCGGCGCGGCGAGCTTCGCCGGCAAGGCGGGCGCGGACCCTGCGGCCGTCGTGTTCGACGGCGTGCGGCACGCCCGCAGCCGAGGCCATGATGTCGTGCTTGTCGACACCGCCGGCCGCCTGCAGACACAGCACAACCTGCAGCAGGAGCTCGCCAAGGTGGGACGCGTGGCCGCGCGCGCGCTCGAGGGCGGCGCTCTCGAGTCTCTGCTTGTTCTCGACGCCGTGCTTGGGCTCTCCAGCCTCACGCAGGCGCGCGAGTTCAACAAGGCGATCCCGATGACCGGGCTGGCGCTCGCGAAGCTCGACGGCAGCGCCAAGGGTGGCGCGGTGATCTCGATTGAAGCCGAGCTCGATGTTCCGGTCAAGCTGGCGGGAGTGGGGGAGGCCATCGACGACATCGAGCCGTTCGATCCCGAAGCCTTCGTCCGGGCATTGTTCGAGAAGTAGCCCATGCTTGTCGCGGACCCCCACTGCCACACATTTGCCTCAGATGGCATGGTCTCGCCTGCGGAGCTGGTCGACGCGGCGGTCAGGGCGGGCCTCAACCTGATCGCCATCACCGACCACGACACGATGGCCAACGCGCGCGAGGTGGTGGAGCGCGGGGAGGCTGCGGGGCTCGCGGTCGTGGCCGGGCAGGAGGTGACCACCAAGGGCCCGGCGCAGACGCACATCCTCGGCTGGTTCCTCGAGAAACCGATCAGGCGGTCGATGACGGTCACCGACAGCGTGGCCGCCATCCACGACCAGGGCGGGCTGGTCATCATTCCGCACCCGTTCATGCCCGTGTATTTCGGATCGATCCAGCCCGGGATGCTGCGCCGGCTCATCGACAAGGAGGCGGTCGACGGCATGGAAGTGATGTTCACAGTCCCCATCGGAGCCCGCCGCCGTAAAGTTCTCGATGATTTCCTGATCGAGAATCGCGAGCGCCTGGGAGCACATGTTGGCGCGAGTGATTGCCATTTCGGTCGCCATGACATCGCGCAGGTCGTGACCGCTTACGAGGGCGATTTCCGCACCGCAGTCAT
>VBHX01000188.1 GCA_005879945.1 Chloroflexota bacterium | reverse complement strand
CCCCGCGTCCAGGCAACGACATGGTGCGGATTCGACCAGTTGGGGGGCCGGTCGCAGCCTGGGAACCGGCAGCCGCGGTCTCTGATTCGCAGCGCCCGCCGTCGCGGCGCCGAGGTGACTCGCGTCGCCCGGCCGACGTCGATCACCATCGAGTCTGCCAGCAGCACCCGAGAGATGGTGCTGTCGCATGTGATCCGCTCCAGCGTCCGCGTCGAGATCGGCAGCGAAAGCTCCAGCTCAGCCGGCGCTGCGCCGACTTCGTTCTTCAATCCTTCCAGGGTCGTGGTCACAGTGACGTGCGGCCTGACCCCATTGCGCTTAGGCAGCGTGCCCTGGTCCATCGCGTGATGTACCAGCTCGCCCACCGCGTCCGCCATCCGCTGGGAGTGCTTGCGGTCGTCTTCCGAGCCTCGCCGCGTCGCCAGTGACTCGAGCGTGGTGCGCAGCGCCGACCCGACCTCAGGGTCGAGGACGCCATCGATCGCGTGCATGCCATCTGACATCAGGCTGATGTGGAGCCGGCATCGCAGGTGGTTCTCTTCGGCTTCGTTGAAGAAACCATCGGGATCGGCGGCATGCCGCGCGACGCGACAGAGCATGCGCAGGTGGTAAACCGAGAACTGGCACGCGTAGCCGAGCATCTCGCCCTCGTCGAAGAGATCCTTCTTCTCGCCCAGCTGCTCACGCAGGTGACACAGGAGAGAGGCGGACTGGTAGCCGATCTCGCCTGAGCTCAACGCGGCCGCGACCTTGGGCAGTGATTCGAGCTGGGTGCCAACGCAAAGCCGGTCCGCTGCCGATGTCACCGACATCCCGCAGGTCCGGCTGATCCAGGAGACCACTGATGGGGCGCCGTCGACAAGGTAGTCACCTGACTGCTGGGCATCCTTGACCTCAACCGCAAGCTCGCACTCGAGCGCGTCGATGACCGCTCGTAGGCGTTTGGGATCGACGCGCCGGTCGTGGCGACCCTGAAACTCGCGAAGATCCGCCTCTAGTTTCGAGAGGGCTGTGCCCCCTCCCCCAACATGAGACAAGATTACCAAACATCTGTTCGCGAGTCAATCGTTAACACCAAACATCCAATTCCAACAACAAGCTTTCAGCCACGCAAGCGCGACCCCAACTGCTTCTTCCCAGTCCGTCCTTTGGTGCTTACAAAAGGCTGACGGGGCCGCAACTAGCGTCTGACAGGCCCTCCTCAATATGAGCTCGACCCCATGGGGGTCGACATCAAGAAAGAAGAGGGAGACTCGAAATGAATTCGTTTGCAGCAATTGCCGTCAAGACAATCGGCGCCGGCACTGCCGCCGCCCTGATCAGCCTGGGGATCGCGGGCGGCCTGGCGCAGGCCGCGTCGCCTAACCCGACACCGTCATCGTCAGCCGCCGCCCCCGCGAAATCCGACCCTCACAAGGACCGCCGAGCGATCAGGCTCGCGGTCGTCGAGTCCGAGGCCGACGTGCTCCACATCACCCCGGCTCAGCTGCACGAGGATCTGAAGAAGGGACAGAAGGTCGCAGACCTGGCCAAGGATCGCGGCATGAACAAGGATCAGTTCGCAGCCGCGCTGACGGCCAACCTTAAGCCGCGCCTCGCGGCTCTCGTCGAGAACAAAGAGATCACGCAGGCGCAGGCAGACAAGGTCCTGGATCGGATCTCGAAGGGCCACATCCCGTTCTGGAATGGCATCCACCACAAAGCCTCGAAGACGCCCGCCAAGTAACCGCGTCATCTCCTCCAAGAGAGAGGACCCTCGCCGCTGCGAGGGTCCTCTTTGCTTTTGTGCCGACCTAGTGACCCAGTAGGCGTTCGCGATCGCGCAGCCGGGCTCGCTGCGATGCTCGCAATCGTTGAAACGGCACAATTGCGCGATCTGCTCGACGTCGTCGAACAGGTTTCCGGGCTCGAGCTGCAACGAACTTAGCGGCTCTTGAAATCGGGCTTGCGCTTTTCCTTGAACGCGGTGATTCCTTCTTGGGCATCCTCGGACACGAACACGCGGCCGATCGCTTCGCGCTCGATCGCGAGCCCCATGTCGAGCGGCGCGCCGTAGCCCTGCGTGATCGCGAGCTTCGCATGACCGATGGCGACTCCGGGACCGGTCGCCAATTTCGACGCGTACTCGATCGCACCCGCCCGGCATGCGGCGGCGTCTGGATACAGCCTGTCGACGATGCCCGCATCCTTGGCATCCGACGGATTGAGCGTCGTCGCGTTGGCGATGAGGTCCATTCCCTTCGACAGCCCGACCAGGCGCGGCAGGCGCTGCGTGCCGCCCGAGCCGGGGAACAGGCCGAGGTTCACCTCCGGCAGACCGATCTGATACGAGCCTTCGGCCGCAAACCTCAGGTCGCACGCGAGCGCCAGCTCGAGGCCGCCGCCGAGGCAGTGGCCGGCGATGGCGGCGATGAACACCAGCGGCGTGTTCTCCATCTTTCGAAACGCTTCGTGGGCCATGAGCGCGGTCATGAATCGCGAGCGCGGGCTGCCTGCGGCAAACGCGCCCACGTCCGCGCCGGCCGAGAAGAATTTCTCTGACGCGCTCGTGACCACGACCGCGGATCGGATATCCAGGTCGACACGCGCATCGTCGATTGCTGCGGCGAATTCTCGGAGGAACGCGTAGTCGTATGTATTGGCGGGCGGGCGATCGAGCACAATCACGCCGACGCTGCCTTCCTTCTCCAGCCTCACCGACATCCCTCAGCCCTCCAAACGGCCCACTGCCGACGACGCGGATAATTGAATCACTGAACCAATTCCCGG
>VBHX01000003.1 GCA_005879945.1 Chloroflexota bacterium | reverse complement strand
CTGGGGTGATGTGAAGGAATCTAGCCAGGCGATGTTCGATCAGACTCCGGCCAAAGCGGCGCGATAGCAGGTAGAGGTTGGTGGACCCAAGGGTGACGGCGAGGACGAAGCCGAGCCACGCTGCGAAGATGATCGGAGCGTCGTGTGGCAGGCGGCTGCCGACGTATAGAAGGAAGACATCTCCAGGGATGAAAAGGGGAATGCCGGATTCCTCGATATAGATCAGCGCAAAGCCGCCGAGATAGCCGTACGACTTCAACAGCGCGCCTATGGAGGCGTCCGCATCGACGATCTCTCCGGTCACGTCGTGCTCGATGAGGAACCCGATCCCCAAGATCACGGCGATCAGGAGCACAACGCCGCCGGCGATGTGCCAACGCGTCGGTAGGTAGCGATCCGGCGATTTTGGCTTGCTGGCGTCGTTCAAGAGCGAACGTAGTCATACACCAGCTTGGCCCCGATCACGACGAGCACCAGGCCCGCAACCGGCTTCAGCCAGTTGAGCCGCTCGATCAGATTCGAGCCGATTAGGGTGAATAGCAGCAGGCAGCAAGCCGCGAGCAGCACGCCACCGGCGAGCACAGGGAGGCGGTAGGTCGCCGGCACGCTGCTCGCCACGGACGAGATGGCGAGCGCATTGTCCAGCTGCAGGGCCACGTCCGTGAGCGCGATCAACAAGATCGAGATGACGATGGTTTTTGTCATGAGATACCTCCACTCGAAAACGATTCCGAGTAGAGGTCTCGCCGCGGACTTGGTGTCCGCTGCGGTCCCGGGCGTTGCCGCCGTCTTGACGGGACCAGCGGGAGTGGCTACTCCCCCCTACGTGTCTCCGGGAGTATACGTACGAATGGCTGGATCCCGCTGCCCTGCGGCTATCGTTCGCATATGGCAAAAGCGACGGCGACGTGGTCGGGACACAAGGTCAAGTTCGACATCCAGTCCGACTCGGGACACGGCGCCACGATCGACGAGGCACCGATCTTCGGCGACGACGAGGCGATGCGCCCGACCGAGATGCTGCTCGGCGCGCTGGGCAGTTGCACCGGTCTCAACGCCGTCCTCCTCCTTAAGAAGTTCAAGCAGCCCCTGAAATCGCTCGTGGTCGAGGTCGAGGGCGAACAGGACAAGGAGTGGCCACGAGCCTTCAAGAAGATCGAGGTCACGTTCGTGCTCGGGTGGGACGGCCAGCACGACAACAAATTGGTCGAGCAGGCGATCGACATGGCCTGCAATCGTTACTGCCCGATTCACGCCACGCTCTCACACGGAACCAAAATCGAGCATCACCGCAGGGACGCCGACTAGTCCAATTGACCTAGTAGAGCCCTAGGCCGGATTTATTCCGGCCGTCACCCAGCGAGTCACCTCCAGGCGCCTGCCAATCATCGTGTCACTCGCCCCACGGGCGAGGGCTGCCTCGCCCGTGCTGAAATTGGTCGAGCAGGCGATCGAACTGGCCTGCAATCGTTACTGCCCGATTCACGCCACGCTCTCACACGGAACCAAAATCGAGCATCACCGCCGGGACGTCCACTAGCCGTCTCGCGCGGCATTTCTCAAGGCCCAAGTAGAATTAAGCTCGTTCCCAAAAGCCCCTACACCTGAGGCCGCTTCGGAAACTTGCTCGAGAGCTACGTCCCGCTGCTCATTTTCGTGCTGATCGTTCTCGGTCTCCTGGGAGCGTTGGTCACCCTCAGCTTCGTCCTCGGCCCGAGCAAACCGTCGAGGCGCAAGCTCGCTCCATACGAGTCCGGGATCATCCCCGACGCACCCGCCCGCCGGCGGCTGTCGGTGCGGTTCTACCTCACCGCCATGCTGTTCATCATCTTCGACGTCGAGGCGATCTTCTTCTACCCCTGGGCGGTGCTCCTGCGCCAGCTCAAATGGTTCGGCCTCATCGAGATGCTTGTGTTCATGGGCATCCTGCTCGTCGCCCTGGCCCACATCTGGCGCAAGGGAGGCCTGGATTGGGAATAGAGGAGCTCGTCGCGTCGCTCGGCGACAACATCCTCACGACCACCCTGGGCAAAGTCGTCGGCTGGGGCCGCGGCAACTCCGTGTGGCCGGCGCAGTTCGGCCTCGCGTGCTGCGCCATCGAGATGATCTCAACCGCAACGGCCGGAGTTGACATCGCGCGCTTCGGCTCTGAGGCGTTTCGCGCTTCGCCGCGTCAATCCGACCTGATGATCGTCTCGGGTCGCGTGTCTCAGAAGATGGCCCCGGTCCTGCGCGTCGTCTACGACCAGATGCCGGAGCCGAAATGGGTGATCTCGATGGGCGCTTGCGCGTCGACCGGCGGCGTGTTCAACAACTACGCGCTGCTGCAGGGCGTCGACAAGATCGTCCCCGTGGACGTGTACATCCCCGGCTGCCCGCCGCGGCCCGAGGACCTGCTGAACGCGCTGATGATCCTGCAAGAGCGCATCAAGGCCCAGGGGATCATCCCGCTGCCATGATCGCCGACGACCTCGTAATCGAAAAAGGCGTCACGGCACGTGACGAATGGGTCACGGTTCCCGCCGATCGCGTGCGCGACGCGCTGTCCACGCTGAAGACCGACGGCTACCGGCTGCTCGTGTTCCTCACGTGCGTCGACCATCTGATCGATTCATCGCGCGAGTTCCCCGGCCGGTACGAGATCGTCTACCAGCTGCGCGACCTCGAGAAGCCCGCGAACATCCGCGTGCGCGCATTCATCGACGGCGACCCGCCGCGGATCGATTCGGTCCACGACATCTTTCCGCCGGCCAACTGGGAAGAGCGCGAGACGTACGACATGTTCGGCGTCGTCTTCGCCGGCCACCCGGGGCTGACCCGAATTCTCATGCCCGACGACTGGGTCGGCCACCCTCTGCGGCGCGACTACCCGGTTGGAGGCGAGGTCGTGGAGTTCTCGGAGGAGCACGAGATCTGGCAGACCGCGCCGGAGGAAGCGTGATCAAGTCCCCCTCCCCTGGCGTCACGGTCACGCGAACCGGCGAGCAGGGCGCGTTCGGCGGCGAGCTGCTCACGGTCAACTTCGGACCCCATCACCCATCGACCCACGGCGTGCTCCGCCTGATCGTTGACCTCGACGGTGAGCAGATCAAGCGCGTCGTGCCCGTGATCGGCTACCTGCACACCGGAATCGAAAAGCAGATGGAGGCGCTGCGCTGGCAGCAGGGCGTGGTCGTCACCGATCGCCACGACTACCTCTCCCCGCCGATCAACAACCTCGCCTATGCGCTGGCGGTTGAGAGGCTGATGGGCGTCGAGGTGCCACCTCGGGCGCAGGTCCTGCGCGTGATCATGTCCGAGCTCACGCGTCTCGCGTCGCACCTCGTGTGGATGGGCACGAGCGGGCTCGAGCTGGGCGCCATGTCGATGCTCATGTACTGCTTCCGCGAGCGCGACACGATCATGGACATGAACGAAGAGATCTCGGGCTTCCGGATGCACACCTCGTACATCCGACCGGGCGGCGTGATGGCCGACTCGACGCCCAGGTTCCTCGAGATGCTCGACCAGTTCATCCGCGACATGCCCGGCCACATCGACGAGTACGAGGACCTGCTGACGATGAACCCGATCTGGCGGTCGCGCACGATCGGGATCGGCCGGCTCACGCCCGAAGACGCGAAGGTGCTAGGGGCGACGGGCCCGATGCTGCGCGGTTCGGGTGTGGCCTGGGACCTGCGTAAGTCGATCCCCTATTCGGGCTACGAAAACTATGACTTCGAGATCGCGGTCTCGAACGACTGCGACTGCTACGGCCGCTACCTCGTGCGCATCAAGGAGATGCGCGAGGCCGTGAAGATCCTGCGGCAGGCGCTCGACAAGATTCCGGATGGACCCGTGAACGTCGACGACCGCAAGATGCTGCCGCCGCCGCGGGAAGAGCTCGAGACGTCGATGGAGGCCGTCATCCATCACTTCAAGCTGTTCACCGAGGGGTACTCGGTGCCTCCCGGCGACGTCTACGTTGCCGTGGAGTCGGGTCGCGGCGAGAACGGCTGCTACATCGTGAGCGACGGAACCCACAAGCCGCGACGCGTGAAGTTTCGCTCGGCCTCCTTCGTCAACCTGCAAGCGCTGGAGCGCATGGCGCTCAACCACATGGTGGCTGACCTGATCGCCATCATCGGCACCGCCGATGCCGTCCTTGGGGACGTCGACCGATGAGCGTCCTGCCCGCGCACGTGCTCGAGGAGATTCGCGAGCTGCCGGACAAGTACCCGCAGCATCGCTCCGCGGTCATGCCGGCCCTCGACCTTGCGCAGGAGGAGCTCGGCTACCTCACGCCGGAGGCGATGAGTGAGGTCGCGACGGCGCTGCAGCTCGACCCCGGCTACGTCGAGGGCGTGGCGACGTTCTACACGCTCTTTCACCTCAAGCCGATCGGCAAGCACATGTTTTACGTCTGCACGAACCTCAGCTGCATGCTTCGCGGCGCTAACGCGATCGTTGATCACCTGAAGGGCGCGATCGGTGTTCACGAGGACGGCGAGGTGTCGAAGGACGGGCTGTTCTCGTACGAGGAGGTGGAGTGCCTCGGGGCGTGCGAGTTCGCGCCGATGATGCGGCTCGACCACCGCTTCCACTACGACCTCACCCCGGGGAAGATCGACGCACTGCTTGCCGAGCGTCGGCAATCTCCCTCTCCACCTCGGGCAGAGGGCCAGGGAGAAGCGCGCGAACCCGCACCACGGCCGCGTAAGAGGACGAAGAAGAGTGGCTGAGCTGCGCGGGTCGTCCGGCGAGGGCCCCAAACACCTGCTGACGCGTTGGTTCGGGACCGAGGACCTCCACAAGCTCGAGGTCTACGAGTCCAGGGCGGGCGGCTACGCAGCGCTGCGTAAGGCGCTGCTCGAGATGAAGCCGGCCGACATCACCAACGAGGTCAAGACGTCCGGACTACGCGGACGCGGAGGGGCGGGGTTCGCCACCGGCACCAAGTGGGGCTTCATCAATCGCGATGCGCCCGGTCCGAAATACGTGGTGGTCAACGCGGACGAGTCAGAGCCGGGAACCTCGAAAGACCGCTACATCTTGGAGAACTCGCCCCACCTCGTCGTGGAGGGAATCTTGATCGCGGCCTACGCGGTCGGCGCCAACCAGGCATGGGTCTACATCCGGGGTGAGTACGACGAGCCACGCCGGATGCTGACCGAGGCCATCGAGGAGGCCCGCTCCAAGGGGTACATCGGACCGAAACCCATGGGCATTGACTACTCCCTCGACATCCAGCTTTACCGCGGCCATGGCGCCTACATCTGCGGCGAAGAGACGGCGCTACTCGAATCCCTCGAAGGCAAAAGGGCGCAGCCACGCTCTCGCCCCCCCTTCCCCGCCGTCAAGGGTGCATGGGGCCGGCCCACCCTGCTCAACAACGTCGAGACGCTGGCGACGGTGCCCTGGATCATCAACAACGGGGGCGCTGCCTACGTCAAGCTCGGGACAGAGAAATCACCGGGCACGCGCCTAATGTCGGTCAGCGGCAATGTCCGCAAGCCAGGCGTGTACGAGGTCGAGCTGGGCCAGACGTTCCGCCACGTGATCATGGAGCTTGCCGGCGGCCCGCCCGAGGGCCGGAAGGTCAAGGTCTTCTGGCCAGGCGGCTCATCGGCGCCGGTCTTGCCCGAATCGATGCTTGATGTGCACACGGACATGGAGGCACTCGCGGCCGCCAGGTCGATGGGCGGCTCGGGCGGCGTGATCGTCATGGACGACTCGCACTGCGTGGTCAAGGCGGCCGCCCGTTTGCTGCGGTTCTACGCCCACGAGTCGTGTGGCAAATGCACG
>VBHX01000002.1 GCA_005879945.1 Chloroflexota bacterium | reverse complement strand
CGACCTGGATGGTGTCCTCGAGGCACTTCGAGAGCGCTACTCGGGCTGGCTGGTGGTCGAGCAGGACGTGCTGCCCGATCCCGCTGGGTCTTCGGGGCAGCCTGCAATCGACCAGCGGGCCAACCGCGAATACCTTGTGGCACGAGGCTTCTGACATCGTGGCGAAATTCCGACTCGGTCTCGCGGGCGCCGGCAGGATGGGCCGCAACCACCTGCGCGGTCTCCAGGCTTCCCAGAAGGTGCAGGTGGTCGCCATCGCCGAGCCTGCAGAGCCGACTCGAAACGCGTTGGCATCGACCGGAATTGCTCTGCACGCGACGCTCGCATCGATGCTGGATGCGGGCGGACTCGATGGGGTGCTCGTGTGCGTGCCCAGCACCATGCACCTGGAGACGGTCAAAACGCTGATCGCGGCGCGCCTGCCCATCCTTTGCGAGAAACCCGTCGGCGTCACGGCCGACCAAGCGCTGCTGGCGTCGCGTCTCGCCGCCCACGAATCGCTGCCTCTGCAGGTCGGCTTCTGGCGGCGATTCGTACCTTCGCTGAGACACCTGCGCCAGCGCATGTCCGCGGGAGAGCTGGGCGATGTCTACCTGGTCGCGAACTACCAGTGGGACGGTTCGCCGCCGGGCGCGACGTTTCGCGAGCAGAGCGGCGGCATCTTCGTCGACATGGGCGTGCACGAGTTCGACCAGACGCGGTGGCTGACGGGCCAGGAGTTCGGAAGCATCAGCGCCCTCCCATCGGGCGTGGCCGCAGAGCCATATCCGGGCGACCCGGAGAGCGCGCAAGCGCTGTGCAACCTGTCCGGCGGCAGCAGCGCGCTGGTGTCGCTCGGACGGCGCTTTCCTCTCGGCGATGTCTGCAAGGTCGAGGTCTTCGGCACGCGCGACTCCGAAGAATCCAAATTCCTCTGGCCTCCGACCGCGGACGAGACCTTCTTCGAAGCCCTCAAGGTGCAGGCGGAGAGCTTCGCCGACTACGCGCGCGGAGGCACGCTCGAAGGCGCGAGCGGTGAAGACGCTGCGGCCGCGCTGGCTGCCGCCGAGCGGGCATCGATCCTGATCCGTCAAGCGAGCACATAGTTGGGCCAGCGCGAGGTCGGGATCGGCATCGTCGGCTATGGAATGATGGCCCGCGCTCATTCGTACGCATACGCGGCCGCGCCCGTGATGCGCACGCTGCCGGTCCGGCCGCGGCTGCGACTGATCAGCGGGCGAGACGAGGCGAAGGTGTCGGAAGCCGCGGCGGCTTATGGAGTCGAAGGCTGGGTGACCGACTGGCAGGAATTGGTCCAGCGGCCCGAGGTCGATATCGTCGACATCTGCACCCCGCCGGGGACCCATGCCGACATCGCTAACGCCGCGATTGCGGCTGGCAAGGCGGTCATCTGTGAGAAGCCGCTCGCGGTCACATATGCGCAAGCGTCCGGCATGGCGCAGTCAGCTCGCAGCCGCGGCGTGCTTAATGCGGTCGACTTCAACTACCGACGGCTGCCCGCGGTGTCGCTGATGAAGAGGATGGTGGACGAGGGCGCCGTGGGCACGGTGCGGCTCTGGCGCGGCACGTGGCTTTCCGATGAGTTCGTCAACCCGGCGACTCCATTCGACTGGCGCTTCGACCGCAGCATGGGCGCAACCACGATCGCCGACCTCGGCAGCCACCTCATCGACATGGCGCTGTGGATGGTGGGAGGCGTGCGCGAAGCCTGCGCCCAGTCGGAGACGTTCGTGCGAAGCCGAAACGACCCGCGCGCCGGCAGCTCAATCGCGGTCACCGTAGACGACGCCTCGTCAGCGCTCCTGACGTTCGACGGAGGGGCCCGCGGCGTGCTCGAGATGGCGCGAACCGCCGTGCGACGGCCGTGCGACTTCACGGTCGAGATCAACGGCGATGCGGGGACGCTGGTCTTCGATTACCCGCGACTCAACGAGCTCAGGTATGGCGAAGGAGCCGACGACCCGAGCATGTATGGGATGCGGACGATCCGGGCCGAGCACCCGACGCACCCTTACACCCGCGACTGGTGGCCGATCGGTCAGGGCGTGGGCTACGGCGCGAGCTTCGTGAACCACCTCGGGGACCTCCTGGAGCGCTGGCCGCAAGGGCCCTGGGAGCCCGATTTCACCCAGGGCGCGGCGGTCCAGGCGGTGTGCGAGATGATCGAGCGGGCGGCCGTGGAAAAACGCTGGGTGGCCCTGGCCGAGGTAACGGCTTCTTGACGGGGTGCCTTGCTTCGGATATCTTTCAGCCGCTCGGTGGAACGTTCCAGTGAACGTCCGGGTGAGGGGACTAATGACGTGTAATTTGGCGCATTTAGCGGGCGATCAGCTCATGGAGGAAAGGTTTCATGGCTAACGCATCCGTCACCGGTGGTGCGGCTCGAAGCGCGTCCCCGCCGGCGCAGGGCCTGTTCACGCGCCAGTCCTCCGGACTCGTCCGCGAGCTCGGCATCCCGGCGGCCACGGCCATCTCGCTGGCCTCGGTCGCCGTCGTCAACACGTTCATCAACTTCAATGCCGGCCTGACCGCGTTCAACCAGGTCGACATGACCGTCTCGCTGCTGGTGGCGGCTGCGATCTGGCTCGTGGCCATGTTCGCCTACAAGTACCTGCTCGAGGCCATCCCACGCGCAGGCGGCGAGTACGTCTACCTCTCCCGCATCATCTCCCCGGCCGTCGGCGCCATGGCCGGCATCGGCATCGCGATCGCCTTCACGTACATCCTGGCCGCCAACGCCAACTTCACGGCAACGTACTTTCCGTTCCTCCTGACCGCGCTCGGCGCCGCGTTCAACAGCTCGACCATCAGCAACGCCGCCGGCAACGTCACGGACCACACAGCGGTCGCGATCATCAGCGTCGGCATGCTGCTCGTCGTCGGCGCGTGCTCATTCTTCTCTCTGCGCCGCGTGGCGCAGATCATCCTGGCTCTCGTCGTCGTGCAGCTGGTCGCGTTCCTTGTTCTCGGCTGGCTTTTGGTCACCCACTCGCACCAGGACTTCATGAACGCATTCGGCGCGTTCAGCGGCAAATCGACCGCATTCAACGACGTCATTGCACTGGCCACCAAGGACAGCGTTCCGCTCGGCGTCTCGTTTGCCACCTCGCTGCTCGTCGTGCCGTTCATGGTCTTGAACTACAACGGTGTCCTCTATTCGTACTACGTCGGCGGTGAGCTCAAGCGGCCGGGCCGCACCTACATCTGGGCTTCGGTGATCAGCATCGCCCTGCTCGTTGTGGTCTGGACCGGCGTGTGGCTCCTCATGCTCAACACCGTCGGCCTCGACTTCATGCAATCTCAAGCCAAGGTCGGCGCCAATGACGCGGCAGGCTACGCTGCAATCACGAGCTTGCAGTCATCCGCCGGCGGGCTGGGCTATGGGCTGGTGCTGTCCGGAGATCCGATCAGCAAGATCTTTATCGGCATCGCCGTGCCAAGCGCCGAGCTGGCCGTGGACCTCGCCTTCGTGGCCGTGGTCACGCGCGTCCTGTTCGCCCTTGCGTTCGACCGACTGCTGCCGATCTCGCTGGCCAAGATCAGCGAGCGCAACGCGGTTCCCACCAACGGGATCATCGTCGCGTTGGCTGGCGGGATCGTGTTCGCGATCCTCGCCTCTTACCTGAACCTCGCCAACATCGTCGCCAACCTTGCGCTCTTCGTGGCGCTGATCATCGTGGCCGGCTCTGTGTCCGCCCTAGCGCTGCCGTTCCGGCGCCCTGACCTGCTGCTCAAGCCCGGCCACCCCGACGTGTTCGGTGCATTCACCTTCTCGTCGGTGGCCACGCTGGTGCTCGTCCTTGGCGCGGGCCCGGTGATCTACCTGATCGCAAGGCAGCTGCGGCTGTCGCGATCGTCGATCGACCTGCGCCTGGCGATGCGAGAGCTGCCGCCGGAGTAATCGCCTGGGGTTCCTCTTCGGCGGCCGTCCCAGAAAGCGGGCCCTCCGCATCTTCTTCGCGACCGACATCCACGGTTCGGATCGGTGCTTCAGGAAGTTCGTGGCCGCGGCGAAGTCGTACGAGGCCGACGCGCTCGTGCTCGGAGGCGACATCGCAGGCAAGGGGCTGGTGCCGATCCACGCCGAAAACGGCACGCTGTCAGCGGAGGTGCGAGGCGAGAACGTGGTCGTGCCGCGCGACGAGGAAGAAAGGCTGCGTGCCGAGATCAACCGGCTCGGTTTCTACTCGGTCATAGCCGACACCGTCGCGGTCGAGCGCATGGGCGCCGACCCTGACTACCTGAACGAAGCCTTCCGCCAAGCGATCGTCGAGCAGATCGAGGGCTGGTGCCGGCTTGCGGAGGAGCGGCTGGCTCCAAATGTGCGGCTCATCATCACCCCGGGAAACGACGACCCGCTCGCGATCGACCCGGTGCTCAAGTCGACGCCGCGCATCGAGTGCCCGGAGGGAGAGCTCTGCGAGCTCGGGCCGGTGCTGCTCGCCAGCTGCGGGGACGTCACCCCCACCCCCTGGAACACGGAGCGCGAGTTCAGCGAGGAGGAGCTGGGGGGCCGATTGGCGAAGATGCTCGACGAGGTTCCCCCGGGCCGGCGCGTGGTCGTCAACTTCCACTGCCCGCCCTACGGCTCCGGGCTCGACTTCGCGGCCGAGCTCGACGAGACGCTCAAGCCGGTGATCCGCAGCGGCCGGCCGAGCATCATCTCGGTCGGCAGCAAGGCTGTCCGCGATGCGATCAAGAAGTATCAGCCGGTGGTCGGACTGCACGGCCACATCCATGAATCGCGGGGTGCGCAGCAGATCGGCAAGACGATGTGCCTCAACCCCGGCAGCGACTACACGGCCGACGTCCTCCGCGGGGCGATCGTGGACTTCGCGGACGACGGCAGCTATATCGACTTCCTCTTCACGTCCGGTTAGCCTGAGCCGCAACATGCCTGGCCAGGGACCTATGGGAGACCCCGTCGCCGAGTCGAAGCGCCTGGTCGCCGCCGCCACCCGGAAAGGGCTGACGATTCGGGTGCTAGGCGGCGTCGCGGTGTGCCTGCAGGCGCCGCCCGAGGGTCCCCTCCTTCCCCGCACCTGCGGCGACATCGACGTCGCCACGCCCCGAGGCCACCGCCGCGAGACCATCGAGATGTTTCAAGAGGCCGGATACGTGAGCGACGAGATGTTCAACGCGGTCCACGGCGCTCGCCGGCTTCTGTTCTACGACGACGTCAACGCCCGCAAGCTGGACGTGTTCGTGGGCGAGTTCTCGATGTGCCACGCGATTCCCATCACCGACCGGCTCGATCGAGATCCGCTGACGGTGCCGCTGGCCGAGCTGGTGCTGACGAAGCTGCAGATCGTCGAGCTGACGGAACGCGATCAGCGCGATATCTACAACCTTTCCTATCACCACCCTCTCGGCGACGGCAGTGTCTCGAGGATCGAGGCCGACTACATCGCGGAGCTCTGCGCCAAGGATTGGGGCCTGTGGCGGACATCGAAGGCGACGATCGAGAAATGCTTGGCCAACCTCGGCGATTACTCGCTCCCGCCAGACGCCGAGCGCACCATCGCCGAAAGCCTCCAAGCGCTCTTGAAGCGAATCGAGGCGGCACCCAAATCAACCAGGTGGCGCATCAGGAGCCGGGTCGGCGACCGCATGCGCTGGTACGACCAGCCCGAGGAGAACGCCGTCTCGAACTGACGGCTTACGCCAGATCGACCAGGGTCACGCTCTTGCGGGTCATCAGCCGTCCCGCCAGCTGCGAAAGATATGTACCCGAGGTCGGTGCGACATCGGCATAGTCGCCGCCGACGGCGATGGTCACGTAGCTCAGGCCGGCCTTGGTGGCTTGCGTGGGGTCGAACGGATACGCGATGCCTTCGCCAGTGCCGTCGTTCGCGGGCAGAATCACCTCGACCCAGGCGTGGGTTCCGCCCTGTCCAAGGAGATGGCCGGACACGTAGCGTGACGGAAGGCCGCACACCCGGCTGATCGCGAGCATCACGTGGGCGTAGTCCTGGCACACACCACTACCCTGTGCGAGAGCTTCCGCAGCCGTCGTGCGGACACCCGTGACGCCATACCGGTAGGTCATCGAGCGGTTCACCCATTCCGTGATCCGCTCCGCGAGCTCGAGGCCCCAATGAGCAGAGTTACCCAGCTCTTCGGCAACCTGGGCGATGTGGTCGTCGGGGGTTGTGAGTGGCGACGGCTGCAGAAGATATCCATCCGCAAGCCAGCCGTCCGCGACCCGGTTGGGCTGGGCGGCCCGCCGCTCAACGGAGACGTTGACGTCGAACTCGATCGCGGACGCCACCCGCGGCGCGAACACGTTCACGATCACGTTGCCGAACCGATCCCGTGAATCTTCCAGCTTCACTCCGTCGAGCCCGACCGAGACGTCGTGCCGCAGCCGTCGCTGGTCCCCAAAGCGCTCCGGCGGGATCACGACCAGGCGGTGGCTCAGGTCGCGGATCGGCTCCGGGTACTCATAGCGGAAGCTCTGGGTTACCTCGTAGGTCGCCCGGCGCGCGGACGGCCAGTCCACGGACGCAATCTCAATTGCCATCAGGCCGCCTCGGCTTTATCGATGTCGGCCCACACGGTCATCGAGCGAAATTCTGCAGGTCCGAACGTGGTCAGCATCGCGACGTCGTGGGCGTCGCGGCCGCGGCCGATGAGCACACGACCGACCCGCCTGGCGTTGTTGCGAGGATCGAAGGTCCACCAGCGGTCGCCAAGCCAGACCTCCATCCAGGCGGCAAAGTCCATCGGCTCCGGCGGCACGGGAACGTAGATGTCGGGGAGGTAGCCGAACACGTACCGGGCGGGGATGTTCATCGCGCGGCAGAACGTCACCGCCAGGTGGGCGAAATCCCGGCACACCCCCTGGCGATCGCGGAGGACGTCCACCGCGGTAGTGCGGGCGTTGCTGGTGCCGTACTTGAACTTGATGTTGTCGTGAACCCAGTCGCAGATCGCTTGCACCCGCATCCCGCCCGGCTGCGTTTGCCCGAACAGCTCCCACGCGGTCCCCATCAGCTCGTCCGAGAGGCAGTAGCGGCTCGGCAGCGTGAAATGGAGGAGCTCGCCAGGAATGAGCTCAACCGGCACCTGCGGAGCCCCCGAGCCGTCAGTGTCGGCCTCGTCGGGGACCGCGCAGATGGCGTCGTAGCGCAGCTCGAGCGGGCCCGCCGGGACAACGAGGCGCTTGACCGGGTTGCCGTAGATGTCGACGTACTCGTCGATCGGGAGCCTCGGCGACGTGCTCCAGCTCTCGGTGACCAGCTGGTGGCGTGCGTCGGAGCGAGGGCGCACCTGAACGGTCATCGTGGCCGGCCCGCTCACGTCGTAGGTGAACTCACAGCCAACCCGCAATTGGATCGTCTTCCCCGGAAGTGGTATGGCGCAGACACTATAACTGTGGCTCCGGTGAAATCCTTGGGTTCCAACTACCAGACCAACGGCTTCTACGACGAAATGCTTGCGGGCGCCGACCAGCCGAGGCCCGCCTACCGCCGACTCTACGAGCAGCTGAATGGGCTCGGCGCGGAGGAACTGGAGCGCCGCCATGAGCTCGCGATGCAGATGTTTCGGAACCACGGGATCACCTTTGCCGTCTACCCGGATGCCCAGGGCAACGAGAAGGTCTTCCCGTTCGACATCATCCCGCGGGTGATCTCAGCCGGCACCTGGCGGCGGCTCGAGGCGGGGCTGAAACAGCGGCTGACGGCCCTGAATTTATTCCTCGAAGACGTGTATGGCCGCAAGCTCATCCTCAGGCAGCGGGTCGTGCCGGCCGAGATCGTCCTGAGCAGCACGCAGTACATGCGCGAGGTCGAGGGCCTGGCGGTGCCGCACGGGATCCACTGCCACATCGCCGGCATCGACCTGGTCCGGGACGACAAGGGCGAGTTCTACGTCCTCGAGGACAACCTCCGGACACCGTCCGGCGTCTCTTACGTCCTCGCCAACCGGCACGTGATGAAGCGCGTGCTGCCGGACCTGTTCGCCGGCCATCCGGTGCGGCCCATCGAGGGTTATGTCCACGAGCTCATCCGCCATCTCCGGTGGCTGGCGCCGGCGGGAGTTGAGGACCCGACGATCGTGCTGTTGACGCCGGGCATCAACAACGCCGCTTACTACGAGCACCTCTACCTCGCGAAGCAGATGGGCATCGAGCTCGTGGAAGGCACCGACCTGGTGGTCGATCAGGACCACGTCTTCATGCGGACGACGCGGGGCCTCAATCCCGTTCACGTCATCTATCGCCGCCTCGATGACGAATGGCTCGACCCGATATTCGGACGGCAGGAGTCGCTGGTGGGTGTCGCGGGGCTCGTCAGCGCGTTTCGAGCCGGCAACGTCGCGATCGCGAACGGGCTCGGCAACGGAGTCGCGGACGACAAGGCCGTTTATGCGTTCGTCCCGAAGATGATTCGCTACTACCTGGACGAGGATCCGATCCTTCCCAACGTCCATACATATCTCTGCGCCATCGATGATGACCGGCGCTTCGTGCTCGAGCATCTCGACGAGCTCGTGGTGAAGACGGTCGATGCCTCCGGTGGCTACGGGATGCTGATCGGCCCGGCCTCGACGCAAGAGGAACGCGACCGTTTCCGGCATCGCATCGAGGCCCACCCGCGCTCGTTCATCGCCCAGCCGGTCGTGGCGCTGTCGGTCCAGCCGATCCTCGACGGCGGCAAGTTTCGGCGTACGCATCAAGACCTCCGCCCGTTCGTCCTCACCGGGCCCGATATCCACGTCACCCCCGGCGGCCTGACCCGCGTGGCGCTCAGACCTGGATCGCTCGTCGTCAACAGCTCCCAGGGTGGCGGCAGCCGCGACACGTGGGTGATGGCAGAGGACGATGGTGAGCCTGCCGAGGTGGAAGGCGATGCTTAGCCGGGCCGCGACGTCGTTGACCCTGATGGGCCGCCACCTGGAGCGGGCCGACCACCTCGCCCGCATCCTCGGCGTGCACGTTGCGCTGTCGCTCGACCGCACCGACGAGCCTGGTCCGGACTTCTGGACCCGATTCATGGAGTTGGCGGGGTGGCCGGGCAGCAACACCGGGCGCCGCGATCAAGCCGTGGAGATGGTCGTCACCGGCACGCTGGGGCCATCTGTCCAGGCCAGCGTCAGCGCCGCGCGCCTCGCCGCGCAGGCGGTCCGTCCGTCTCTGCCCAGCGAGCTCTACGAGCAGGTCAACGCGCTTCATTGGCGGGTGCAGGAGCGCCCATGGCAGCCCGACCTCTACCCGTTCCTCACCGACGTGCAGCTCAGCATCAGGCTCGTGGACGGATTGCTCGAGGACACGATGAGCCACAACGAGGCACGCGATTTCGTCCGCCTGGGCAAGTTCCTCGAGCGCGCGGCGAACGTCACCGTATTGGTCACGCGAAAGTCGGCCGAGCTGGCGGACCACCTGGAAGACACATTGGAGTGGACCGCCGTGCTCAAATCGGCCTTTGCGTTCGAGTCGTACCAGGCGCGCTACTCGGGCGGCGTCACACCAGAGCACGTGATCGAATGCCTGCTCCTTGACGCAGCACTCCCACGTTCAGCGCGGTTCGCGGCGACCGAAGCGCACGAATCCGTGACAAGGATCGACGGAGTCGGCCATCGCTCGCGCCCGCGGAGGCTGCTCAGCCGCCTGCGGGCTCTCTTCGAGACCAGGGAAACCGAGTCGATCGCCGAGCACCCGCGCGATTTCGAGGCCGAATGTCGGGCGCTCCTGCGCCAGCTCGAGATGGCCATGCGCGAGACGTACTTCCACCCGAGCAAGGTGCCGGCCGGCGTGATGGGCGATGAGGGAAGGGCGATGCCCCAGCAGCAGCAGCAATGAAGTTGGAAATCGTGCACGAGACTCGTTACCGGTACACGGGCCCGATCGCCGAGACGGTCATGGAGGTTCGGCTCCGCCCTATGGACGGCAACGGGCAGCGGTGCCTGAAGTTCGAACTCGACGTCAGCGCCGGGATCGAGCCGCGCGAATATCGCGACGGCTACGGCAACAACGTCCACTACTTCAACCTCGTCCGCCCTCACTCGCGACTTTCGGTCACGAGCAGGTCGGTGGTCGAGACCGGCCTGGAGCCGGACGCTGAGCCGGGTGAGGAGCTCGTCCAAGACTACTTGCGATATCGATCGCCGGTCAAGGATGTGCCCGGCGTGAATGAGATCGCCGCCAATCACAGGATCGCTGACCCGCGGTCAGGACCTGAGGTGGAGCGCGCGCTCGACGAGCTGACTCTTGCGATCAGGCGCGATTTCACGTACGACCGCGCGGTCACCAACGTCTACAGCGCGGTCGACGACGTGCTCGCCTTGAAGGCCGGTGTATGCCAGGACTTCGCGCACCTGTTCATTGCGGTGGCCCGAGCGATGGGCGTGCCCGCGCGCTACATCAGCGGATACATCCACGATCCGCGGGAGCGAGGGGTAATGGGCGCCTCGCATGCGTGGGCCGAAGCCTGGGTGCCCGAGAAAGGGTGGGTCGGCTACGACGCGACGCACCCGATCCACGCCACCGAGAGCCATGTC
>VBHX01000001.1 GCA_005879945.1 Chloroflexota bacterium | reverse complement strand
GGCCATGCTGTTCTTCCAGGGCACGTTCCTGGCGTCGATGGGCGCGGCCGGGACGATCGTGGTCTCGATCGCGGTGCTGTACGGGCTTACGTTCCTGCCCGCCCTGATGTCGGTGTTGGGCCCGTGGGTCGACCGGGTTCGGCTTCCTCTTCTCGGCGCTCGAAAGCCGGCGGGGACCGGCGCGTGGCACTCGATGGCATTGTGGGTGATGAAGCGGCCTGTCATCGTGCTGCTGCCCGCGCTCGCGTTGTTGCTCCTCGCGGGCACACCATTCCTGCAGCTTCGTCTGGCCAATGGCGACGTCGACCAGCTCCCGCCTGGAAACCAGGCGCGCCAGGGCTACGACACGCTCATCCGTGACTTTCCCGGCCAGGACCAGACCAATATCACCGCCGTCGTCTACTACCCGAACGGCAGCCCTCTCACCTCAGATCACATCGGCGCCGTGTACGACCTGAGCCGCCGCGTCGCTGCGATGCGGAACGTGCTTCGCGTGGACAGCATCGTCGATCTGGACCCAAGGCTTTCCAGGGCCGACTATGAGCGCCTGTACTCCGGCCCGACCTCACATCTGCCTCAGCCACTGCAGCAAGCGCTCGTCTTCAGCGCGGGGCCGCACCTGACGGTGCTCTACATCGTGACCAACAAGCAGTACACGAGCGATGAAGCGCGAACCATCGTCAATTCGGTCCGGGCGCAGCAGATTCCGGATGGCCAGGTTCTCGCCACCGGCGGCACGGCATTCGACCTGGATATCGTCAACTTCATCCTCCAGCGGACGCCTGTCGCGGTCGCATCGGTGATCGCCATCACGTACGTCGTCCTCTTCCTCCTCACCGGTTCGGTGGTGCTCCCCTTGAAGGCGGTGATCACAAACCTGTTCTCGATCTCGGCTTCGTTCGGTGCGATGGTATGGATCTTCCAGGAGGGTCATCTGAGCGGGCTGCTTGGCTTCACGCCGCAGTCGATCGATCCAAGCATTCCCGTCATTCTGTTCAGCATCGTCTTCGGCATGTCCATGGACTACGAGGTGCTCTTGATCAGCAGGATCCAGGAGGAATACACGCGCACGGGCGACAACCAGGCCGGCGTGGCGTTGGGTCTCGAGAAAAGCGGCCGCCTCATCACTGGCGCGGCCGCCATCATGTGCGCGGTGTTCCTGGCCTTTGGGATGGCAAACATCGTGATCATCAAGGCCATCGGCATCGGACTGGCCGTCGCGATCGCCATCGATGCCACCATCGTCCGCATCCTCATCGTGCCTTCGGTGATGAGACTCCTCGGCCGCGCCAACTGGTGGGCGCCGCGCCCGCTGGCGCTGTTCCATCGGTGGGTGAGCGCCGGAGAGTCGGTCCCGGCCGCCCCGCAAGCGGTTTACGGCGGAAAGTAGAACGCTGCCGCATACCTTCGGCCGGCTGGCTGCCGGCATTTGCTGCTTGCTCATCGTGGGATGCGTGGCAGGACCTGCGGCTTCACCGTCGCCATCTCCTGTCGCGGCTGGAGATTGGCCGATGTACCGGGGTGACCTGTCGCGCGACGGCCATCCTGCCTCAGCGACGCTGACCGCGAGCTCGGCCGCGCATCTCAAGGCAGTCTGGCAGACCGAGCTGAGCGGCGGCGTCAACGGCACGCCGGTGGTGGCGGGCGGCGTGGTGGTTGCGGCCAGTGGGGGAGGAGACCTTGCGGCCTACCGCGTGCGGACCGGAGCGCTCATCTGGGAGGACCACGGAGTCGGCGCGATCTCGGGCTCGCCCACCATCTCCGAAGGGCGCGTCATCGTCGGCAGCCTCAACGGCCACATTCGTGCCTTCGACTTGAACAGCGGAGTATCGCAATGGGATGCAAAGGCGCCCGGCCAGAAGCCGGCAGTCTGGTCGTCGCCCACCGTGTTCGGGCACCTCGTGGTCGCGGGCGTCGGATCGCAGTACGGCGATACGCCCCTCGAGGCGGGCAGGGTGATTGCGCTCGACATATCCAGCGGGCATCAGGTCTGGGAGGTTTGCGTGAACAGCGCCTGCCAGCCGGGAGACGGGATCTGGTCGACGCCGGCCATCGATGCTGCCGGACACGGATACATCGGTGTGGGCAACCCGGACGATGGAGTGCTGGCCTTCGATGTGGCCAGCGGCCACCGGCTGTGGCAGATGAGCTTTCACCCGGATGCGGGTCGCGACGTCGATATAGGCGCAACACCCATCATCTTTCAGCTCGGTGGTCGCGAAGCGATCGCTGTCGGATCCAACGGTGGCGTCTTCAAGGTGCTCGACGCATCGACGGGGTCGGTTATCTGGTCGCGTGACCTGGTGTCAGGCAGCGCGGTGCACGGCTTGCTTGCCTCGCCCGCGTATGACGGCAAGAACTTCTACATAATGTCCGCCGGCACGCCGGTCGGGGTGTTCGCGCTCGCAGTTGACGACGGCAAGACTAAGTGGACCTTCGATACCAGCCTGCCGGTGTACTCCGCGCCGGCGATCGGCGTGGGCGTACTGGTTGTCGGCACCGGCGACGTGTTCGGCGACCCCAACGCCGGCGGCGTGGTGGCGCTGTCGACTCATGACGGCTCCACGCTCTGGAAGCACGACCTGGGCTCGGCCGTATTCAGCGGCCCGGCGCTGAGCGGCGACACGATATTGATCGGTGACTCGCGCGGCGACGTTATCGCCTTCAGACCGAGCTAGGTCCCGGCTAAAGGAAGGTGGACCTCGAACGTGGCCCCGCCACCTTCGGTCTGGTGTACCGAAACGCGCCCGCCATGCGCGGTGACGACCGCGCTGACGATGGATAGGCCCAACCCCGCGCCGCCGCTGTCGCGGCTGCGGCTCGGGTCGGCGCGGTAGAAGGGCTCGAAGATCCGATCGGCGTCCTCGGCAGGCAGGCCGGGCCCGTGGTCCGCGACCGAGAGGCGCGCGATGCTGTCCTCGGTCGAGAGCTTTACGTCGATCGGAGTCTGCGATGGCGTGTGCACGAGCGCGTTGCGGACAAGGTTGCCCAGTACCTGGCGGAGGCGGGTGTCATCGCCGTTGACGACCACAGGGCCAGGCGAGACGAGCTTGATCTCGCGCTGAGGAGCGACTGCCCGTGCGTCGGCGACGGCGTCGGTGGCGATGGCCTGCAGGTCTACCGGTTCCTGATCGAGCGGCCGGCCCTGGTCGAGTCGCGCAAGCACAAGCATGTCGTCGACGAGACCGGTCATTCGGATCGACTCCTCTTCGATGCGCCGCCGAGCAAGGTCGGCGTCCGCCGGCGACTCGGCCGCGCCGCGGCGCAGCATCTCGGAGTAGCCGCGGATCGAGGTCAACGGCGTGCGCAACTCGTGCGAGGCGTCGGCCACGAAACGGCGCAGCCTCGAGTTGGAGGCAGTTCGTTCCGCGAACGCCGACTCGATCTGACTGAGCATGCCGTTCAGAGCCAGGCCGAGCCTTCCGATCTCAGTCTTGCCGGTTGCCGGTTCGACTCGGCGGCTGAGGTCGCCCGCTGCGATGTCCTGCGCAACCGCACCCATCTTCTCGAGGGGTCGCAGGCCGAGCCGAATGATGAGCAGAGCGATGATCGCGGTCGCCACCACCACTCCCAAGCTGATCAAGGCTTCCAGCTGAATGAGCTGATTCAGCGTCGACAGCATCGCTGTCATCGGAATCGCAAGCACGACCTCGTTGCCTTGAAAGAAGTCTTCGGGCCACATGGCTGTCCGGAACTGAGGGACACCGCCGGTCCCCGTCAGCGTGACGATTGCCGGGGATTTCTCAGTAGCCGCCGGAAAAGGCTGCGGAATAACCGGCGCGGCAGTCGAAGGGGTCGAGCCGGGAAACGCCAGGCTTTTCGCAATGAGAACAGTGCCGGTGGGTGAGACGAGCTCGATGACGGTGCCCGCAGGCAGGCTCGATCCAGACGGGGGTCCGCCGCCTTCATTTGGACCGCCTAATCCGCTGATGGCCGCGTTGTGGCCAGTTTTGAGCTGGTCATCGAGCTGACTGATCAGCGAATTCCTGAGGGCCGCGTATGTGGCGATGTCCGAAATCACCAGGCCGACGACGACCAGTGAGATGACCCCGATTATGAGTCGCCCGCGCAGCGACTGAAGCATCCGCTACGTGCGGGGCGCGCGAAGGACGTAGCCGACGCCGCGCACCGTCTGGATCAATGGCGGCTTGAAGCGGTCAACCTTGCGTCGCAGGTAGCTGATGTAGGTCTCTAGCACGCTCGCGTCGCCGCCGAAGTCGTAATGCCACACGTGGTCGAGGATCTGGCTGCGCGTGAGGACGCGGCCGGCGTTGATCAGCAGGTACCGAAGCAGCCGGTATTCTGTCGTGGTCAGCTCGACGATGTGTGGTCCGCGGCGCACCTCGTGGGCTTCGTCATCCATCTCGAGGTCGGCCAGGGTCATCTTGCCGCCCTCGGGCCCGCTGTTTCCGTGGCGCCGCAGCACCACGCGAACCCGCGCCATGAGCTCTTCGATGCTGAAGGGCTTGGTCACGTAGTCGTCGCCGCCGATAGTCAAGCCGTGGACCTTGTCCTCCGTGGCGTCTTTCGCGGTCAGGAAGATGATCGGCACCTTGTGTCCGCCGGAGTTCAGCCGCTTGAGCACTTCCAGGCCGTCGATGTCAGGAAGCATCACGTCGAGGATCACCAGAGCCGGCGAGAACTGGGTGACGGCGGTCAGCGCCGCACGGCCGGTCGCGGCCGTCTTGACCGTGAAGCCTTCGTATCTCAGGGCCATCGCGAGCAGCTCCGTGATGTTCGGTTCGTCGTCCACGACCAGGACTCGCGCCCCGTTGACTGGCTGGCCGGCCGGCCGAGATCCGTCGCTCACGATCCACATGCTGCGTCTAAAGCCTTGGAGTTTGCTGAGAGGATGCTGGGACCGGCCTCGGAATACGCCGTACGCCTGGATAAGAGATCGGGCGGATCGGACATTCCGGGGCGGGTGGGCTGGTCCGTAACTTGGGTGCAAATCACGGAGAGGTGCAACACCAGTTATGGCATCGACACCGAAAGAAATCGTGCAGGCTTGGACCGAGGCGGTTCACAAAGGCCAATTCGACAAGGCACGTCCATTGGCCGTCGAGGATCTTCACTTCCGGGGCCCGATCGACACCTTCGACCGCGTCGACGACTTCCTCGCCGCACTGAAGCAGCTCGGCGGAATCGTGAAAGGCGCGGAGTCCGAAGGAATGGTGACAGAGGGCAATCAGGTCGCCCTGTTCTACATCCTCAAGACCGCACTCGCGGACGCCCCCGTCGCAGAGTGGTACACGGTCGAGGGCGGGAAGATCACCTCAGTTCGCGCCTATTTCGACGCCCGGCCGTTCACCCGTCCGCCAGGTGCGTGACCTCGCCCGTTCAGCGCGGCCACGCGATAGTCGCTCGCGGTCACTCCCATCTCGCGGCGGAAGGCCTTGCTGAGCGCGATATCTGAGCTGTAACCGACGCGTGGGGCGATCTCCGCGAGCGTGGCTGCGCTGTTTCCAAGCTCGCGCGCGGCAGTTGCGATCCGCAATCGTGTGAGGTAGCGCATGGGCGGCATGCCGGTCGTGAGCCGGAACCGCTCGACGAGAGAGGTCCGCGAGCATGACACCGCACGGGCGAGACCGCCGATCGTCCACGCGCGATCCGGCTCTTCACGCATCAGCCGCAGGGCCGTGCCGACCTGGGAATCGAAGATGACGTAATCGTGTGTCACCGCCTCGAGCTCGTGGCGAATCGCTTGCAGCATGAGGACATCCGCAAGCCGCGCCACAACGCTGTCGCCTCCGGGTGCGAACGAGGCAACCTCGACTTTGATGATCTCGAGCAGTGGGCCCAGCCAAGTGTGGCCGTCCTCGCGACGCACCAGGGCGACCGTTGGGATCGCCGTCAAAATGGGGACCGCCTCACGATCCTCGATGGCGAACACGCCGCAGATCAGGTCGGTGTGCACGCCGCGACCTCCATAGCGAAGCCGGCCGTCCACCGGTGGGGTTCGATGAAGGATGTCGTCGAGCCATTCGACTGGTGCGTCACGGTCGCTGCGGAGTGTGTGGCCGGGACCGCGCGGTAGCACGACCAGGTCGCCAGCGGCGAGCTTGATCGGCTCCTCAACGCCCTCGACGTCGAGCGCGCAGCTGCCCTCGAGCAAGACGTGGAAGGCGGCTCGCCCGTGCGCCCGCACGCCGAAACCCCAGGGCGCTCGCATGTCCGAACGGCAGAAGATCGTGGTGCGAACGCGGAGCGACCGCAGCATCTCGCTTACGCCGTCGTTCGGTTTGGACCGATTGAGTCGATCCATGTCAGGTCCCTACCATACTTAGTTACTGCGTCGGCAGTGGCCATCCCGAGATCCGGTAGACGTTGCCGTCGCGGTCGACCAGCCGGGCAGGAAGCCGGTTGGCCGCCAGCCAGTTGATCGCCGACTCGCCCATCACGATCGCGGCGGTGGAGGCGATGTTGGCGTCG
>VBHX01000131.1 GCA_005879945.1 Chloroflexota bacterium | reverse complement strand
TGGACGTCGCCTATCTCCGGACTCCGGAAATCCTTCCCACGGATGCGTTCGGCAAGGCCAATCCGGGCGGATGTGCTGGGCCTATCACCGGCAACCCCAGTACCTACCCGCCCGCGTGCCAATGGAACCTGTTTGCAGCGCAGTCGCTGAACCTCACGTCGAGTCCTGCGAATGCGACCTGGGCCACAACGCAAATCACGACCGCCCCGATGCACATCGGAGACATCTGCAACCTGGGAATTGCATGTATACCTGGGATCTCCAATCGCAACCTGCTCGACTTCATCCAGGAGACCCTGGATCCGCAGGGTTGCGCTCACATCGCGTACGCCGACGACAACACAGTCAACAAGCTCCGCGCCGCCAACCAGACCTCTGGATGCTTTCCCAAGGGTGGGGGAACGGGCTGCCACGAGGGCGACGGTGGCGGCAATTTCAAAGGCGACCGAGGCGATGGTGATTTCGCCTTCGACAGCGACGGCTGCATCGATGGCGATCAGGATCGCGTTGACTCTCAGAACCGTGGGGATGGAAAGGACTTCCACTCGACCAGGATCGACTCCATCGCCATTGACAGCCTGGGCAACACGCTGACAATTCAAGGCGTCGGCACCACCGCCGGTGTTCCGGTGGCGTTTATCCTGGTTGCCGTCGAGAGCACGGCTGTGACCCTGGGAACTGTGAGCTACACATTCAGCGATGGCTACACGAACGCCGGTCCGCTTCTGACCGGAAGCATTCTGCTCCACTGACGGCCAGCCATCGGGGGTAGCGCGACGCGGAGACCGGCCGACCGCCGGTCTCCGCTAGTGGCTTAACAGGCGGGGTTGTTCGGACTTCAATCGTGAAGTAGATTCGAGCGCAGGTTTGGCCGGCGGGGGAGGGGCCGGCAAACGAAGGGAGGTCCCCGGAGGGGTCGGTTTAGAGTTCGGCGCGAACCTTGGCCGCGGCCCGGGCCAGCGCCGTCAGCTTGCCGAAAGCCTTCGGTCGCGGCAGGTACTTCATTCCGCAGTCCGGGGCGAGGATTAGGCGCTCCGCGTCGACGAATTGAAGTGCGTTGCGGATGCGCGCGGCGACGGCGTCCACATCCTCGACCGGACTCTCATCCGAGAGGTCGATGACGCCGACGATGAGCGTCTTGTTGGAAAGGCTCTTCAACACCGACAGGTCAACATTCTGCTGAGCGGACTCCATCGAGATCTGCCGCACATCGACGTCCGCAAGCGGCTCGAGAAACGGATATCCGTTCGGCCGCGAGTGAACGATGTGCGCGTAACCAAAGCATGTGTGCAAGGCAGTAGTCCCGGCGATTCCCGACAGCGCGCGGTTGATCGCCTTGATCGCGAATCGCCGCGCCTTGTCAGCGCGAGCCTGCAGATACGGCTCGTCCAGCTGCACCACGTCCGCACCGGCAGCGAACAGATCGCGGACCTCCGCATTCACAGCTTCAGCCAGCGCCATCGCAAGCTCTTCCTCGTCGTGATAGAAGTCGTCCTGCGCCTGCTGCGACATCGTGAACGGCCCCGGCAGCGTCGCCTTGATGGTTCGTGTTGTCGTGGCGCGCAGGAACTCGACGTCGCGGACCTCAACCGGTCGCGTGCGCCGGATCGGACCCACGACGCGCGGCACCGGGTTCGGATGTCCGGTCCGGTCCAGCGCCGTGCCCGGATTGTCCAGGTCCATGCCCTCGAGAGCGGTCGCGAATCGGTTCGAGTAGCTCTCCCGGCGGATCTCCCCGTCGGTGATGATGTCGATCCCGGCGCGCTCCATGTCGCGGATCGCCAGCACGGTTGCGTCGTCCTGGGCCTGCTCCAGGTACTCGCTAGCCACCCTCCAGATCTCGAGCGCGCGCGTCCGCGGCGGGAGCCTGCTGCCGAGCATCGCGCGGTCGACCAGCCAGTCCGGCTGCGGATAGCTGCCCACGACCGTGGTCGGCAGCGGGTCTTGCATCCTGCCAAATTTAGTGCAGTCCGATGAAGACGCTGCGCCTGAAGACGGTGGATGCATACGTCGCCTTCGACCTCGACTGCCCGACCAGCGCAGGAGGGACCCGGCTCGCACCCGACGTCACCGAGCGCGAGACCCAGCTGCTGGCGCGGGCGATGACCTACAAATTCGCCGTCCTCGAAACCCGGTTCGGCGGGGCCAAAGGCACCATCCGCGCGACGCCTGCGGAGCGTGACGACGCAGTCCGCCGCTACGTCGACGAGATCCGGCCCCTCGTCCTGTCGGCAAAGTTTCTGACCGCAACCGACCTGGGCACCGTGCCCGACGACTTCCGTTCCCTTCCCGGCACGGACCAGGCCGACCTCATGCACACCGAGTACATGGGCATGCCACTCGACGCCTACCTCTCCGGTCTCGGCGTCGCCACCTCCGCGGAAACCGCGCTGGGCGGCCTGACCGGACACACCGTGGCCATCGAAGGATTCGGCAAAGTCGGTGGCGCGGCCGCTGTGGAGATCGCCCGGCGCGGCGCTCGGCTGGTGGCATTCTCGACCGTCCATGGATGCGTCAGATGTCCGGATGGCTTCGACGTCGACGAGCTGCTCGACCTGCGCTCACAGCACGGCGACAGTCTGGTTGGGCATCTTGGCGGCGAGGTCCTGGCCCCCGCGGAACTGTTCACGACCGAGGCGGATGTGCTCGTGCCAGGAGCGCGCATCGGCGTCATCGACGACTCCAGGGCGCGAGCTCTCAAAGCACGCGTAATCGCGCCCGGCGCGAACGTGCCCTACACGGCAGTGGCGCTCGAGGTGCTCAGGGCGCGGGGGATCCCAGCCCTCGCCGACTTCGTCTGCAACTCCGGGGCGACAATTGGCTACGTGACCGATGGCCTCGGGGACCCCGACCAGGCCGTAGCCGCGGTCGAGAAGCGCGTCCGCGATCTCACCAAGGAAAGCCTCAAGGACTCGCGCGGTCCGGTACGGGGGGCGGCAGCGATAGCGGAGGCCCACCTGCGCACCTGGGTCGACAGAGCCCAGATGCCCGACGGACCCGCACTCGCTTGACCAAGCCGGGCCGTCTTGCACAAGACACCTGCGATCGCGACCCGATCTGGGACCGCGAGATGGAGACCGAGCCACGCGACGCCGCGTTCGCGCGCGCGTCGACGGCCTGGGAGAAGCAGTTCCGCCACGTCATGGACCACTCGCCGTTCTACGCGAGCAGATTTCGCGACGCGGGCATCAACGAAGCGCGCCTGCCGCTGAGGGAGATTTCCAGGCTTCCTTTCAGCTCGAAGCAGGAGCTCAAGCAGGCGATCGACGAGACGCCGCCGTTCGGCAGCAATCTCTGCGTCCCGCATGAACAGGTCAAGCGGGTCTATCAGACCAGCGGCACCACGGGCGCACCCAGCGTGCTCGCGCTCACGCGCAGCGATATCGAGATGTGGACGGCCATCGGCACGCGGACATATTTCGCTACTGGGATTCACGATCACAGCAGCGTGCTGACGACCTTTGGCGCCGGTCCGTTCGTGGCAGGACACACGCATTTCGTGCTGTCTCGCATCGGTTGCTGTTCGGTGCCGGTGGCGCCCGGGGACACCGACCGCGTCATATTCGGCCTGAAATCCGGCCTCGCCGACACGCTTCTGTCCACGCCGTCATTCGCCCAGTTCCTGGCCAACCTGGTCACCACGCCGCGCGGCGCGGGGCTGGATCACGGCTCGACTGCGCTTACCCACATCGTCACCGGCGGCGAGCCCGGCGGCGGCATTCCTGAGATCCGCGATCACATCCAGGAGGTTCTCGGCGTCACCGTCACGGAGGTGATGGGGATCGGCGACATCGCACCCTCGCTGTTCGGAGAATGCCCGCACCAGCAGGGCATGCACTTCTGCGGCGGCGGCCACGTCTGGGTCGAGCTTGTCGACCCTGACTCGCGCGAGCCGATGGACCTCGAGCCCGGCGCGGTGGGCGAGCTCGTCTACACCCACCTCACCCGCGAGGCGATGCCAGTGGTCCGTTTTCTGGGGGGCGACATTGCCAGGATTCAAGGCTCTGACTGTGGCTGTGGGCGCACGACCTTCCGGATGCGAGTGATCGGACGCCGCGACGACATGTTCATCGTGCGCGGGGTCAACGTGTACCCCTCGGCCATCCTCGCGGTGGTTGGGCGCTTCCGTCCTCGCGTCACCGGTCGGGCGCGTGTGATTCGCAAGACGCCCGACGTCAGCGTTCAGCCGCCTGTCGCGGTCGAGGTCGAGGTCCCCGACGGGCACGTCAACAACACCCGCCTCGCGGAGGATATCGAGGCCGCGATCCACTCCACGCTGACCTTCCGGGCCAAGGTCGACCTCATCACCGAGCACGACTTCGGTGAGAGCGGCTACAAGACGCGGCTCACGGAGACGAGGCTTTGAGCGCGAAACGAAAGAAGCTCAAGTCCGATCTCGGCTGGAGCACCACGGATCGGATCGTCGTGCGCGACCACGACCTTGTTGATCTCCTCGGCAAGGTCTCGCTCGGCGACTTCGCCTTCCTCGAGTTGAAGGGCCGGCTGCCGACGCCGCAAGAATCGGTGGTCTTCAACGCGATCGCCGTCACGCTGGTCGAGCACGGAGTCACGCCCAGCGCGATCGCCGCGCGCCTGACCTATTTCGGCGCCCCAGAGGCGCTGCAGGCAGCGGTCGCGGCCGGCATTCTGGGCATGGGTGATCGGTTCGGCGGTTCCATCGAAGAGGCGGCTCGCGTCCTGCAGGAAGCGCTCGAAAACGCACCTTCCGATGCCGACCTCAGGACGATCGCGAAGCGCATAATCGCCGACCACAAAGCGGGCAAGCATTTGATCGCCGGACTCGGTCACCCAATCCACAAGCCGGTCGACCCGCGCACGGCCAAACTCTTCGCGCTGGCGGCCGAAAACGGACTATCGGGGCGCCACGTGAAGCTCATGGAGCTGATCGCCGAGGAGGCGACAGCCGCCTACGGGCGCGAGCTGCCTGTCAACGCCACGGGCGCCATCGGCGCCATCGCAAGCGAGCTGCAGATCCCATGGCGAGTGACCCGTGGCCTGGCGGTGATGGCGCGAGCGATCGGGCTGGTGGCTCATCTGCAGGAGGAGATGGCCGATCCGATGGCGGCCGAGATCTGGGCGCGCGTAGATGAAGAAGCGTCGGCGCAAAACCAGGACTAATATGAGGGTGCACGGAGCAATTAGTGGAGGGGTAGCAAATGCCCGCAAGCATCCCGGGAATCCATCACGTTACGTGCATCACGGGCGACGTCCAGAAATGCGTCGACTTTTACGTCAGCGTGCTGGGGCTCCGCTTCGTCAAGAAGAGCATCAACCAGGACCTGCCTGACACCTATCACATCTATTTCGCGGACAACATCGGCACGCCGGGCACCGTGATGACTTTTTTCGGCTGGCCGACCTGGCCGAAGCGACGCACCGGGAGCGGCCAGGTGACGTCTGTGTCGTTCGCAGTGCCGCCAGATGCGCTCGACTACTGGAGCAACCGCCTTCGCAAGGTGGGAGTCGAGACGTCGCGGACGAGCCGGTTCGACTCTGATGCGGTGGTGCTCCGGGATCCGGACGGCATCGAGCTCCAGCTGGTCGGCCATGCGAAGGATGACCGATGGATCCCAGGGCCGGACGCGCCGGTCGACAAGGACTACGCGATCCGTGGCTTTCACTCGGCGACGCTGACAGTCGCTGAAACGGCTGGCACAATCGACCTGCTCACCAACACCATGGGCTTTCGCAGTGCCGCCAAGGAAGGCAACCGCACGCGCTTCGAGACCGGATCGGGCGGACCGCATTCGATCGTTGACGTGGTCGAGTCGCCTGAAGGGCCGGTCGGCGAAGAATCGATCGGCACCGTGCACCACGTAGCATGGCGGACGCCGGACGATTCAGCGCAGGTCGGATGGCGTGACCTGCTTGTCAAGACCGGCCGCAACGTCACCCCCGTGATCGACCGCTGGTATTTCAAGTCGATCTACTTCCGCGAGCCGGGCGGGGTGCTTTTCGAGATCGCAACCGACGGTCCAGGATTCACGGTCGACGAGCCCGTCGAGAAGCTCGGCACGACGCTGAGCCTGCCGCCCTGGTTCCAGGTGCGGCGCGAACACCTTGATCAGATCCTGACGCCGATCGTCGTGCCGACCACCGCGGCGCGCGGCGCAGGACACTAAGGCTGGTTTCGAGGGTGGTCAGGAATTCAACAGTCTGGAGGGAATCGAGCCGATGAGCACAGCAACGATCGCGCCGGTCAATCCGTTCGCGGCGGAGTCCAAACCCACAGTCATGAGCGTCATGCGTCGCGACCGCGACAAGTTCACGCGTATGGTGTCGGACCCGAAAAACTGGAACGTGCAGACGCGATGCACCGAGTGGGAGACGCGCGACCTGGTCGGTCACATGATCGACGTCATGGAGGGTTACTTCAAGAACTGGGACGCGGCCAAGAAGGGCGAAACCCCCACGCCGCTTGGCTTGGCTGTGATGGGTGAGACGCTCAACGACCATGCCCAGGACCTCCGCAAGCTCTCGCGTGAGGAGGCGCTCGACCGGTTCAAGAAGGACGCGCAGAAGCTCGACGGGATGCTCGATGCACTCAAGCCCGATGAATGGACCGGGCTCTTGATCTCTCATCCGTACGCCGGTCCCGCGCCCGCTGGTGCTTATGCAGTGTTCCAGATCATGGACTACGGGATTCACCCCTACGACATCGAGTACGGGCTGGGCAACAAACTGGCCAACATCGACGAGGCCAGTGCCGGCCTGATCCTCCCGTGGACCTTCATCTTCTGGCAGAACACGGTCGACCAGGAGAAGACGAAGGGCGTCGACATCACATACGGGATCGAGGTCGCGGGCCCCTGGGGCGGCAAGTGGCGCTGCACGCTGAAGGACGGCAAGTTCACCTACGAGCCGGAGAAAGGCAACTTCGAGGGCTGCGATGCGCTGTTCAGCTTTGCCTCCCCGCAGGAGGAGGTGCTGACACACTTCGGCCGCTACCCGGGCGGCTCGGCTTCGGGTGACCCCGAAGCGATCGAAAAGGTGC
>VBHX01000130.1:3814-15254 GCA_005879945.1 Chloroflexota bacterium | reverse complement strand
CCTGCGGGGCTTCGCCACAGCCCCTCACCAGACGGCTTGAATCCCGCGGTGACGAGCTCGCCGACTCGATCCGGGACGGATGGCTTCGGGGGCGGAAGGACGCGAACGATCGGTTTCCCAGGTGACGTAGAACCCTTGGTGACGGGTTTGCGGGCACGCGCTTGCTCGAGTGACAGCTGCAGCAGCTGCGAGCCCTCCTCCTGCGCGAAGAACGCACCCGAGATGCGGCTCGGGTCGCGCGAGCGCCGGAGGCAGTTGGTGCAGTCCGCGTCGCGATCGACGGCCGCGAACGTTCCGGCCGCCAGCGTCTGCCCGCAAAGGGTGGTGACCGACCCGCTGCGCGGCACCTTCGGTGTCAGGTGGATCCGCCCGCCGGTCTTTCGCTGCACCGACTCCAGGCGCAGGTTGAACACGCTCATACGTGCCTCGCCACGAACGCAAGGGTAGTGCGGTTCGGACGTAAGCTGGGCGCGGATGGACAGAGAGTCGCGCTCAGAGGCGGAGGAATGGAAGGAGCTCGCGCAGAAGCTCATGACCCATCCGCACCCGGAAGGTCCGACCTCGATCGACCTGTTCCTGGGGCGGATGCCTGATGAGTGGGGCGCCGTCCCCATGCCGCCGGGCGCGCGTCTGTCTGGCGGCGCGCTTCATTCCCGGCGTCGCCAGCCGATGCAGATCGAGGCGATCTTCGAATCAGACGGCGACGCTAAATCGGTGCTCAGCCGATACGAAGGCGCGCTGACCGGCGTGGGGTGGGCGGTCTTTGAGTTCGGGGGGATGCGTGGAGGTTTCGTTCCCGGCGGCATGACCGGCGTCGGCCAAACCTACCGTCAGGGCGACAAGGGTCCGATCCTCATGGTCGCGGCGTTGGATGGCGGGGCCGACGCAACCGATGTTCGTCTGCGTCTGGATTGGGAAATGGCCCGCCACCTCCCCGACATGCATATGCACGATCGTGCCGAGGGAGCCGAGCGCCTCCCGGCACTGTCGCCGCCGCTCGGCGTTCCGCTGCGTGGCGGTGGCGGCGGCGGAAGCTCGGGCAGCTGGCATTCGGAAGCCACCGTGGAGACCGACCTGCCTGTCCCCGACCTCGAAACCCATTTCTCGCGGCAGCTCGAAGCAGCCGGATGGACGCGGCTCGCCGGCACCGCCGACGACGTCGCCGGATGGAGCTCCTGGCGCCTACCGGGCGATGGCGACTGGGGCGGAATCCTGCTGGTGCTGGCAGCCTTCAAGGCCGACGAGCGGTTTCTCTACGTGCGCATCGCATCCGGCGACGCAAGCAACGGCGGCTGGTACTCGTCTGGGATGACCGCCTACCGCAGTTAGTTCTGCGCGGTACCCAGCTCGACCAGGTCCTCGAGGATCCGATCGATGTGGTTGACGAGTGACAGGTGACCTTCGTCGTCGAGAAGGCGCGGCTGTGCGCCGGGGATGTTGGCCGCAAGCCACCGGCCGTGGTCGAAGGGAACCATTCGGTCCTGCGCGCCCTGCCAGACGGCCACTGGGACCCGGATGCTCTTGGGCTCGAAACCCCAGGGCCGGGTGAACGCAAGGTCGTCGTCGCGCCAGCCGGCGATTCCAGTTGACACCGCCCGGCGGAACGACTCCGCCAGCACCTCGGCAAACTCGCCCACGAGCGCATTCCTGTCGACCTCAGTGACAAGGCCGCCAAGCGCGTCGGCGATCGTCCCGCCGGTGACAGCGCGAAGGCCGGCGGCTGCGGTTTCCAGGAACTCGCTGATCGCCGCCTCGCCTTTGAGTGCCGCGCCAAACTCGTCGATGTTCTCCTGGCCCATGCCCGCAAACCAGCCGAGACCGGCCGCGCCGTACGGCGCGACGGCGGCAATCGTCGCGGCTGCCACGCACCTCTCTGCGAGAAGAGCCGCGCAGGCGAGGGCGTGGGGCCCGCCGCCAGACCAGCCCAGTGCGGCGAAGCGCTCCGCGCCCAGCGCGTCGAGGACAGCTTCCGAATCTTCGGCGACATCCGCGACCGAGCGGCCCGGCTGCGGGGTCGACAACGCATAGCCCGGCCGCGAGTAGATGACGGTGCGCAGCCCGCGCTTGGCCGCCGCGCTGACGGCCGACGGGACTCGGACCGCGGCACTCGGGGTCCCGAGGTGGAACAGGAGCACCGTCCCATGGTCGGGCCCGTCGACCAGGACCTCGAGGTCGCGTCCGCCTGCGGCGCGCACGGTCAGCCAGCGGGCTTCCCCCACGCGCCGCAGTATGGACGAGTCTCTAAGAGCGGGCCAGGTTGTTTGCCCTCTCCAGCAGCTGGCGACCCTGCTCGACCAGCTGGTTTGCCTGCTGCTCGCTTATGGACGCGCCGCCGAACTCCGCTCCTTCGAGCAAGTTCATCATCTGCGTGGCCAGGGCGTTGCGATCATTGGTCAACGCAGCCAGCTTGTTCTCGAGGTCCGTGTAGGCGGCGTCCTCGCTCGAATTGCCGCTTTCGATTCCTCGCGTTGACGCCGCAAGCGTCGTCAGGCCGAACTGCCCGACCGCGGCGTCGAGCTGCTTGTACATGCGGGCGACCTTGGTGAAGCTGCCGTTGCGGGTAGCGCTGGGCTTAGCCCATCCGGCGAGCTCCTCAGTGAGGGCGCGGCCATCGTGGCTGTAGTCGTCCTTCAACCCGAGGAGCACCATCAGGGTCGGCCTGATGTCGGTGTGATCAGACCATGTCTTGCTGTCGACACCTCTGTCCTCGATCCCTGGGCCGACCATACCCAGCCACGTCGTCACGATCTCGGGCTGGACGTCGCCGTGGTTCCACGCGAACCCAGGATTCTCGGTTACGCAAGGCGCGGTGCAGTTGGGGGCACCCGCGAAGAGGAAGTAGCTGGGGTCGGCGAACAGGGTGAAGGTCGGCGTGCGGGCGGGATCCGAGGTGATCATGTGCAGCGCCTTCATCTCCACCGGGTCGGCGAGGAACTTTGTGATCGTGTCGGTGTTGCCCGTGATCGGGCTGACGGCCGTCAGCTTGCTGGTCGCTCGCTCGAACGTTCTTGTCACCGCGTCGTCGCGCGCGGGGTTGCCGGTGATGTAGACCGTGGGCGCCGAGTCGGAGTGAACCTTGAACGGGGTCGTGACGCCCTGCTCGGTGGCAAGCAGTCCCGCGTAGTTGGCGTTCACCTCGCCGATCTTCGCGTAGGTGCAGGGTGTAGTCACGCCGTCGCATCCGGCCGGGCTCGGCTCGCCGCCGGAGAAGTGGTCGCCCTCGTCGGACGTGAATACGAACAGCGTGTTGCTCTTGTTGATGCCGTCGGTTTCGAGGCGCTTGAAGAACTTGCCGAAGGCGGTGTCGTACGCCTTGAGCGCGGCCACGTAGCCGGCCTGCCCTGGGCCATAAGACGGGCCGCTCGGGTGCGCGTCATGCGCGTCCGATATGTAGGCGTATGTGATCGGGATCCCCCGCTCCTGCATCGCTGCGACGTATGAAAGCGAGACCGTCGCTGCCATGCCGTCAAAGCCCGGAAAGCCGATGTGGCTGGTCGGTTTCTGGTGATCCTGGATCACGTTGCCGTCCAGGTCAGTCAGCGGAGTTGCGCTGAGCTGCGGCGCGACGTATTTGTGTCCGTACAGAGCCTTGTAGCTCGAATATCCGCCGGGCTCATCCGGCAGCAGATCGGATGCGCCGCCATTTCCGTCCGAGCAGAGCGCATTGCCCAGTGCACAGTGCACGCCGATGCCGACGAAGTCCGCAAACGCCTGGCCGGGGTTCGACGCGACCTCCTGCGCCTGAGGCGATCCAGGGCCGAAGACGGTCGGGATGTCCGTCGCGATGTTCTCGAGCACGGTGTTCGCGGTCGCGACCTGGCCGACGTTGCAACCCGCTCGTGTGTACGGAACCCAGGGCGCGGGGGTGTTCTTGCCGTCGGGGGTGATCATGTTGAACTTGGTGTCGGTCGGGGTCGAGGTGGTCGGGTCAAAGATCGGGTCGGTCCAGTAAGCAAACGACACGCCGACGCTCGTGGTGCCGTTCGGATTGAAGTAGCGGTAGCTGTTCGACACCGGCACTCCCATGCGGTCGCCGTAGAGGCCGGTGAACGACGTGAGGATGTCGGTGGCCGTGTGGGAGATGAGTGGCGTGTGGTGGTTCGTCATCACCACGCCGTTCCCCTCGAGGAAGTTGAGCAGGTTGGGCATCTGCTCCAGGTCCGACGGGACGTTGGGGTTGTCCCGCGTGAAATGCGTGTTGTCGAACTGCACGTAGATCACGTGCTTGATCTGGCCTTTGCCCGCGTCCAGCCGGCAGGTTTCGTTAGCTGAGCCGGCCAGCGCCGGCGCCGCGTACCCGCTGGTTCCAAAGCCTCTTCAACAGGGAACCAGAAAGTAGGAAACCCGCTTACCCCGACCTCCGATTCTCCACGTTCATGTGGTGGCGTCAAGCTGGGAGGTTGCTGGGCCCACCGGCTCCTCGCCCACACTTTCGTGGCCGAGGGTTAACGGGTCACTGCGAATCGGCGACCCGGTGGCGAAGCGCTCGTAACTGTCGCTTCGCCGTCGGCGTTTCATCAACAGCGCCACCGGGGTGTGCGTTGAACAGGTAAAGGAGGTGGGAGCAATGTGGAACCGGAGCCGTTTCCTCCAGCTGCTGCTCGTCGGTGCGGCGCTGGCAGGCGTATTCATGATTCAGGCCGGCACGCCCAAAGCCGGCGTATTAACTGGTCAAGGGCGTTTCCGCTAAACCGAAAGGGATCCGCGTGGCCGCGCGCAGCCACGCGGACCTCCACGATCTCGAGCGTCTGCTGAGTTACCGTCCTCCGAACGTCAGGTCGAGGACCGCGAAGTCGGAGAGCAGGACGGCGGGATTGTTTCCAGCATCCAGGCCGAGGAACACCGGATATCCGCCATCACCGAAGCCGGATTGGCAGGCGAAAACGTTCGCGCCCGAGGCTGAGTCGACCGTCAGGAATGCCCACAGCCAGCGATTGGCCTCTTCGCGGTTGCCCAGCGAGTCGTAAAGCGCCATGTCTCCCACGATTGAGGCGTCCATCCGCTCCATCGCCTCGGGCGACGCGAAGCCTCCCTCCCCGCCGTCGGTTCCCCACTGGAACGCTTGGCCGGGCTTGAGCTCCTTTGCGTTGTGCCCCACCGGCACGGCCGGCACCCAATGCGTGACGGGCGAATCGGAGAGGGTCACGGCCTCCCACGCGGCGCGGACATAGTCGTCGCCCATGTATGGCGGCCGTGCCGTGACCACACGGACCGGATATCGGCCTGCCTTCAGGCCAAGGTTGAACGTCAGCATGCTGTCGCTCGACACGGGATCGCCGACCATGACCTTTCCCGACGGCAGGACGAGATCTCCGACGTACAGGTCTTTGTATTCCACATAGCCTGTGCGTCGCTCTGACGCCCCGGCCGGGATCGCCGCGTCCATCGTTCCCGGCTGGGCCGCCCGCTCGGTGGGAATCTGCACGGAAGCGGCCTTGTTGGCCACGCCTGTGACCACGACTGGCAACGCGAACCCGCGGTTGAATGCGGTCAGGGTCCATTTCGAGTCGCCCTTGAACGAATCGGTGAGCCGCGCCTCACCCCATGAGGACGGATCCTGAGTGTAGACCCAGGCTGCAAGGTCGGGTTTGTTCATCAACGATTCGAATCGCAGTGACGTCGCTTCCAGCTCGGCGCGCGATGCAAGCGAATATGAGGCGAGCTGCTGCACCGGTGTCCTCAGCTCGATCGTCTTGGTCGACTTGATAGGCGCGGGTGGCGCGCCTGGCAGCGGCGGATCGCCAAGCTCCAGGACGCTGACCACGTCGGTCGTCTGCGTGTCGACGTAAGGCGTCCCGCCGACCAGAAGCGGGCTGCTCAGCCGGAAAACCAGGTGCTGGTGCGGCGCCAGGATGGGCGGACCGGACTGGTCGCACGTGGGCGATGCGGACGCGATCTTGTCCGGCGGTTGGGAGGAGAACGTGAGCGACTCGTCCAGGGAGTGCCGGTACCGCATGATCCGGTCCCGAAGGGCCGTCGCGCTTGCCGAGTACGGCGGCCCGGCCGGGTCCGGGCGGGTCGACCGGTAGTCGACGGAGACAGGGTTGAGACAGTTGATGCCGATATACGCCACGGCGGAGTCGCCGTTGAGAATCGACACGTCGGCGACGACGTCGATCACCTGGGGCGCCGTCTGCCGCAGCGAAAGCGCCGTCGTCAGCTGCACCCCGCCTTGGGCCGCGGCAGTCTGGGCGTGCTTGCTGAGGTCGGCGTGTGGCATCGCCTTGGTGTGTCCGAGGAGCAGGGCCCCGGCCAGCGCCGTAAGTATCGCCAGCGCCGCGATCGCCACCCCGGCGCGATCCGAGATCACTGGCCGTGCTGAGCTCATCTTCAATGAGCAACCATCGAGGGCGGCATCGGGTTCGCTGATTATCGGTAGGGGAACGCGAGTTCCATCCCCGGTTCGCGATCCGGCAGCATTTAGGCTCGGACCGTGCCTCCCGAGCCGCCGTTTCGACTAGCGATGATGATGGAGTCCCGCATAACGACACGGACACCCGGGGGACGTTTTGCCGCACCGGCGTTATGAGCGGGATACCGCAGACCTTGGCGGAGCTTGACTTCGCCAACCTCACCACGACAGGGCGGAAGTCGGGCCTGCCCCGAACGATCGAGATCTGGTTCGCCGTCGACGGCAAACCCGGGACGGTTTACCTGCTTTCTGGAGGCCGCGCCCAGTCGGACTGGGTGAAGAACATCACGAAAGAGCCGAGCGTTTCGATCGAGCTAGGCCATCGCACGTTCGCCGGCGTGGCGCGGATAGTCGAAGACGGAGAAGAAGAAGACGCGCGCGCGAGGCGGCTGCTGGCGTCGAAGTACCAGGGTTGGACCGAGGGCAAACGGCTCAGCGGCTGGGCGCGCACTTCGCTGGCGGTCGCGATCGACGTCGACGTCCGCCCGCGGCGCCGCCCCTAGACCTGCTTTCGGCGCACCGCCCAGAAGAGCACCAGGCCGAGGGCGACCAGGTAACCGGCCCAGAAGATGATGTCGACGGCGCCGGATGCGCCCGGCACGCGGTCGAGGGGGTTGTAGCACGATCCATGTCCATCACAAGTCGCGCCAACAACTAGCTCACGGGTGTCGAGCTGCATCTGCATGATCTGGCGCTGAAGGTTGCTGATGAGCTCGTGCGGCACGCCCCAGTAGGCAATGTTGACCAGCGTTCTGGCGATCGCGTCGGTGATGACGTTGTGCTGAACCATCGCATGAAGGCTCTGCGTTTGCGCCGCCAGGTAGTTGAAGACGAGCACGAGCGCGGCTGCCACGACGTTGTTGATGTATACGGTGAGGATCATCACGAGCAGCATGAGCAGAACGATGTTGGCCGCCAGCGCCGCGCAAGTCCAGAACACGACGCCGTACACGCTGCCGCCATTTGCCGCCACGACAATCAGGCTGCCCGAGGTGAAGATGGCCGAAATCAGAAGCAAGAGCCCGGTCGCCGCGATGAGCTTGCCGCCGGTATAGCTGGCGCGGGAAATGGGTTTGGCGAATATGGAGACGACAGCGCCCGAATCGAGGTCGTGATTCATCACGGTCATGCCAACGGCAAAGGCGCAAAGGGTCATCGCGGTCGGCACCACTCCTTGAAGCCCCGTGAGCAAGGCGATTACGCGATCCTGATCGGTGTGGTCGCCCGGCAGCACATGCGGCGCGATGCCAAGGCCGGCCACGAGCGCCACGCCGATGGCGACGATCACGAACACCAGCCGCCGGCGAGTCAGCTCGAGCAGCGTGTACTTCGCGACGGCCAGCGCCTGCGGCATCAGATGCTCCCTGGCCGAGGCTGATTCTCGGCGATAAACGCGGGGAGGCCGGCATCGCGCGCCTGTGCGCTTGCGTCGAACAGCTGCACGAAGACCTCCTCGAGGGTCCGGCCCTCGGGCACCAGCTCTTGCACCGGACCCTCCTTCAGGATCTTGCCGCGGGCCATGATCGAAACCCGGTCGCAAACGCGCTCCACCTCGCTCAGGAGGTGGCTGTTGAGGAGCACGGTCGTGCCCTGGGCCTTCAGCCCCGAGATCAGATCGCGCACGTCCCGGCGGCCGAGAGGGTCGAGATCGGCAGTCGGCTCGTCGAGGATGAGTAACTTCGGCCGGCCCAGGATCGCTTGGGCGAGGCCCAGGCGCTGCTTCATACCCTTGGAGAAGTGCCGCACCTGGCGGCGCTCTCCCGCGAGCGTGCTCCACTCCAGGGCTTCCGAAACTCGCCGGCGCCGCTCGCTCGCCGGCAGTCCCAGGAGCCGGCCGAAGTAGTCGAGCACCTCGTCGGCGCAGAGGTATTTGGGGAAATCCGGCTCCTCTGCGGCGAATCCCAGCGCGGCTCTAGCGGCCGGGTCCTGGGGGGAGCCACCAAGGAGGGTGACTCGGCCCGAGCTGGGGCGGGTGAGGCCCGCGATTATCTTGACGATGCTCGACTTGCCGGCTCCATTGGGACCAAGCAGCCCGAAGGCCTCGCCTGGCTCGAGGCTGAAGGACACGCTGTCGACCACGTACGGGTCCCGTGCACGATAGCGTTTGCGAAGGTCCTCCACCGCGACCACGGGGGCCATGGCGCGAAACTAGCGATGGGTTGTGCCGAAACTATGACCGTGGGCTATGACCTCAAGACGGCCGAACGCTTGCGTCGTATCCTGTCCGGCCGCCCAGACGTCGTCGAGAAGAAGATGGTCGGCGGACTCTCCTTCAGCGTCAAGGGCGCCATGTGCTGCGGCGTGACCAGCAACGGATTGATGGTCCGCGTCGGCGCCGATGCGCGGGCCCGGGTCCTCGCCGAGCCTCACGTAACGCCGATGGAATTCGCCGGCCGCCCGCTGGCCGGTTTCGTCTGCATCGACCCCAGCGGCTACCGGACCGAAAAGCAGCTCGCGGCGTGGGTCGAGCGCGGCATCGACTTCGCGTCGTCACTCCAGTCGAAAAAACTTTGAGTCGCATCTCGGGGATCGAGGTCGGAGATGACGGAGTTCCGCGTTGCTGGTGGGGAGCCGGGGATCCGCTGTACCGCCGCTACCACGACACCGAGTGGGGCCGGCCGGTCTCGAACGATCGCCGGCTGTTCGAGAAGCTATGCCTCGAAGGGTTCATGTCAGGTCTGAGCTGGCTGACCATCCTCCGCAAGCGCGAGAACTTCCGCGCGGCTTTCGCCCAGTTCGATCCACACGCTGTGGCCCGATTCGGTAGTGCCGACCAGAGACGCTTGCTCAACGACCAGGGGATCGTGCGCAACGCCGCGAAGATCGCCGCCACGATCAACAACGCTCGCCGATGCCGCGAGTTGCAGGCTGAGTTTGGGAGTTTCGCCGCCTACGTGTGGCGCTTCGAGCCGCCTCCTCGGTCTCGCCGCCTCGACCACGAGGCGCCGACGGGGGTCAAGTTCAGCCCAGAGGCTGCCGCAATGAGCAAGGATCTGCGCAAGCGAGGCTGGGGGTTCGTTGGCCCGACGACCGTCTACTCGTTCATGCAGGCGATGGGTGTCGTCAACGACCATCTGGAAGGATGCCGCGCCGGAGCCGAGGTCGAGGCGATGCGGCGCGCATTCAAGCGCCCGAAGTCGCGGGTGTCCGGATCCCTTCGACCAGACTGAGAAGGTTGCCCTCGCTGTCCTAGTTGTGCAGTCGCTGAACATCAGAATGCCGGTGCCGGACGGAGCCGAGTCCGGCTCCCATATCGCGAGCGAGTTGCCCTCGCTGTCCTTGAACCAGGCGCAGTTGTACGGTGCGAATATTCACGAGATGTCCTTCGGTCGCGAAACCAGGCATGTCGTAGTCCTCGAATCGCACACCCTTGATTTCGAGGGAGTTGATGACTGCACGGACGTTCTGAACGTCAAAGCCCAATTGCGAGTGGTCACCCGACGGCGGGGTGCGGCTGGGAAGTGATGTGATTCGCGTGCCGCCGGGGTTGTAGTTGATGCCGCCATCCGGGAGTGACAGGATTGAGTGTGGCCATCGGCGTGCGGTTTGATGGGGGAGGCGGCCCGGGCGACCTCGGGGCTCGTGTCGATTGCCGGTACCCCCAGCCGGCCGCAGCAACGATGACCGCAGAGGTAGCGATCAGAGGGAGCGCTCGCCGACGCCGCGGTGAGGAGCCTGGCGTGAACATCACCTCAAACAGCTCCTATTACACCGCCGGTCCACATCCGCGCTCCGGTGTGTAATCCCCTGATCATGATGCCCTAAGGAATGGCGACGAAAGACAGCCGTTCCGAGTACGTCGCTCGCATCCATCGCGTGCTCGAGCACATCGACCGCGAGCTGGACCAGCCATTGGAGCTTGAAACGCTGGCAAGGGTCGCGAACTTCTCACCGTTTCACTTTCACCGTCTGTTCACCGCCTGGATGGGAGAGACGCTCGGCGACTACGTGCGCCGTCGAAGACTGGAGCTGGCGGCTCAGCGATTGGTCGCTCAACCGCGCCTGCCGGTCCTGCAGGTTGCTCTATCGGTTGGCTTCGGGTCCACGGAAGCGTTCGCCCGAGCCTTCAAGACCCGCTTCGGTTCTACACCGACAGGGTGGCGGGATTCGCAACGCCGCAATCGTGATCAGTCGAAGAGCAAGGACGATCAGGCGCGCGCGCAGACACCGGCGAATGATGGATACATGAAAGTCACAATCGTTGACCGACAACCGACCACCGTCGCGTATCTCCGTCACATTGGGCCATACGGCAAGCAGGTTTCCGACTTCTGGATCACAAAGGTTTCTCCTTGGATGGAAACAAATGGGCTTTACGGCAAGCCGCGTTATGGCATCAGCCTCGATGACCCGGGAATCGCCGCTCCCGAGACGCTGCGCTACGACGCAGCCGTCGAGGTGCCGAAGAATTTCGCCGGCGCCGGGGATTACCAGATGACCGTGATTCCAGGTGGCAAATATGCGGTGGGCAAATTCAAGGGCACCGAAAACAAGGTTGGCGAAGCCTGGGCCTGGCTCCTGCGCGATTGGCTGCCCGAGAGCGGGATGCAGCTCGACTCGCGCCCGTTTTTCGAGCACTATCCGGTGAGCGCCGGCTACGACCAGAAGACAGGTCAGTTCGAGTGCGAGATCTGCATTCCGGTCACGCCGCTGTAAGCAAGCTCTGACCCAACGCAGGCACCGATCTGTGGCTCGAGGCTAAGAGCTAGCCCTGTCGCCACAGATCGGTTTTCGTCGATATTCGCCGCTAGGCGTTCAGGCTGATCTTCACCAGCCGGCCGCCCTTCTTTTCACCAAGCGCGCACGGAAGGTGTCCGCCGCCAAAGCTGCTCGTGCCATCTGCGTTGCAGACGGCGCCGGTGGTGACGTACAGGTTGCCATCAGGGCCGAACTTGGCCGAGTACGGCAGGAACAGGGCGGGATTGTGGAAGGCATCCGCGAGCATCTCGCCCTTACCGCTCGCCGTGTTGTATTTCACGACATTCCCGTCTACGAAGGTCGGGTCCTGGAATTGCCCGGCGCCGAACA
>VBHX01000130.1:0-3754 GCA_005879945.1 Chloroflexota bacterium | reverse complement strand
GTACAGGTGTCCTGACAATGTCCCGATCCAGATCGCGCCGCCACCCGTGGCCACGCATGTGGGGACATCATCGCTGGGGAAGTTCATGAAGTTTGGGTCTCGCCAGGGGAAGTGGGACAGAACTTCCATCTGGCCGTTGTCGCCAACCTTGGTCAGTGTGTTCGACCCGGAGTCGGCCACCAACAAGCCATTACTCGTTGCCAGCACGTCGTTCGGGTTTGCGTCGTGCTCCTGCGTCCCAGGGCACTGGCCGCACACCGCGGGGTTGGGCTGAGTGAACTGAGTCGTGAAGTCGAAGTCGAAGTTGCCGGTATTGGCGATCGTCGTCCAGTGGCCGTTCTGCGGGTTGACCTTGAGAAGGCTGCCGGCCTGCTTGCCGATCTCGAACGTTGGTGGCACTTCCCTGGCGGTCGCACCGATCTGGGCGTAAAGCTTGCCGCCGCGGGCGGAAAGACCGCTGACACCCAAAGCGCCTTCCCGACCAAGCGTGATCGAGAAGAAGCCGGTTGCAATTGCAGCGTGAGCGCCTGTGTGCGTGTTCACCCACGAAATCTGCGATGTGTTGCCGACGCAGGTGTTGCCGAACGGTGTGCTGAAGCAGTCCCCGGGATTATTAGAGCCGTGACCTGCCTCGGCTACGAAGGCCCTGCTGTCTATGAATGCAACCCCACGCGGACTGTCGAGTCCCCACGCGACCAGGCTGACCGTGGGACTCGCGGCGGCCGGACCAGGTAACAATGCCGCCACCGCCACCGCAGTGAGCACAGCCACCAAATGGCGAAGCCTATGACTCATACCAACCCTCCCATCTAGACGCCCGCATCCAATGCGGAAACAATTCGAATCGTGGTCGGGAACGCGTCGCGTGTCAAGGGACAAATGATTAAGGGACTAGGCCAATTTCTTAACACCGAAACGAACGAATCCTTCCGCGACTTTTGCATATCGGAGGCGCCATGAGCTCAGACGAAATGCGACTGGTGTTGACGGTGGATGACTTCGACCGCGCGGTCGCGTTCTTCAGAGACCGCCTCGGACTGAGCCAGCTGGCCGTCTGGCAGAACGATGGCGGCCATGCGGTCCTCTTCGACGCCGGTCGTGCCACGCTCGAGATCTTCGATGAGGCGCAAGCCGGCGCGATTGACGACATCGAGGTTGGGCGGCGGGTTGCGGGCCAGGTGAGGGTCGCTTTTCGAACCTCCGACAGCGAGTCGGTCGCCAGTGACCTGGTCCGAGCCGGCGCTGAAATTCTTGGTGGCCCAGTGACCACGCCGTGGGGTGATCGCAACGTGCGGCTTGCCGGCCCTGAAGGGATTCAGCTGACGCTCTTCACGTCGCCGGACTAGCAGCGGGTGAGTGACTAGCGGAGCCTCTTCTCGAACCAGTGGTGCGCGTAAGGCTCGTCGTTGAAGGCTGCCACCTCGCGATAGCCGCTGCTGCGATACAGCTGGATCGCCTCACTCAACGTGCGGTTTGTCTCGAGCCGCACAACCCGCGTTCCCGCTTCCTTCGCATGTCGCTCCAGCTCCACCAGAAGCCGCCGCCCCAGCCCGAGCCCGCGTGCCTCCGGGGCCACCCACATTCGCTTCAGCTCGGCGGGCTCGCCGGGATGAAACTTCAGCGCGCCACAACCGATCGGTCCTCCTCGGAGGCGGGCGATCAACAGCGCGCCGCGCGGAGGCACGAGCTCGTGCGTGTCGGCCGGGATGCTTTTTGAAGGATCGAAGCCGGTCTCGAAGCGGGTATTCAACTCAGAGAAGTACTGCTCGATGCACCACCGCGCGTCGGGCGTGGTCGGATCTTCGATCGCCATATCAACCATTGACGCGAGAAGGAGCCGCTGCACATCGCTCATCGCTGTAACGAGCCTGTCGCGCTGGGCCGCATCGAGCGGCTCGAGGAAACTCCAGGCCACTTCATCTGCTCGCCGGTCGAGCTCGGCGCGCTCGGCGCGGCCCGCATCGGTCAGCTGTACGTAGCGGACCCTTCCATCGCCGGAACTGGTCTCGACTGTGATCAATCCTTCCTGTTCGAGGGAGCGAAGCACACGGCTCGCGTAGCCAGAGTCCAGACCGAGCCGAGCTCGAAGGTCTCGGATCTCGGTGCCGCCGAGCCCGATCTCCCAGAGTGTTCGCGATTCGCCCATCGGTCGCCCTCGGCCGAGGAACCCATCGGTCAACGCGCCGATCCGCTCCGCGACGGTTCGATTGAAGGCTCGCACCTGCTGGACCGCAGTGGCGTCCATTTTCCTGACCTTAGTCAGAGAATTGCGCCTTGTCAACCTGATCCGGTCAGGTCGAGTTGGGGCGACCGCCGGGTTAGCAGTCGCCCCTTTCGAGACCTACTTGTTCTGGTTCTTCTCGGTGCTGACCGCGGCCAGGGCGTTCACCTGCCCGTGTCCGTACCAGCCGTTGTAATCGGTTTCACCCTCACACTGCTGGGGAGCGTCGTTGTTGACCGAAGGAAAAGGCGCGTAGTTGAGGAGCTGCTCGGCCGTCGGACAGGCGATCGGGTCGGCTGTGCCGTTGATTAACTCCCCGACCTTCTCAGATTCTCTGACGCCCATGCTTTCGACCAAGGCGGCCACTCCCGCAACATGTGGTGATGCCATCGAAGTGCCCTGGAGATAGCAGTAGGTTGCGGTCCCATCACTGACCTTTCGGAGGCAGTTGATGCTTACCGGGTATGAGGGGAACGTGGACAGGACCCGGCCGTTCTTCGCAGCTTCCGTTTTCTGCAGAATGCTGTCTCCACCCGGCGCGGTGACCTGAGTCACTCCGATCCCATAGTTCGAGTAGAACGACTTCATCCTCAGGTTGCCGTCGGCGGTGACACCAAAAACTCCAGCGATTTCGACCGGGACGATCTTGCAGTCGTTGTTGACCGGGCGAGTCACAGGCGTCGTGTTGTCGGGGCTCTGCCGGTCCTGCGTCGGATGGGCCAGGTCGTCGCTGAAGTTGCCTTCAGCCGCAACGTTGAAGACCCCGTGGCCAGTCGCGAAATTGATGGCCCGCGTTTCGGCTTCCAGGATGGCAGCCTGCGTCGGGTCGTTTGGGCAGTTCCAGTAGAACGGGTCGGCGAAGTAGCTGTTGTTGGTGACGTTGATGTGGTGCGAGCCGGCCCACATGAAGGCGCAAACGACAGCGTCAGGAAAGAAGAATCCGTTCGCGTCGCCGGCCTTGATCGCGGCGAGTCTCTCGTTCGGTGCGACGCCGACGACGCCGATGCCGTTACGAGCCGCGGCAATCGTGCCCGCCGTGTGAGTGCCGTGTCCGTTGTCGTCCTTCCACGCCGACGGTTCCGTGTTGGGGGTTCCCCCGATGCACGAGACGCTCTTCTTAAAGTCGAGATTCGGGCTGAGGTCGGGATGGTTGAAGTCAGCTCCCGTGTCTATGTCGCCGACGGTCACGGAGCGCTTGCCGCTCGTGATCGACTGCGCCTCGAATGCGTGGATCTGGCGCATATCCCACTGCAGCCCGGAGAGGTTGTCGGGTGACCCCGGTTCAGACGAGGACGTCGACTCCGAACCGCCGGCGTCCGGCTGGGTGTCCCTCAGCTTGGTCACGCCCTTGCTGGTGCTGGCCACCGCCTCGACACGCGAGTCGGCCTTCACCTTGGAGGTGAAATCGGTGTGGTTCGACCTGACTACGGCGACGCCGATCTGCGCGTAGTTGTAAACCAGGCTGCCACCCGCGTAGCGAACCAAAGCGGGGGCATCGCTTGACGACGCGCCTGCTTTGTAAACGACGAGATA
>VBHX01000129.1 GCA_005879945.1 Chloroflexota bacterium | reverse complement strand
CCACGGGTAAGGTCTAACCGGCCGAGTCGGGACTCACCCTCGCGATCGCCTGGCCGGGCTTGACCGGGTCGCCTTCTTTCAGCAGCAGTTCCTCGACCACCCCGCCGACGGGCGAGGGGATCTCGGCGTTGACCTTGTCCGTGAGCGCCTCGAGCAGCGTCTCGCCCTCGTCGACGTGATCGCCCTTCTTCTTGTTCCAGGCGCCGATGGTGATTTCCTCGGCGCCCTCCAGGTCGGGCATCACGACCTCACGAGTCCCGGTCGCCATGACCCTATTGTCGGTCAGGCCAGCGACACCACGTCGAGGAGGTCGTCCTCCCAGTAGTCGAGCCGCCCTTCGGGCATGAACAGGACGCGGCCGGGCCGAAGCGCCTCGACGAACTCGGGATCGTGGCTGACGATGATCATCGTCCCCGGCCACTCCGCGAGCGCCCGCGCGACTCCGGTACGAGACGGTGGATCGAGGTTGTTGGTCGGCTCGTCCAACAACAGCAGGTTGTGACGCCCCGCCACGAGCTGTGCAAGCGCGAGCTTCGTCTTCTCGCCGCCTGACAGGGTGCCCGCGTCCTGCCGCGCGATGTCGCCCGTGAGGTTGAACGAGCCGAGCAGCGCGCGCAGCACGCGCTCGTCGGCATCGGATTGCTCCCGCATGTGGGCGAGGACGGGCACCCCCGCGCGGATGCCTTCGTGCTCCTGAGCGTAATAGCCGAGGGACGCGTTGTGGCCCAATCGAAACGAGCCTGAGGTCGGCTGTGATTCGTCCGCGATGATGCGCAGCAAGCTCGTCTTGCCGGCGCCGTTGAGTCCCATCACCAGCAAGCGCTGGCCGCGCTCGACCTCGAATGTGACGTCGCGAAAAACGAGCGGTCCACCGTAGCCCTTGGCGAGCTTCTCCACTGTAAGAGCGACGCGGCCGCCACGCGGCGGATCCGGAAAGTGGACCTTGACCTTGCGCTCGCGTTTCGGCGCGGTGGCCTGCTGCGCCTTCATGCGGTCGACGCGCTTGAAGATCGACTTCGCGGTGCGCGCGCGCTTCGCGGTCTGTCGGCGCATGACCTCTGCGAGCAGGCTCAGACGCTTGATCTCCGACTCCTGGCGCTGCGCGAGCGAGGTCAGCCGCTTCTCCTCGAGCGCGCGCGCCTGCAGGTACTGGGAGTAGGTGCCGCGGTACTCGACCAGGCGCCCGGTGTCGAGATGAATGACGCGCGTGATCGCCGCGTCGAGAAGGTTGAGGTCGTGGCTGACCACGATCACTGCGCCGCGGTTCTCGCGCAGAAAGTCCATCAGCCACGCCTTGGCCTCGCTGTCGAGGTGGTTGGTCGGCTCGTCGAGGAGGAGTAGGTCGGCGCCCGCGAACAGCACGCGCGCCAGTTCCACTCGGCGGCGCTCGCCGCCTGAGAGAACGCCGATCGGCAGATCGACGCGATCAGCCTTCAGGCCGAGCCCGGTTGCGATGCGCCGTGCATCCGATTCACCGGAGTAGCCGCCGTCGAGCCGGAAACGCTCCTCGGCTTCGGAGAAGCGCTCGATGTTGGCCGTCGAATGGTCGGCCTCGAGCTTGCGGTGCAGCTCCTCAAGGCGCGCCGCCGCGCGGTCGAGACCGCGGCCCGAGAGGATGTGCGACAGCGCGGTCGCCGCCGCCTCGGCGCGCGGGCGAGGGTTCTGTGGCACATAGCCCAACGTCCCGCGGCGCAGGACCAGGCCGGCCTCCGAGTCATGCTCGCCGGCGAGAACCCTGAGCAGGCTCGTCTTGCCGGCGCCGTTGCGCCCGACGAGGCCAACCTTGTCGCCCGCGGCCACGGTGAAGCTCGCGTCGGACAAAACCCGGCGCGCAGCGATGTCGATGGCGAGGTTCCGGACCTCGAGCACGAGTCGGGATGTTACCTAGGCCGCGCCGTCGCGTTTGGTACGTATCAAATCGGGAGGCGGTCGCATGAAACGGTTCTTGGTCATCCTCGCTGTCTTCATCGGTATCCTCGTGGCGGCCGCCGCGTGTGGGGGCAGCACCGGCGGTGGCGGCTCGGCAAGCTCGCGCCCGGCCTCCCTCAACTACAACTCGTCCACCGGGGCCGCGAACGGGGCGCCCGTCAAGGGCGTGCCCGACCAGGCCAGCGGCGGAGGCACCGCCTCCAACCCCGGCACCAACGTTGTGCCGCCCATTCAAGGCCCACAGGTCATCCGCCAGGCGCAGCTCGCGATCAGCGTGAAGGCGGGCAAGTTCGACTCCAGCCTTGCATCCGTGCGCTCGCTGGTCGAGCTCGAGCAGGGCTACGTTTCCGGCACCGACGCCCAGGCGAACCCGGTGACCAACGACCAGATCCGTACCGGCGTCATCACCTTCATGGTCCCGGCGGCAAAGTTCGACGAGACCATCGACGCGCTGACCAAGATGGGCACGGTTCAGAACGAGCACATCAGCGGCCAGGATGTCAGCGCGCAGTACGTCGACCTTCAGGCGCGGCTCGCCAACGAAGAGGCGCAGCGAAACGCGATGCTGGCGCTCCTGGCGAAGGCGCAGACCGTGTCGGACATCATCGCCGTGCAGAACCAGCTCGGGCAGATCACCGGCCAGATCGAGCAGCTCAAGGGGCAGATCCAGTACATCGACCACAACGTCGCCTTCAGCACGATCTCCGTGTCGCTGACCGAAGCCGGCGCGCCGGCGGCGAACACGCCGTCTGACAGCTGGGGCTTCGCGTCGGCTCTGAGCGACGCGGCGCACAACTTCGTGACCACGATCAACTACCTGATCACCGGGCTCGGTGCCATCGGACCCGTGCTTGTCCTCCTCGGCCTCGGGTACCTGGTCTGGCGCCGCGCGGGCCGTCCGGGCTGGCGTCGCGCCTAAGAACGCTGGGAAAGCTCAGCGCTCCAGTAACCTGGCCGGGTAACGCCTAAAACAGAATTGAGCCGAGATTTCGTACTGGTTCCGTGACCGGGGACCCGGGTCGCCCAGATGATCCAAGCACGGCAAATGAACACGCCGGCGAGGTGGTCGAGCTTCCGTCCGCGACGCGAGCGACGGACATCGCCCTCGACGAGCTGGAGCTCGTGTATGCCTTCATTTACGCGCGGGTCGGCAACCGCGCTGATGCCGAGGACCTCACGCAGCAGGTGGCAATGAAGGCCATCCCGCGGCTCCGCCAGGGCGCGCCCGCGAGCGCGATTCGGGGCTACCTCTTCGCCACCGCGCGCTCTGTCCTGGGCGCGTTCTGGAGCATGCGTCTGGGGATCTCCCAGGCCGAGCTGCACGAAGATCTGGCCCTGGCCGTGCCGCAGGGTCCCGCCTCTGACGAGGCTGCGGAGAGGGCGCAGCGGATTCTGGCCGGGTTGAGCGACAACTACCGCCGCGTGCTGGAGCTGCGTTTCCTGCACGGGTATTCACTCAAGGAAGTGGCTGCCGAGATGCGTTCCACGGTCGGAGCGGTCAAGGTGATGCAGCTGCGCGCGCTGCGAGCGGCGGCAAAGGTCGATACAGATGCCTGAGAAGCCAGAGAACCGCGTCGAGCGCATCGTCAGTGACCTGCTCCGTGGCCGCCGCCTTCGGCTCCGGGCGGGCGACGCCGAGGAGAAGGAGGCCATCACGGCCGCGGCGCGCTTTGCCGCCGCGAGCCAGGGTCCGCAGCGCATGAGCCCTGCTTTCCGCCGCCGCCTGGCGGATATCCTCGAATCCACCCCGCGCGAGACTTGGCTGACGCGGCGGGCCGCTATGATCGCCGGGCTTGGCGTGGCGGCCGGCGCGCTGGCCGGCGGTTTCGTAGGTAGGTCGCTCGAACCGGGTCGCGGCGCGGCGCTTCGGGCCCCCTCGAGCCCGGTGCTTCCTGAGAACGGACAGTGGACCGATGTCGGCGCCCTCGCGGATTTCAGGGATGGCTCGGGAAAGCTGGTCAAGGCCGGTGCGGTCGGCGCGTTCGTTTTTCGCCGCGGGGAGTCGGTGTCGGCCGTCTCGTCCATGTGCTCGCACCTGCCTTGCGAGCTTTGGTGGGAGGGCAAGTCCGGGCTGTTGGAGTGTCCATGCCACCCGGTGTCGTTCACGGCCGACGGGAAGCCGAGCAGCGCGTCGTACACGCTGCCGGATCTCAACGAGGTCAAGGCTCGAGTGACCGATGCCGGGCGCGTCGAAGTTCTAGGCACATGAGGACCGCTGGGTGACCGTTCGGGAGCACCGGCTTCGTCAGCTCGCCCTCGACCGCTGCCTGCAACTTCTGGAGGAAGCCCAGGTGGGGGGGAAGACGCGCGTCGACGGCACTCTCGGGACCTCGCTGCGGCGTCACCTCGAGCGCGCGGGGGTGATCGCCGACCATCGGCTGGAAGGCCGGCGAATCGATCGGGTTCTCGACGACATCTTCGCGCTGCAGGCGCAGTTGCTTGGCCAGGCTCCGGAGGATCGCCGCCAGCGCAACGGGACCTAGGCCCAATATCATTGGCGGTCGCAGTGGCCACATCGTTTAGCTCCTCACACTCGTTCCTGCTGACCTCCGAGTCGGTCACAGAAGGCCACCCGGACAAAGTTTGCGACCAGGTCTCCGACGCGGTCCTCGACGGCATGCTCTCGCAAGACGCCCACGCACGCGTGGCCTGCGAGACCGCCATCACCAAAGGGTTGTGCGTCGTCATCGGCGAGGTCACCACGCACGCGGACCTCGACATCCAGCGCACGATTCGCGACACCATTCGCGGCATTGGCTACAACCTCGAGGAGATTGGCTTCGACGCCGATCATGCGCTGATCCAGGTCTATCTGAAAGAGCAGTCGCCAGACATCGCGGCGAGCGTCGACCATTCGCTGGAAGAACGTGAGGGCACGTTGGAGGACGACCCGTTCGAGCTGCAGGGCGCGGGGGACCAGGGCATGATGATCGGCTTCGCCTGCCGCGAGACTCCGGAGCTCATGCCGCTGACGATCTCGCTGGCGCACCGGCTGGCGCGGCGGCTGGCACAAACGCGCAAGGACGGATCGCTTGCGTTTTTGCGGCCAGATGGCAAGACCCAGGTCACGGTCGAGTATGAGTTTGGGAAACCGAAGCGGATCGAGGCGGTCGTGGTCTCTACGCACCACTCGCCAGACGCAATTCAGAAGGAAATCAACGACGGCGTGCGGGCGCTTGTCATCGACCCGGTTCTCGAAGGCATGGTCATGGACGCCAACACCAAGATCATGGTCAATCCGAGCGGGAAGTTCATCGTCGGCGGCCCGGCGGCGGACGCGGGGCTGACGGGGCGCAAGATCATCGTCGACACGTACGGTGGGGTCGCTCGACACGGCGGCGGCGCGTTCAGTGGCAAGGATCCGAGCAAGGTCGATCGCTCGGCGGCATATGCAGCTCGGTATGTGGCCAAGAACCTCGTCGCGGCCGGTCTCGCGGAGCGGTGCGAGGTGCAGGTGTCGTACGCGATCGGCCGCGCGCACCCGACGTCAATCGCGGTGGAGACGTTTGGCACTGGTTCCCTGCCCGAGCGAGAGCTGCTCGAGCTTGTGCGCCGCCACTTCGACCTGAGACCGGCGGCGATCATCGCCAACATGAATCTGATGCGGCCGATCTACCGGCCGACTGCCGCCTACGGCCATTTCGGCCGTGACGATCTGGGCGTGCCCTGGGAGCTGACCGACAAGGTCGACGCGCTGCGCGCGGACGCGTCAGTGCTCTCCCGCGCGGTCGACTAGACAGCCGCCGCTAGGCTCAGCGCTGGTGCCCGACGCCAACCTCCGGCTCCGCGTGCACGACACGCTCAGCCGGCGGAAGGTGCGGATCGAACCAAGCGCGGACAAAGGCCGCAAGGTGCTGCGCCTGTACGTGTGCGGGGTGACGCCTTACGAGTCCGGGCACATGGGCCACGCATTCACGTTCTGCACCTTCGACATCCTGGTTCGATTCGTCGAGGCTTCCGGCGTTCGCGTCCGCTACGTGCAGAACATCACCGACGTCGACGACCCGCTGTTCGAGCGGGCGCGGCGCGATGGGATCGACTGGCGAGATCTCGTGGCGCAAGAGGTGGCTGTGCACATCCGCGACATGGATGCCCTTGGTTGGCGGCGGCCTGATGTGATGCCTCGGGTCTCCGAGGAGATCGAGCCGATCCTTCGCGCTGCGACGCAGCTCCATTCGCGCCGGTATGCGTATCAATCCGACGCGCTGTATTTCGACGTAAGTCGGTTTC
>VBHX01000128.1 GCA_005879945.1 Chloroflexota bacterium | reverse complement strand
ACAGCCAAAGGAATATTAGCAACCCAGGGGCGTGCATCGAACAAGCTCTCCAACGTCGCGCGGATGACTGATGTACGGAGTAGTTGAGACCCACTGATTCGCTCGTTCCGCCCACGCGTGAAACCGGACGAAGGCGAGCATCGTGACAGCATTCACCGGCTCATCCTACGAATCAATCAGATGACGCGCCCGAGGCTTAGCTCCTCACCGTGTGATCATCGTCACGGCGCCTGACCGGGCGAGGAGCCTTCCGTGCTTGTCGGCACGCCGGCCTAGAGCGAATCGCAGCTCCAACCAATCAACCGCGAACATGCCGCAGACGGTTCCGCACGCTCCGCCGATCGCGATGGCTGCGAAGGCCTCAACGGTTGCGAGGGAAAGACCTGACCGCATCGTGACCGAAGCGGCCAAGATCAGGTAGATCGACGAGGTGAGCATGGCGCAGGCGTCGGCTGCGACGGCCAAGCCCCGGTGGCCACGACTGACGAACGCGGTTTTCGATGTGTATGACAAATCCTGCAGGAGAGCCGCCAAGAAAATGCCTGCGAGGACGTCCACCTGTTACGCCCCTTGAGCTGCGCCGCGTGCTTCGGCGTAGTCACGCTTCACGACTTCAGTCAGATGGGTAATTGGGATAGTCGGATAACGACGGCGCGTTTCTAGCGCGTCGAACGCCTGGGGGCGGGTATCCATGATTACGCCCATCTGGATCTGTCTGGCCATCCCGGGGTTCACGAGACGCATCACAAGCGCCATCAGTCGCATTGCAGTTGGAGGAATGTGCCCCACCTTGCCGCTCGATCCTGTCTCCTTTCGAAAGACATCAACAAAAGCTGTCATGGTCAGGTTCTCGGGGCCGCCGACCTCGATCACCTCGCCACGCAGTGCCGAGTCAAGAGTGGCCAGTGTGACGAATTCGGCAACGTCAGCCGCTGACACCCAGTTGATTGGATTGAGGCCGCGGCCGAACACCTGGGTCTTGCCTTGGTCGAGCAGCGGGCGCCCCAGCACATCGCACCAGGTCTCCATGTAGGCGGTGGGCCTGATGATGGTCCACCCGAGTCCGCTCGCCCTGACCTCCTGCTCGGTCGCGTACTTCATTCTCATCAGCTCAGCGGGGTGCTTCGGCGACGCATCTTTGACTGAAACCAGCACCAAGTGTTCGACTCCCGCCTCACGCGCGGCGACAATCAAGTTGTGGTTGCCGCCGCGGTCGATCGTGGCGGGACTCCCGTCCTTGGTACCGGCGAACCCCTGAATCGCTGAGACCACCGTCTTGGCGCCGGCGACCGCACGCCTAACGGATTCCAAATCCCGCACATCGCCTTCGACGATGTCGACGCCGGTAGTGGAAAGGTGGGCAGCCCGGCTGGGATCATGCGTGAGCACGCGGACCTCCAGGTCCCGATCGCGTAACAGCGTGACGACCTTGGTTCCCAGCCGGCCAGTGCCGCCCGCAACCAGGATCATCGCTGGCTTTTTGCCGCTGCCGGTGGAACCGGAAGCACGCCGACGCTGGCCAGGAAATTCATGAGGTCGACGACGTCCCAGTGCTCAGCAAGCCGTCCATCCCGCAGCAAGTGGATGTCCACGCCGTTGGTGGTTACGCTCTTTCCGGTCGGTGCAAAACCGAACCACTCGCCGACGTGCGTTCCCTCGTTCGACCACATAACCGCCACCTTGTCGCCTTCCGCGATCAGGTGCTCGATGGTGAAGTGAGAATTGAAGGCTGCCCGGATCATGCTGATGCGCTGCTTGAGGCCCTCAACTCCTTGGCTCTGTTGCGGGAATGGATTGTGCTCGACGTGGTCCGCGTGGGCGATCTCGTCTAGGAGCTCGAGCCTCCCCTGGTTCCCGACTTCCTCGTAAAGGCGCCGAACCGTCTGCTTGTTGTGATTCTCGTTTTCAGTCATGTGATATCTCCTTATATGTCTGCATACCGAGGCTGTGCGTGCGCCCATCCCGGAACAGGACCGATGATGTCCCCTGGCTGCCTGCCGCGCCATGAAACTTACTCACCGTTTAGGTCACCGATTTGAATCACATCGATAAGAACCTGGGCACCGCCCTCAAGGGCCTCCGAGATGCGGCGGGGCTGACGCAGGAAGGGCTGGCCGAGCGAGCCGGCATCAGCGCGCGAACGGTGAGCGACCTCGAGCGCGGAATCCGGACGGTCGTCCATCACGACACGGCCAAGCGCATCGCCTCCGCCCTAGGGCTCGACGATGAGGGGCGCCGCAGATTCGAGGCGCTTGCCCGAGGGAGACAAGTCCGCCCCCCGGAGGTAGCTGCCGCGGGCGGACTGCCGCCCGCCCCGACGCCGTTTCGCGGCCGATCACGAGAGCTGGAAACCATAAAGGCGACCCTCCTGACGGGCGGAATAAGGCTGCTGACACTGACTGGGCCGGGCGGCATCGGAAAGACCCGCCTAGGCGTGGAAGTCGCAAGAGAGATCCAGGACTCGTTTCCTGATGGTTGTTTCTTCGTTTCGTTGGGCGAGGTGAAGGATGCAAGCCTTGTCGCGTCCGAGCTGGCCAGGACGATCGGTGTCGTCGAGACAGGGCTCAGTCTCGAGCAGCTCTTGATCAGGCACCTGGCGGAAAGGCGGTCCCTGGTCGTCCTCGACACACTCGAGCACCTCACCGCAGCAGCTCCCTTGGTGTATTCGCTCGTGCTCAGCTGCCCTAAAACGACCTTCCTGGTGACGAGCCGAAGCGCATTGCGGTTGCGCGGAGAGCACGAGTTCCCGGTGCCGCCTCTGGAGTCACCCGCTCAAATTGGCGATGACCCGTCTGGGGACATCATGCGCTGGCCGGCCACCACGCTCTTCTGGGAACGCGCGCAGGCCGTAATGCCGCACCTGGAACTTGATCGCCAGAGCGCCTTGCTGGTGTTCGAAATCTGTCGCAGGTTGGACGGCCTCCCACTGGCGATCGAACTTGCGGCCGCCCGAGTCAAGCATCTTCCGTTGCCTGCGATCCGCGAGCAGCTTGAGAACCGGCTCGAGCTGCTGGTCGGCGGGCCAGTCGACCTACCGCTGCGCCAACGGGCCATCCGTGACACGGTGGCTTGGAGTCACGATCTGCTCGAGGGTCGATCCCAAACTCTGTTCCGTCGCCTCCCCGTATTCGCAGGTGGCTGGAACCTGGAGGACGTTGCTAAAGTCTGCGGACCTGCCACCGAAATCGGAGATGCGCTCGAAGGCATGAGCGCGCTCGTCGACCAGAGTCTGGTCGTGCTGGACCGGAACAATCGAGAGGCGCGCTACGACATGCTCGACGTCGTCAGGGAGTACGCCACAAGACGCCTCGTAGAGGCGGGCGAGAGCGAGGAAATGGTCCGCCGCCACGCGCTCCATTACCTGAAGTTGGCTGAGGAGGCGGAGCCAAACCTCGTCCGGGCCGGACACCAAGTTTGGTTCCAGCGCCTTCATGTCGAGCGCGGCAACATGCGGAGCGGGATGAGGTGGACCATCGACTCTGGCGACACAGTCTTGGCACTCAGATATACCGCCGCGTTGTGGCGTTACTGGCGGCAAGCGGGTGAGTTCGCGGAGGGCCGCCGTTGGTTGGACGCTGCGCTGGCGATGCCGGGGAGGGCGACACCATCACTTCGTGCCAAGGCGGTTTGGGCGGCCTCGGCTCTGGCTTTTCCGCAAGGCGACCACGTACGCATGGATGCCCTGGCTTCCGAGGGACTCGAGCTCGCTGCACTGAGCGAAGACCCGATGGACCGCCGCAATTTGCTCACGATCAAAGGCATGGTCGCCCTGCTTCAAGGACGCTATGCGGACGCGCTGGGTCCGTTCCGCGAATCAGTAGCCATATGCCGCGAGCTTGGATTGAGCTGGCAGTTGGGCACCTCGTATCTGAACCTTGGCACGGCGCTTCTGCACGCCGGCTTCCCCGATGATGCCCTGGCCACGTTGCGCGACGGCCTACTCGTATATCGCGAGCTGGGCGATGACGTCTTCGCCGCCCTCATCAACAACACGATGGCGCACGTTGCCCTGGCTCGAAACGATATCTCTGGCGCCGATCGCCTTGGTCGTGAGGCGCTCTCGAGCGCAGCTTCGCACGGAGAGCGCCAGGGGATCGCGAACGGGCTGCACACCCTGGCCGCGGTAGCGGGCGCGCGCTCCGACCCGGACCGGGCAGCCACGCTCGCGGGCGCCGCGGAAGCCATAAGAAACACGATCGCCATGCGCTTTGGGCCATTTGCCATGGCCATCCCGGAGCGCTTTTTGCAGAGCATTGAAAGGACGGTCACGAAGAAGCGCTGGCGTCGATCGTGGGAAGCGGGTTATGCGCTGGCAGCCGAAGCCGCCATTGAATACGCACTCGCCAATCCGAAAGCCAGCGAAGGTGCCCATTAAGGTGTCGCATCGTGGTGTCCATGAAGTTGATGGGGGAGTAAAGACATGCAGATCACGAGGAACAGCATCAACACCACGGCCGGACCGAGCGAGTGGTTCAGCGGAGCGGTGTACGTGGACACGGTTGCGACGCCGACCGGTGCGTCGCGCCTGAGTGCGAGCAGTGTCCACTTCACGCCTGGCGCCCGCACCGCCTGGCACACGCACCCGAACGGCCAGACCATCTTCGTCACCGAGGGTGTCGGCCTTGCGCAACGCAGCGGTGGTCCGATCGAGGTGATCCGTCCGGGCGACCGTGTGTTCTTCGAGCCGGGCGAGAATCACTGGCACGGTGCGGCTCCGACGCGCTTCATGACGCACATCGCGATGCTCGACGTCGACGACAACGGCAACAACGCGACGTGGGGCGACCACGTCAGCGACGTTGAGTACGCGACTGCGCCGTCGATCGGAGGCGCATAGCCATGCGTGCAGCTGTCTACGAAGGACCGCATTCGATCGAGGTCGCCGAGCGCCCCGATCCCGTGATCGCGGCGCCGACAGACGCCGTTGTCCGGGTCGTGCTCGGCTGTGTCTGTGGCTCAGACCTCTGGTACTACCGCGGCGAGTCGCCTCACGCCAAGGGCTCGATCGGACATGAGTTCATCGGCGTAGTGGAGGACGTCGGCGCCGACGTCCGCGGCATCGCCGTAGGCGACTTTGTAATCGCCCCGTTCAAGTACTGCGACGGCACCTGCGCACACTGCCGCGCCGGAGTTACGTCGCAGTGCGTCGCCGGCGGCGCGTTTGGGGACGGCGAAATCGACGGAGGCCAGGGGGAGGCTGTCCGCGTCCCTCTCGCAGGCGCCACCCTCGTCCCGGTGCCCGGCTCCAAGCATTCGGACGAAATGATGCGGTCGTTCCTCGCGCTATCCGACGTGATGTGCACGGGTCACCACGCGGCCGTGAGCGCCGGTGTCGGATCGGGCAGTGTCGTCGCCGTCGTCGGGGATGGCGCGGTGGGCCTATGCGCCGTCCTTGCCGCTCATCGTCTGGGCGCGGCCCGAATCATCGCCCTGAGCCGGAACCCGGCTCGTCAGGAGGTCGCCCGTTCGTTCGGTGCCACGGAGATACTTGCCGAGCGGGGCGAGGCCGCGATCGAGGCAATCCTGGAGCTAACGGATGGTGTGGGTGTTGACGCCGCCCTCGAATGCGTCGGTACAGGCCAGGCGATGGCGACTGCGTTGGGCGTCGCCCGACCCGGTTCCGTCGTTGGCGCTGTTGGGGTTCCCCACGGCGTCGAGAACCCGATGGAGACCGTGATTTTTCGGAACATCGGGCTGCGCGGCGGGGTGGCCCCAGCGCGTACCTACATCCCTGTGCTGCTCAACGACGTCCTCGATGGGCGCATCAATCCCGGGCGCGTATTCGATTTCGAGACTGACCTCGACCACGTTGCGGAAGCCTACAAGGCCATGGACGAACGCCGCGCGATCAAATCGCTTATCCGGATCGACTCGAAGGGACTTGGCCGATGACGCAGTGGACGAGCGATCAGCTCGACAAGATCGGAAGAGCCGAAGAGGTGCAGATCGCATCAAAGCGGCGGGACGGCACGCTCCGAAAACCGGTGACCGTGTGGGCCGTTCGGCACGGCGACGACATATATGTCCGATCCGTCAGGGGACCCAGGGGGCTTTGGTTCCGTGGTACCCAGGAGCGGCACGAGGGTCGCATACGGGCTGGCGGTGTTCAACAAGACGTCGCTTTCATCGACGCCGACGACGATGTCAACAAGGAAGTCGATGCGGCCTACCGGGCCAAATACCGCCGATACGCCGGAAGCATCCTCAACAGCGTGCTGACTACTGGGGCGCGATCAGCGACGATCAAACTGGTTCCGCGCTGAACTACACCACGTGCTCGAGCTGACGGGCATACTCAGCCTGGTCGTAGTGACCAAGCGAGGTGGCGATCAGACCGTCGTCGTCGATTCTCCACTCCTCGAAACCTTTGACCCTAAAGAAGTCGCTAGAGGCACCACATCAAGCAGGCGCGTCGAGCTTAAGAGGCGACCAGTGCCTTCAGCTCCGCCAGTGAGCCGCGCACCAGCTCGGACCATCCGAGCTCATTGTGAGCAGCGACCCAGCGGTCGAACGCGACCCGGAAGACCGCGATGCCGGCCTCGGCAGTGAGGCTCGCGGCCGGGTCGGAAACGCCGCGTCGGCGAAGCGTGTCGGCGATCGCCGACGCGAGCGCAGCCAGCTTGATCAGCTCGCGCTCGCGAAGCTCCGCGTTGGCCGCGATGACGGACTGGCGTCGCATGCTGTAGTCGCGGCGCTCCTCGTTGAACACCGCGCTGGCGGCCAGCAGCCCCGCGGCGACCGCCTCGATCGGTGCAGCGGAAGAAGGCGCGCCTGCCACCCCGCGGACCAGGAGGTCTCGCAGGTCATTCGAGCCGGCGAAGAGGACTTCCTTCTTGTCCGCGAAGTGGCGGAAGAATGTTCGCTCCGTCAGGCCCGCACGCTCCGCGATCTCCGCCACCGTGGTCTGGTCGTAGCCACGCTTGGCGTAAAGCTCCAGCGCCGATTTCATCAGCCGCCCGCGCGCGTCGGGGCCCCACCGGGTCATGCGCCCGATAATAGCGATGACAGCCGCTGACATGGTGTGCTATCCTGATGTCAGCGACTGACATCGAGGCCTCGGGTCAACCGCCAATCGAAGATTTGCCAGATCGATAGGAGGTTCGACCATTCGCGTATTCGTCACCGGGGCGAGCGGTTTCATCGGTTCCGCCGTCGTCCGTGAGCTGCTGGACGCAGGCCACGGGGTACTTGGACTGGCGCGATCCGACCAGGCCGAGGCGGCCGTGGCGGCCGCCGGCGCGAAGGTCCATCGCGGGGACGTCGGCGACCTGGACAGCCTGCGGCGCGGGGCGGCCGAGTCGGACGGCGTTGTTCACACCGCGTTCAACCATGACTTCAGCGTGAGCAGGCTCGAGGCTTCCGCGGCCGACCGGCTTGCAGTCGAAGCGATGGCCGAGGCCCTTGTGGGCACCGACCGGCCGATTGTCATCGCCTCGGGCACGGGAGGTCTCTCGCCGGGTCACCTCGCAACGGAGCACACCGTTCCCGTGTCTGACTCGATTGGACGGCATGCGGTCGAGGAGACTGCGGTCTCGTTTGTCGGTCGGGGCGTCCGGCCGGCCGTGGTGCGCTTCCCACCGACCGTCCATGGTCGCGGCGACCATGGCTTCATCCCGATGCTCATCGACATCGCGAGAAACAAGGGTGTCTCGGGTTACCCGGGCGACGGGTCGAACCGCTGGCCGGCGGTGCACAGGCTCGATGCGGCCCATCTCTTCCGCCTGGCCGTGGAGTCGGCGCCGGCGGGTGCTCGCCTGCACGGCGTTGGTGACGAGGGGATTCCGGTGAGGGAGATTGCCGAGGTCATCGGCCGCCGCCTGGGTCTGCCGGTCGTCGCCATTCCGCCCGAAGAGGCGGCCGGACATTTCGGTTTCCTGGGCGCCTTCTTCGCGCTGGACTGCCCGGCCTCGAGCGCATTGACCCAGCAGCTGCTGGGGTGGCATCCGGCGCAGCCAGGACTAATCGCGGATCTGGAGCAAGGCCACTACTTCGAGCGCAGGCCGGTCGCAGCTTCGCGCTGATCAGGTGTCAGATTGCCTCAACGGGCGGCTTCAGCCTGGCCTGCGCCATTCGGAACGTGAACAGCAGAAACGAGGTCAACAGCGGGAGACTGCTG
>VBHX01000127.1 GCA_005879945.1 Chloroflexota bacterium | reverse complement strand
GCCTCTTCGAGGGTCATGAGGTCGGCGAGGATCTGGCATGGGTGGGAGCGATCGGTCAACGCATTGATGACGGGCTTCTCAGCCGCTTCCGCGAGCTGGATCAGGTCGGCGTGGCTGCGCATGCGCGCTACGATCGCGTCGACGTAGCGGTCGAGGACGCGGGCGGCATCGCCGACACTCTCTCTGCGGCCGAGCTGAACGTCCTGCTCGCCCAGGGAGGTGGTCGTGCCTCCGAGCCTTGCGATTCCCACCTCGAACGACACCCGCGTGCGGTGGGACGGCTTCTGGAAGAGCATCGCAACGTGCTTGCCCTGGAGCGGGCGTTCGGCCCAGCGCCCCGCCTTGATCGCGTGGGCAAACTGAAGCACCGACCGCAGCTCGGCCGGAGCGAGATCGGCGATGTCGAGGAAGTCCCTGCCCTGGAGACCCATCTCCCGAGTCACTGCAGCGATCATGATGCCCCGCGGGAACCCCCGCGCGCGTGTAACTAAAGTCTCGGTTTGATCAGCTCGCCGGCGACGATCGGGGAGATGGTCAGGTCGCGGGCCGAATCGAACTCCAGCAGCCTCGAGCGGAGCCTCGTGTCGTCCCTCAGCCGCAGGATGAGGTCGCGGCAGGCGGCGGGCTCGAGGCCGAACCGGGCGGGCTTGAAGCTCAGCGGCGGCTCGTTGCGGAAGCGAAGCGTGAGGCGATCCGTCATGCGGACCTTCGGCCAGGAATCGGGGTCTGACAGGGTCACCGACTCCATGAGCTCCCACAGCGCCCGCATTTCATGGCGGCCCTGGACGACCACGATTCGATCGCGGAAGAAGCCGAGCTTGTTCGCGGGCCAGGCCTGGACCTGGAATGCGGCCCACACCGCCAACACGCCCGCCCCGGCGGCCCCCGCGCCCAGGGCGATGGCCGCAACCCAGCCCTCGGGCAGACGCGTCGCCACCATGGCCAGGAGTCCAAAGACAAGGGCGCAGAATAGGCTCGAAGCCCCAAGCGTCACGATCGACCTTCGCGACCGTACGTAGATCAACGGTCAGCCCCCACCGAGGCATAGTGTATGTCCGCCAGACGCGAGTGACGAACCCAGGATAGGAGGTAGACGTGGACGCAATCGGTGAGCGCGCCGACATCGACGCGGCGATCTCGGGTAAGACGATTTGCACGCTGCTCGCCGACGCACAAAGCAAATGGACCGATAAGCCGGCGCTGCGCTGGAAACGCAACGGCGACTGGCACACCCTCACCTGGAAGGGCTACCAGGAAGAGGTGGCCGCTGTCACGCTCGCGCTTCGCGGGCTGGGCTTTGGCGCGGGCCAGTTTGGATTGATCATGGCGCGAAACATCCCCGAGCACGTGATCGCGGACCTCGGCATCGTGCACGCCGGCGGCTCGGCCATCAGCGTGTACAACACGCTGGCCCCGGAGCAGATCGAGTACGTCGCCAATCACTCCGGCGCGACCGTGGCGTTCGTTGAGGACCAGGAATTCCTCGCGAAGGTTCTCGAGATCCGGTCGTCGACGCCGAGCCTGCGTCACGTCGTCCTTCTGAACGGCGAACCGCCCGCGGACGTGATGTCGTGGGACGGGTTGGTGTCGTCTGGCCGTGCGGCTTACGCCGATGACCCGTCGGCCTTCGAGCGGTCATGGCGTGCGGTTGGTCCTGAGGACACCGTGAGCCTCATCTACACGTCCGGAACCACCGGCCCGCCGAAGGGCGTGACCTACTCCCACTACAACATCCTTTGGACTATGGAGTCGACGCGGCGCGTTTTTGATTTCAACGACGAGACGCTGGTCAGCTACCTGCCGCTCGCCCACGTTGCGGAGCGCTTCACATCTCAATGGAGCGGCATATATTTCGGTCACCAGGTTTACCTGTGCCCGGACCCGGCGCAACTGCTCGCGCATCTGCTCGAAGCCCGGCCGACGTTTTTCGTCGGAGTGCCGCGCGTGTGGGAGAAGTTGATGTCCGGTATCCAGGCTGGCATCGAGGCCGAGGCGGACGAGACCAAACGAGGCATGGCACGCGGCGCCCTGGCGGCTGCACAGCAGGCGTATCGGCTCAGACGGGATGGCCAGCCAGTGCCGGACGAGATCGCCGCCGTGGTTACGCAGGCGCAGCCGCTTTTCACGTTCCTGCGGTCAAAGGTCGGACTCGACCGATGCAGGCTCGCAGTCACGAGCACGGCCCCGTGCCGGCCCGAGCTGCACGAGTTCTGGGCGGCGCTCGGCATGCCGCTCTACGAGGTCTGGGGAATGAGCGAGCTCACCGGGCCCGCGACCGCGGTGCCCATGGACGACCACAGGGCGCCGTCGATCGGGAAGGCGTATCCGGGCGTCGAGGTGAAGCTGGCGCAGGATGGCGAGATCCTGGTTCGTGGCGGCAACGTGATGGTCGGCTACTACCGCGACCCGGTGAAGACAGCCGACACCATCGACGCCGACGGCTGGGTCCATAGCGGCGATATCGGCGTCCTCGGCCCCGACGGGCACTTTCGCATCGTGGACCGCAAGAAGGAGCTGATCATCACCTCGTCGGGCAAGAACATCTCGCCCGCCAACCTGGAGTCGCTGGCGAAATCGAGCCCGATCATCGGCCAGGCCGTGGCGGTGGGTGACGGCCGCAAGTTCATCTCCCTGCTGGTGGTGCTCGACCCACAGGTCGCTCCACTGTGGGCAAAGGCGCATGGCATCGAGGACACTTCGATGGAGTCGCTTGTCGATCAACCCGCCACGATCGCCGAGGTCCGGCGAGCGCTGACCATCGCGAACACGCACCTGTCGCGCGTCGAGCAGTTCAAGCGATTCACGATCCTGCCCGCGGAGTGGTCGCCGGAATCCGAGGAGCTCACGCCGACCCTGAAGCTGAAACGCCGCGTGATCGAATCGAAGTACCGGCCGCAGATCGAGGCGATGTATGCCGAACCGCCGGGAGGGCACTCGGTCGACCCCGAGTATGCAGCGCGCGGCGCGCGCGACGAATGACCTCGACCTCGACCGGCTAGGTCTGGCGCCTGGACGTCTTCGCACCCATGACGGCCTCCGTGAAAAGGCGGCTGGCCAGCCGGCTCCGAGGTTCGCGCAATCGTTCCGCAAGCTTGGCCAGCTGCTCAACAACGCGCGGCTCGATGCTGAGCCGGTAGAGCTGCTTGACGACGGGCGCTTTTTCTTTCACCGCGATTCTCCTGTGGTTGCTGCTTGACGGGGTCGGAGACGATTCTCGACCGTGAGTCACTGCAAGCAAACCCAGGCTGTTAATGCGTCTAGCGGTATGGCCGGGTGAGTTTCTCCAGTTTTTCCAGCGAGGCGAGCGCCTGGTCGCGGCCATCTGGTGAGACATACCAGATGCAGCGGTCGATGGCGGCGCGTTGGTACTGCTCGATCTCCTCTGCGGTCGCCTTCGGGTAGACCGTGACAGGGATTTCGGTGCGTCCGGCTGCTATGGCGAGCTCACGTAGTTCTTCGAGGCGATCGAGGACGTCGCCGCGATTGGGCATCCAGCCGTCGGCGTAGGCGACAACTCGCTTCAGGATGCCGGGGCCGCTGCCGCCGAGGATGACCGGCGGATGGGGTTTCTGGATCGGTTTCGGCCAGCACCACATCGGTCCGAAATCAATCATCTTGCCGTGGTACTCGGAAGCGTCCTTGGTCCAGATGGCCTTCATGGCCTCGACCCGCTCGCGCAGGAGCGTCCAGCGCGTGTGGAAGTCAGTGCCGTGGTCGGCCATCTCCTCCTTGTTCCAACCTGCACCGATGCCGAACAGGAAGCGGCCGTCGGAAAGATGGTCGAGGCTGGCGACCTGTTTGGCGGTGTGGATCGGGTCGCGCTCAACTACGAGGCAAATGCCGGTGGCAATCTTGAGGTTCTTCGACGCGAGGGCCGCAGCGGTCAGCGCGACGAAGGGGTCGAGCGTATGCCAGTAGTGCTTGGGCAGCTCGCCGCCGCTGGGCCACGGACTCTGACGGCTGATCGGGATGTGGGTATGCTCGGCGACCCACAGCGACTCGAATCCGGCACCCTCGACCAAGGGCGCGAGCTCGGTCATGGAGATGCCGTAATCGGTCGGAAAAATCGCGACGGCGAACTTCACATGACAATCGTGACGCCAATCGCCAGCCGGCGTCGGTCGGTAGGCTGTGACCGATGAGGCTCGCCGTGTTGGCTGACATCCACGGCAACCTGCCTGCGCTCGAGGCGGTTCTGGCTGAAGTTGAGGCCGCTGCTCCAGACCTGGTGGTGGTGTGCGGCGACGTCGCGTCGGGACCGCTGCCGGCAGAGTCCATCGAGCTGCTGAGGTCTTTGCCCAACGCGCGATTCGTGCGTGGCAACGCCGATCGTGAGCTCGTCAGGACCTTCGACGGTGGGAAGGATGTCTCCGGGTCGCTGTCGAATAACTGGTGCGCCACTCAGATCTCGCGTGATCAGCGCGACTTTCTGGCCACGTTTGCTGAAACCGTGTCGATCGAGACCGACGGGCTTGGGCGCGTGCTCTTCTGTCACGGATCGCCGCGCAGCGACGAGGAGATGATGACTTCGAAGACGCCCGACGAGCGCCTGAAAGAGTTCACGGCCGGCGTGGATGCGGCTTTGGTCGTGTGCGGGCACACGCACATGCCGTTCGATCGAACGGCCGGAGGCGTGCGCGTCATCAATCCCGGCAGCGTCGGGATGCCATTCGGAAAGCCGGGGGCGTATTGGGCCCTGCTAGGACTCGGCGTCGGCATGCGCCACACGGATTACGACCGGGCGGCCGCAGCCGCTCGAATCCGGCGGTCCGCATGGCCGGATGCCGACGAGTTCGCTCGGTCAAACGTGCTCACCGTACCGAGCGCGGAAGATGCCTTCGCCTACTTCCGAGCGAACGGCGGCCCCTAAACCTTCAGTACGGGTACGGACGACATCCCCGCCCGAGCCGGGGATGCTCCCCGTTATGACACAAATACCGGCGCTAACTGTCGTTGCCACGGTGATCGCTCTGCTATCGCTGACTGCCTGCTATGTCTACGGGGCGCCGCCTAAGGCGACCGTCCCTGTAGACTTTCCGGTGTACCCCGCTTCGGCGCCAATCAGCGAGGTCTATGGGCCCACCGCGCCGCTGCCGGATGGATCGAGGGATCGCCGTGAGCGCTACGACATAACGTGGAACAGCGACGACGACGGCTCCAAGCTCTTCGCCTTTTACAAAGCGCGCTTGGCCAAGGGTGATTGGGTTACGCAGAGCTCATCTGGCACCGGGCATGGTTGGCTCATTGCGTTCAACCGCATCAGCAACCCAACCTGGGGCGGGACAATCTACCTCGCGGACCACAAGATCCACGTGATCATGGGCGACAGCTGCCCGTGCGCAGTCGCCTCTTAGCTGGTCAGTTTTGACTGCACGCGGGTGATCGTGTCCTTAGACACACCCGCGGCTTCGAGGTACGCCTCCACCCCACCCCACTTCCGCTCGAGATGCTCCAGGGTGCTGAGGATCCACTCAGGCGGGCAGCGCAGCTCGTCGCGCATAGTCGCCAGGCGTTCCGGCGTGGCCTTCGCCAGCCACTCCTCGTACTTGCTCGCGAGCTGTACATCGGTCTCGGCGTAATCGGCTCCGATCGCGTCGAGATCGACGCCGGCCACCGACAGCAGAAGGGCGGCGACCAGGCCCGTGCGATCTTTGCCCGCGAAGCAGTGGAACAGAACCGGGCCGTCAGCCGACGCGATCCCGTCGAAGATCGCACCCAGCGCTTCCTGACGGCGGTCGAGCATCAACGCGTAGCGCTCCGGCATCGTTGGGGCCTGGTTCAGGATCGGCGCCGTGGCGTCATCGATGAGCGCCAGGTGCAGGAATACCGGCCCGCCTCCACCAGTCCCGTCGAGCGGCGAGAGCGGCGAGCTGCTCTGGAACTCTGAGAACGGCGGGCCGGGCGCTCCCTTGACCTCCGACTCGCTCCGCAGGTCGATAATCGTGGTGATCCCGTAGTCGATCATCGCCTGCCGTCCCGCGGGCGTCAGGCTGGCCACGTTGTCAGAGCGAACGGCGACGCCTGTGCGCGTGAGTCCATGCCGAGTAGGCAGTCCGCCCAGGTCGCGAGTGTTGCGGCAGTCTGGCCAATCCAGCCTGCGGGCCACCAACCTGGGCTCCTCTAGCGCTTCGTGTATTGGGGTGCCTTCCTCGCCCTCTTGAGCCCGTACTTCTTGCGCTCCTTCATCCGAGGGTCGCGCGTCAGAAGACCCGCCTTCTTCAACGCGGGACGGAAATCAGGATCGAAGTTGATGAGCGCGCGTGCGATCCCGTGGGCGATCGCGCCCGCCTGACCGCTGGTGCCACCGCCAATGACCTTGACGCTGATGTCGAACCTGCGCTGCGTGCTCGTCACGCGAAGCGGCGCAAGCGCGGCCATCTCCAGGACTCGGCGGCCAAGGTACGCGAGCGGATCCTTTTCGTTGACGGTGATCCGGCCCTCGCCGGGCTGGATGCGTACGCGTGCGATCGCGTTCTTGCGCCGGCCGGTGCCTCGATTGAATGTGTCAGCCAATCTTGATATCCCCTCTCGAGTCGAACGTCACCACTTTCGGCTTCTGGGCTACGTGCCCATGATCGGGCCCGGCGTACACGCGAAGCCGCTTCAGCATGTCCGCACCGAGGGTGTTGCGCTGCAGCATCCCGCGCACGGCGTTGGTGATCGGGAATGTGGGGTCTAGGTCCTTTGCGACCTGCAGCGAGCGCTTGCGCAGTCCGCCCGGGTAACCGGTATACCTCGTGTACTCCTTGCCCGTGAGCTTGGCGCCGCTGACCTTGACCTTGGCGGCGTTGATCACCACCACGTGGTCGCCGCCGTTCAGGTGCGGCGTAAAGGTTGGCTTGTGCTTGCCGCGCAGGATCTTGGCCACGCTGCTCGCAAGGCGGCCCAATACCTGGTCCGTGGCATCGACCACAAACCACTCGCTCTTCAAATCCGCGGCTTTCGCCGTCCAGGTCTTTTGTTTACTCATCTTTCCTATTTATGCGCCCTGCGCGCGCCCGGCGCCCTAGTAAATCACTTCCATCAACGTGAGGCCCCCAGCAGGGGCCGTTTTCGGCGCCAGGCGCCGGTCTTTTGCTTT
>VBHX01000126.1 GCA_005879945.1 Chloroflexota bacterium | reverse complement strand
GCGTCGCCGGCAGGCGCAACGTAGGAGACATACGAGAGCTCGAATGGCTCCCCGAGCTCGAGGCCCCACTCGCGCGCCACTTTCACCGCTGTTGCCTTTGACGCGCTCAGATCGACGCGCTCCTCACCGGGATCCATGGACCGAGCCTAACCGCAGCCGAATCCGCACCCTTGACTGAGCCTCCCGGCTGTGTCAATCTCCGCCCCTAAAGGCAAGTAATCGTTTGCGCAAACGATTTCGGGAACAGCGTGAGGGTGGGGAACGGGTTCGCCTGGCCGATGTGGCCGAGCGCGCCGGGGTGTCTTCCGCCACCGCGTCCCGGGCTCTCAACGGGCGCGGCCAGCTCGCGGACGAGACTCGGGCGACCGTTTTCCAGGCCGCCGCCGACCTTGACTTCCGACCTTCTCCAGTGGCCAGGTCGCTGCGCACCCGGCACACGTCAACCGTCGGGCTGGTCGTCCCCTACGTGGCCCACTCCTTTTATGCCTCGCTGATCAAGGGCGCGCAGTCGTACCTGCACGAGGCGGGCTACCGGCTGATCCTGGTCGACTCCGGCGTCGAGCCCGAAAGCGTGGCGGCGGGGATCACGACGCTGCTGGATCACCAGGTCGACGGTGTGCTGGTTTCGACCACACCGTTTGGAGCCGACCGTTTCAACCGGCTGCTCGGCACCAAGCCGTGCGTGTTCCTCGACGAGGTCGTCTCCGGCGCCGGCCACGGCAGCGTCGCCATCGAGAACGCCAAAGGGGTTCGGATGCTTGTCGACCACATGGCCTGGCATGGTCACCGGCGCATCGCATTCGTCGGTGGCCCAAACAACAACACTGCTGGTATCGAGCGCCTGGCCGGCTACCGCGACGCGATGAAGAAAAACGAGCTGGATGTTCCGGCCGACCTCTATCGATTGTGCGATTGGTCGATCAAGGCAGGCTTCGCTGCCGCGCTCGTAATCCTCGCCGGCACAAGCTCCCCGACCGCGATCGTCACCGCCAGTGCGGAGCTCGCTCTCGGCGTGCTTGCCGCGGCTCGCAGCCGGCAGCTGGCGATTCCCGACGACCTTGCTCTGGCCTCGTTTGACGATAGGTATTTCGCGCCCCTGCTGCAGCCCTCGCTTACTGCGATCGCCTATGACGAGGTTGAGATGGGACGGAAGGGCGCCGAGATGCTGGTCGGCGCCATCAAAGAGCCGAAGGCCGAAGGCCACGAGATGCGTATGGACGTCAGGCTCGTGCCGAGACGATCGTGCGGGTGCAGTCGCGACATGACCGCCGATCTCGACGAGGTGATCGGGTGATCGAACCGGCGGGCGAGCCACAGTCGGCCGGTGGCGCGCCCGAGACGAGCTCGCCGCGACACACCATCGAGCTGCGCGGCGTCTCCAAGCGTTACCGCGGCACCGAGGCGCTGGCGCCTCTCGACCTAGAGATCCGAGACGGCGAGTTCTTCTGCCTCCTGGGCCCGTCCGGTTGCGGCAAGACCACGACGCTGAACTTGATCGGCGGTTTCGTCGAGGCGACTTCTGGCGAGATCGTGATTCAGGGCGAGAACGTGACCAATGTTCCGCCGCATCAACGCAACGTCAATACCGTCTTCCAGTCCTACGCCCTGTTCCCTCATCTCACGGTCCGCGACAACGTGGCGTTCGGCCTGAAGATGAGCCGTGTCCCGGCGCGCGAGTCGGAGGTCCGCACGCGGGATGCGCTGGAGCTGGTCCGCCTAACCGACTACGCCGACTACTACCCAGCCCAGCTGTCTGGCGGCCAGCAGCAGCGGGTGGCGGTTGCGCGTGCCCTCGTGAATCGCCCGGCCGTCCTGCTCCTGGACGAACCGCTAGGGGCGCTCGACCTCAAGCTCCGTAAGCAGCTGCAGGTGGAGCTGGCGCGGATCCACCGGGACGTCGGCACCACCTTCGTTTTCGTGACTCATGACCAGGAGGAGGCGATGGCGATGGCCGACCGCATCGCCGTCATGAACAGCGGCCGGATCGAGCAGGTGGGTACGCCGGAGGAGATCTACGCTCGACCCAGCTCGCGGTTCGTCGCCGACTTCGTTGGAGAGTCGAACTTCTTCGAGGTCGAAAGGCGCGGCGATGGAACTGTGGTCACGGCTGGGGGGTCGCCAGTGCCATGTTCCATGGGCGCGTCTTCTGATTGGTCGCGTGCGACGTTGATGGTGAGGCCCGAAGCCATCCGATTCGCCGCGCACAAGGGTGAGCACCTTTGCCTCGAAGGAGAGGTGCTGCAGTCGTCGTTCCTGGGCAGCTTCACCCGAGTTGCCATCGCATGCGCCGACACGCAGGCGCCTGTGCTTGCCACGCTCCCCTACGGCAAGCGCCACCGGCAGGAGTTGCGGGTGGAGTCAACCGTTTCGTTCACCTGGGACCCCGAGGACGCCGTCGTTCTGGACCTTCAGCAGGCATAGCTCGAAAGGAGAAAGCCAATGACTCTTCTGGAAAGAACCATGACGCGCCGTGAGGCGTTGCGAGCCGGACTGGTGGGCAGTGTCGGTCTCTACATCGTGGCGTGCGGCGGATCGACCGGTGGCTCATCCAACGCGGTCACCCTCAACTGGATCACGTGGAACGACCACTACATGGACGACCAGCTCAAGGCCGTCCACAGCAGCTATCAGATCGACGCGCGGGTGACACTGGAGACCGACGACTCGGATGGCTACCTCAAGATCAAGCAGACGAAGGGACAGTTCGACATCGCGTCAACCGACGCGCTCTGGGCGCCGAAGTTCCACAGCGATGGCTTGACCGAATCCTTCGATATCTCGTCGATCCCGGCATCAAGTCAGCTCTACTCCGTCGCGCGCGACTTCCCCTTCTGGAAGGACGGATCGAAGACGATGGGCTACCCCTTCGGGTGGTCCACCATCCAGATCTACTACAACCCCGCGAACGTTTCGCCGGCGCCAGACTCCTGGCATGTCCTGGCTGACTCGAAGTACAAGGGCAAGGTGGTGGCAGAGAACCAGCCCACCGACCTGATGGCGATGGCCGGTCTGGCCACAGGCGCCAAGGTGCCGTATGGCATGACGACGGACGAGATCGCGAAGGCCAAGCATTTCCTGCAGACGTGCAAGCCCCAGTTCCAGAAGCTGGTATCTCAAAACTCGGATGTCGTCAAAGCCCTGGCCGACGGTTCCGCGTGGATTGGGATCGAGAACCTGGGTACGGACTTTCGGGTCAAGGACGCAGGCGGTCCCACCATCAAATTCGTAACGCCCAGCGAAGGAACGTACGGGTTCATCGACTGTGAACAGATCGTCACCGCCTCAACAAACAAGGATCAATTCCCCAAGTTCATCAACGACATGGAGCAGGCGGACTGGATCGCAAAGAACTTCATCGCCAATGGCCGCCCACTGTTCAACGAGAAGGCGTACAAGCTCCTGGTCGACCAGGGCCAGAAGGAACGGGCGGACCTGCTTCTCTACAACAAGCCCGAAGAAGCGCTGAAGATGACACTCAAGGGCCCGTCCAGCAACGAGCAGGCATACATCGACGCGTTCAACGAGGTGTTCGGGGCCTGATGACCTCCTCGGCTGGCCAGGCCGAGGCGGTGGTCCGAGGTGCGGGCGCGATCCGCGCTCGCCCTCGGGCTGTGCTCACATCAAGGCTTGGTGAATACGCCGGCTTCGGTCCGGTGCTGTTGCTCTTCGGCGGCTTCTTCTTCGCGCCCCTGGTTCTGATCATCGCCTACAGCTTCTGGCAGGTCATCGACTACAACGTGGTCCAGAACTGGACGCTCGACAACTACCGCTATTTCCTTTCGGTGCCAACCTACGTTCGCACGTTCATCGCGACGCTATGGATGACGGCCCTTGCCACCGTCCTGACGATCGGTATCGCCTTTCCCTTCGCGTACTGGCTGACCCGCTACGTCTCGCGCTCGTGGCAGCGTCCGCTGCTGCTGCTGGTCATCATCCCGTTCTGGACCAGCTATCTCCTTCGCGTGGCCTCGTGGATCACGATCCTCGGCGAGGGCGGAGTGGTCAACCGGACATTGGAGGCCCTTGGGCTGATCCACCAGCCACTCTCATTTCTTCTCTACAACCGATGGGCGGTCATCTTCGTGCTCGTCTATCTCTACTTCCCGTTTGCAGCCCTGACCCTGTTCTCGGCCCTCGAACGATTCGACTGGAACCAGCTCAAAGCCGCGATGGATCTTGGAGCCCCGCCTTTGACCGCGATCTGGCGAATCATGCTTCCGCAGATTCGCCCCGGCGTGATCACGGCGGTGATCTTCGTCTTCATTCCGATCCTCGGCGAGTACCTCACCCCCCAGCTGGTCGGTGGGGTCGACGGAGTGATGATCGGCAACCTCGTGGTGAACTTCTTCGTCGGCGCGCAGTACACGCGGGGTGCCGCCATCGCGCTATTGATCACGGCGATAGCGGTGGCGATGCTGATCCTCTTCCGCCGCTCTCTCGTGCTGGAGCAAGTCTATGGCCGCTGAAAACGCAGACGTCGTCGCCCGCCACCGCCGCGTCGTTCGAGCCGGACTAGGCGCCTGGGCTGTCCTCATCTACGCATTTCTTTTCGTGCCGATCGCGCTGCTGATGCTGTTCAGCTTCAACGCCAACCGCTATGGCACATTCCCGATCACCGGCTGGACCCTTCATTGGTACGAGGAGGCCCTGTCCAACTATCAGATCCAGGATGCCGTCCAGACCTCGCTCCAGGTCGCACTCGAGGTCACCATGATCAGCACCGTCGTCGGCACCGCCGCCGCCTTCCCGTTGGTGCGCTCGCGGCTGCCGTTCCGAGGCGGGATTCGAGCCTCGCTGACCCTACCAATCCTGATTCCAGGCCTGCTGATAGGAGTGGCCCTGCTGTCCTACTTCACCAACCTGTTCAATCTCCAGCTGTCGATTCAGACGGCCGTGATCGGGCAGGCGGTCTATGCGACGCCGTTCGTGATCCTGGTGGTCGCATCACGGCTGGAAGGTTTCGACCGGCTGCTCGAGCGCGCGGCGAGCGACCTCGGCGCCGACACCTGGAAGCGCCTCCGCTACATCGTGCTGCCGTTGATCGGGCCGGCCGTTGTGGCGGGCGCACTCTTCGCGTTCACGCTCTCGCTTGACGAGTTCATCATCACGCTATTCCTGATCGGCGGCCACAACACCCTGCCCATCTACATCTACACGCAGGTCAAGTTCGGGATCACGCCTGAGGTGAACGCGGTGGCCACCATGCTCATAGCCGCATCTCTCTCAGTCAGCTTGCTGGCGTTTGCCACGCCGACCCTCGTGCGGCTGGCGCGGCGGCGCCTGGCAACGGCCCGGCCGGGCACGAGCGCGGGTCGGGCGGCATGAACCGGCCCCTTCGCGTTGGCGTCGTCGGCTGCGGAATGATCGCGCAGATCATGCACCTGCACCATCTCGCGGAGCTGGACGATCGGTTCCGGCTCGAGGCTGTGTGCGACCTTGACCAGCGTTTGGCCACAGCTTGCGCGAATAGGTACGGCGTATCGAAGGTGTTCACCGACTGGAATGACCTGGTCGCGGAATCCCTCGACGTCGTGATGGTCCTGACATCGGGCAGCCACGCGCCACCGGCGATCGCCGCCTGCCGAGCAGGGTCACACGTGTTCGTGGAGAAGCCCATGTGTCTCACAGTCGCTGAGGGCCGCGAGATGGTGGCCGCGGCGGAGAAGGCGTCGGTGCGGCTGATGGTCGGGACGATGAAAAGGTACGACCCCGCGTACGTGCGGCTGCTCGAGCTTCTACCTGACGCGGGCGAAGTCCGCCTGGTCCGCGTCACCACACTTGAGTCACCATACGAGCCGTACGTCGCCGCGTATCCCCTGCTTCGTGGGGACGGCCCGCCCACAGAGGTGATCGAGCGCCTCCGCGCCGACGAGGCGCGCGTGCTGGCGGATCTTCTGCCCGAAGCCGACGAAAACACCCGCTACTGCTATCGATGGATGCTGCTGGACAACCTGGTCCACGAGCTGAACATGCTGCGAGGCGCCCTCGGCGAACCCACCCGGATCAATTTCGCCAGCCTGGATCGGAACGTGGTCGAGCTGAGCCTCACGTATGGCTCGACCGAGTGCCATCTTTCGTGGGTCGACCTGCCGGGTATGGCGCGTTACAGCCAGGAGCTTGTGTTCTACGGCCTCGATAAGCGGCTCACGCTGGCTCTCCCGTCCCCATACCTTCGCAACATGCCCACCGAGCTGCGGGTTGAGACTGGACAACCGGGCACTCCTCATTCCGGCCAGACTATCGAAACAGTCTCGTATCAAGAG
>VBHX01000125.1 GCA_005879945.1 Chloroflexota bacterium | reverse complement strand
TCATTCTCCCCACACCCCGCTTCGTGGGGAGCTCCCCACATGGTGCGGAGCAAGACCTCCCCGCAGGGCGGGGAGGAATTATTCCTTCGCTTTGATCACCTCGCGGCCGGCGTAGTGGCCGCAGTTTCGGCAGATCGTGTGCGGTCGCGTCAGCTTCTTGCAGTTCGGGCACGGCTGCAGTTGCACGTGGACGAGTGCCAGGTGCGAGCGCCTGCGACCTTTCTTCGATTTGGAGAGCTTGACCTTCGGCAGAGCCATGGCTGGCGAATTCTACCGGACCGAGTTAGGTCGACGCGGCCTTGTCGCTCTCCTCGGTGTCCGGTTGGCTGGACTGCAACGCTTCCACGCCGCGGCGCACTGTCGCCAGCGTGCGGCCGAGATGTGCCTCGAGCTGCTTCAGCTGCTCGAGCGCATACGCCTCGGCCTGGCGGATGATTTCGTCTGACTTCGCCTGCGCGTCTTTGACAACCTGCGTCCCATGACGCTCTGCGCGCCGCAGAATTTCGTGCTCGGATGCCGTCTCCTCGGCCCGCTCATTGGCGCGGGACATAATGCGAGCGGCCTCCGCGTGCGCCTCGGTGATGATCCGCTGCTGCTCCGTCACAGTCCAGTTCGCCTGCTTGATCTCATCGGGCAGATTGAAACGGAGCTGGTCGATGAGCTCCATGATCTCGTCTTCGTTGACCATGACCTGGGTCGACAGCGGAACGTGACGCGCGTTCTGGATCAGGTACTCGAAGCGGTCAAGCAGCTCGTCGACCTTTATGTGAACTTCTCCTTCAGCGCCTTGGCGACGCCCGCCGGCACCAGGTCCGACACGTTTCCGCCGTAGCTTGCGATGTCCTTCAAGATACTTGACGACACGTAGATGTGGGCGAAGCTCGACATCAGGAAGACGGTGTGGATGTCGGGCGCGAGCTTCCGGTTCATCAGCGCCTGCTGAAGCTCCGCATCGAAGTCGGAGTAGGCCCGCAGCCCCTTCACCAGCGTCGTGGCGCCGCGGGACCGCGCGTACTCGACCGTGAGCCCGGTGTAGCTGGCCACCTCAACCCGGTCGTGCCCTTTGAGCGCGTCCTTGATGAGCCGCACGCGCTCATCGACTGTGAACAGCGGCTGACGTTTGTCGGGGTTTGCCGCGACGGCGACGATGAGGTGGTCGAAGATGCCCAGCGCCCTTTCCACCACGTCGAGATGTCCGTTGGTGAAGGGGTCGAAGCTGCCCGGATAAACGGCTGTCTTGTCGCTCAAATTCGAAAGACTGTGACCATCGTGTCGCCGTAGCGGCGCTGGCGGTCGAGCTGGAGCCGGGACAGCGACGGCAGGGTCTGACGCCGCGAGTGCTCGGCCACGACGGTGGCATCGGTCAGCGTTCTGTCCAGCGCCGCCAGGGCGCGATCCAGGACAACGTCCTCATATGGCGGATCGAGGAATACGAGACCCGCGCGTCTCACCGCGTCGGGCGAGCTCTCGAGCCAGCGGACAACGTGGCTACGGACGACGTGCGCTCGATCCTTCAGCTCGAGGGCGTCCAAGTTCTGGCGCAGGATAGCAAGACCGCGCGGCTCCCTGTCCACGAACGTGACCTCGGCGGCGCCGCGCGACAGGGCCTCGATGCCGATCGCGCCGGAGCCGGCGAACAGATCGAGGACGTGGGCGCCTTCGATCCTAGGACCGACGATGTTGAACATCGCCGCCTTGACCATGCCCTGCGTGGGCCGGATGCCTTTGGGCGCCTTCAGGCGCCGGCCCCGCGCGTCGCCACCACCGACCCGCAGTCTTGACATCAAGGGCGGACGCGAATGGATCCACGGCCGTTAATGGTGCCGATTCGCATGGCTGGGAATGGTTCCGCGGCCAGTGCGGCTTCGAACGCGGCCGCATTGTTGGCCGGGATTGCGACCAGCAGGCCGCCGCTGGTCTGCGCATCGCAGAGCATCAGTTGGTCGAGCTCGGCGATCCCTCCCCAATCGACCTGGTCGACATACGCCTGGTAATTGCGCCGGCTTCCATCCGGAAAGAGGTCACGCTCCCCGAGGTCGCGAACACCCTCGAGGAACGGCACCGCATGCAGCTCGATGTCGGCGCCCCCCGCGATGTTGGCGAGATGGCCGATCAGTCCATATCCGGTGACGTCCGTGGCCGCGGTCGCGCCCGCGGCCAGCATCGCCTCCGACGCCCGGCGATTGAGAGTTGACATGAGCTTCACGGCCTCGCGCTCAAGCGCCGGCGGGCACAGGCCGCGCTTGATGGCGGTCGCGACGAGCCCCGACCCGAGCGGCTTGGTGAGAAACAGGATGTCGCCGGTGCGTGCGCCCTCGTGGTCCACGATGTGGTCAGGGTGGGCCTCGCCGATGACGGCATAGCCGAACTTCGGCTCGGCGTCATCGACGGAGTGGCCACCGACCACGGCGATGCCCGCCTCGGCCATCTTGTTCGCACCGCCTGCAACGATCTTTTCGAGCAGGCCCGTGCCGAGCTTCTGTCGCGGAAACGCGGTGATGCCGAGCGCGAACAGCGGGCGCGCCCCGACCGCATACACGTCGCTGACTGAGTTGGCCGCGGCGATGGCGCCGAAATCAGTCGGGTCGTCGACGATGGGCGTGAAGAAGTCCACCGTCGCGACCAGCGCGCGATCGGGCGCGATCCGATAGACCGCGGCGTCATCGCGTGACGACGCGGCGTTAAGCACGTTGGGGTCGACGATCGGGGGTAGAGCCCCGAGTACCTGCCCTAGCTCCACCGGGCTGAGCTTGCAGGCTCAACCGGCCCCGTGGCTGTACTCCGTCAAGCGAAGCGGGGAAACCATTGGTGCTTAGTATCACGACCGTGGGTTTGGTATTCGGGGCGATCGCTCCGCATGGTGGACTTGCAGTCGCCGAAGCGTGTACGGCCGATGAGCTGGGGTTGGCCCAAGCGACTCGCGCTGGAATGGAGGAGCTCGGGCGAGCATTCAGCGCCGCGCGACCTGAGGTGGTCATCGTCGTCACGCCGCACAATGTGCACATCTCGGGCGCGTTCGCCGTGTTGGTGGCGGGTCGCGTGGCGGGCAGGCTGGAAGGCACGCCGCAGCCGGTCGCCCTCGACGTGCCCGGCGAGCCTGCGCTCGCATGGCTGTTGCTGGAGATACTCATCGCCAGCGAACTCCGCGCGGTCGGGGTCAGCTTCGGCTCTAACGACCCCTCGACTGCGGTGGCGCCGATGGACCGGGGTGTGCTGATACCGCCTCATGGGCGATTGCACCTCCCCACCGGCCTTCGCGAGCGAAGGCCACCTCCCCGCACGGCGGGGAGGAGCTAGCTCACCACTCCCCGCACCGCGGGGTGGTCAGCCCCGGTACCTCATCACGGCCTCGTAGACGCACTCGGCCCCGAACTCGAGCGCGCTGACGGGCACGCGCTCGTCGGCAGCATGGATGGTGTGCGAAGAGTTGAAATCGGCTGCGATGTTTAGCGGAAGAAATCCGTAGGTCCGGATCCCGAGGCGCGCGAAATGCCGCGCGTCAGTGCCGCCGGTGACGAGAGAGGGCACCGGCACGCATCCGGGATCGGCCTCCTGCAATACCGAGGCGAACAGGTCGAACTGCGACAGGTCGACCTCCGGCTGCGCAGGCCCGGCAAGCGTGACCTCGATCTCGGGCTCGGGCCCGACCACCGCACGCAGCTCGCGGACCATGTCCTCGGGTCCGAAGCCAGGAAGCAGGCGGCCGTCGAGCTGGACGCGTACCTCGCTTGGGATCACGTTGATCTTCAAACCCCCGCTGACGATGGTCGCGTTCACAGTGTTGTGCAGCGAAGCGTCGAACCCGCGGTTCAGCGGTGCGAGCTCTTCGAGCGCGGCATCCGTTCGCGCGGGATCGAGCAGGGCGCCGATACGGCTCTTCAAGGGCTCATCGAGTGCATCCCTCATGGCCTCGACCTGAAGGCGAACCGGCGTCGTGATGTGGACCGGCAGCCTGCTCCCGTCCAGCCTGATGAGCAGCTCGCCGAGCCTGGCCATCGCTCCGCCTCGTGCGGGGACCGACCCGTGGCCACCAGGCCCGCGCAGGGTGACGACCATCTGGCACCCGCGCTTTTCCGAAACCATGATCGGGTAGAACCTGCGGCCGCCCAGGTGCAGCGCGACGCCACCTGATTCGCCGATCGCGTGACGGACGCCCGTGAACAGCTCGGGGTGAGCATCGACCAGCCACTTGGCGCCGACGATGCCGCCCGCCTCCTCGTCGGCGAGGGCGGCCAGCACCAGGTCGCCGGGCGCGCCGCCGCGCGCCTGCGCGCGGAGCGCGGCTCCGACCATCATCGCCACGCCGCTCTTCATGTCGAGCGCCCCTCGGCCCCAGAGGTAGCCGTCGACGATGTCGCCGCCGAAAGGCTTGCGGCTCCATTGCTGGTTGACGGTCGTGACCACGTCGACGTGACCTTGCAGCAGCAGAGGCGGAGCTTCGCGGCGGCCCTTGACACGCGCCACCAGGTTGGGCCGCCCGGGCGCGTTCTCATACCTCGCGCATTCGATGTGCGCGTCCTTCAACACGCGTTCGATCAGGTCCACGGCGGTGTGCTCATCGCCGGGTGGGTTGGTCGTGTCGAGCCGGATGAGGTCGCGAGCCATCTCGACGACGAACGGCAGCCCAGGCATCAGCAGAACGCTAGCTGATCGAGGTTTGCTCGAGGCGCCGGATGATCGCTGCTTTGAGCAGCGGGTGGCGCTCGAATCCAGGGTCGGTCTCGCGCACCCGCTCGACCTCCGCCCGGATCTCGTTGATGAGGACTGGCTGCTGCAGGGCCTGCATGGCCTCATCCGACATCCCATGCTGGCGCGCGCCGAGAAGCTCCCCCATCCCCCGGATGCGCATGTCTTCTTCGGCGAGCTTGAACCCGTCACGGATTCGCGTCACGAGGTTGAGGCGCTTGAGGCTTGATTCGGACGGGTCGTCGGCGAGCAGCAGGCAGTAGCTCACCTCCGCGCCGCGCCCAACACGACCGCGGAACTGATGCAGCTGCGCAAGACCGAAACGATCCGCGCCCTCGACCATCATCGCCGTGGCGTTGGGCACATCCACACCGACCTCGACCACCGCCGTGGCAACAAGCACCTGGGTCTGCCCGGCGACGAAGCGACTCATCACCTCTTCCTTGTCCTTGAGACGCCCGTGCATGAGGTCCAGGCGCAGGTCGGGGAAGACCTCCTTGCGTAAGCGCTCGAACTCGGCGGTCGCCGAGCGTGTGATCACCTTCTCCGACTCCTCGATGAGGGGACAGATCACAAAAGCCTGACGGCCAAGCTTCACCTGGTTTCTCACGAGCTCGTAGGCGCGGTCGCGGTCGACCGGCGCCACGACCTCGGTCTCGACCGGCGTGCGCCCGGGCGGCAGCTCGTCAATGACCGATACAGACATCTCGCCGAACTGCGCGAGGGCGAGCGTCCGCGGAATGGGAGTCGCTGTCATCGCCATGAAATGCGGCCGGCCCTTGCCCTTCGCGCGCAGGAGCTCGCGCTGGCCCGTGCCGAACCGATGCTGCTCGTCGACCACCGCGAGCCCGAGCGACGCAAACTCGACGTCCTCTTCGATCAGCGCATGCGTGCCAACTACCAGCGCGCAGTGGCCGCTTGCCGCTGAGGCGCGGACCCGCCTCCTTTCAGCCGTGCTCTGGCTGCTGACGAGGAGCTCCACCTTGAGCGTCGGAAAGCTGTCTTCGAGGTAGGCGCGGAACTTATGAAGATGCTGGCGGGCGAGGATCTCGGTCGGGGCCATGACCACGGCTTGCATCCCCGCGTCATGCGCCATCGCGGCGCACGCGGCTGCCACCGCGGTCTTGCCCGAACCCACGTCGCCGTTGAGGAGCCGGTTCATCGGTGTCGGCCGGGCCATGTCCTGGAAGGCCTCCCACATCGAGCGGCGCTGGGCGAGGGTGAGCTCGAAGCCAAGGCCCTCCTTGAATGTATCGATCACCGGCTGGCGGTAGGGAATCGGTTCCGCGGGCTCGGCAGCCATGCTCGCGCGCATGAGCGCGAAGGCCGCTTGCAGCTCGAAGAGCTCCGCAAAACCCATTCGCCTGCGCGCCTCCGACCAGTCGTGCTGGGTCTCGGGTTTGTGACCGAGCTTTACGGCCTCGGGCAGGGGCAGCAGGTTGTGCCGTTGGCGGACGTCCTCCGGCAGCTCGTCCTCGAGCTTCTCCGCCAGCGGCAGGGCGGCGCTGACCAGGGCGGCGACCTTCTTGGAGGTGAGGCCTTTGACCAGGTGGTACTTCGGCATGAGCCCGCCGATGTTTTTCGGCCCGGCGTCTTCCCCGCCGTCGAGTTTCTCGTGGTGGGGATTGCGCATCTCGAAACGCCCGTAACGCGTTGCCTTGACGGTCCCAGCCAGCGCCACTCGATCGCCGCGGTGCAGTTGGCCCGCGACCCATGGTTGATTGAACCAGACGACGTTCAGCTCATCGTCGGCGCCGTCCACGAGGACGGCCTGGGTGAGCCTGAGTCCCTTGTATTTGCTGATCTTTGGCGCGATCTGGCGGATGGTGCCAGTGACGGTGGCGAGCGACCCGTCGGTCAGGTCCGCGATCGCCTTTGGCTCGCCGAACTCCTCCCAGCCAAAGGGGAGGTGGAGAAGGAGGTCGCGGACCGTCTTGATGCCGAGCGCCCCCAGGCGCTTGAGGTCGAGAGGCCGGACCTTGGGCAGCGCTGAGACCGGCGAATTCAGCGTCAGCCGGTCGTTCAACACGAGCACAGAACCAAGGCTAGCGGGCGCTGGATGAAGTCGCGACTTAACGGGTGTCATTGAGCATTGCGGGACGTTACAGTGCTGGGTCGTGAGCGAAGGTCACGTCGGTCCACCGCCTGACGCGCCCGAGCCGGAGCACGCGGCCGAGCCTTTGGCGCCGCCACCTGGCTATCCGCCGGCGCCAGGCTATCCGCCGCCCGACGATCCGGCGCCACCGGGCTACGCGCCGCCGGTCGCGCCGGCCCCAACTCGTCGCAATGCTCGGACCATCGTCATCGCGGCCATCGTCGTGCTGGTGGTGGTCGTCGCCGCCGCCGGCTATGCCGGGGCCGGCTACGCATTCAGCGCGAGCCGGCTCGCCAGCGCGCATAGCACCTATAACACCGTGATCTCGCACCAGAACACGATCACCGATGAGTTCAATGCCTTCGACGCGAAGCTGAGCGCAACAAACCCGACGACTGTGACTTCGGCCGACCTGAAGTCGAGCCGAACCACCTACGACCAGTTGGTCAGCCAGGCGCAGGCGGCGCTGCCGACGATCGCTTCCGACGACGCCTCGCTGGCGGCTGCCCAGTCAGGCCTCAGCGACAACTCGTGGCTGACGGTCCTGAATCGATCGAATCTGGACCACGCCTCGGCCAAGATCGACCATGAGCGCAGCGCTCTTGCCAGTGCGAAGACTTTGACCGCTGACCTGGTCCAGCTCGGCACCTTCTACCTATCGCTCTATGACGGCCTCATAGACGTGGACACGCTCGATACAAAGGCCACGGCCAAGGACTTCACCGGCGCCGCCGCGGCGGTAGTGGCGCTCAAGACCGACATCGGCAAAGCACTCCTGCTATCCAGCGCGCCCGGGCTTCCGCCGGAGATGAAGCAGTTCTTGACCGACTTTCAAAGCTTTGCGGTGGATTTCGCAAAGCTTCTCAACGACGCAACCACCGGCAACAGCACCGCGGCCCAAGCAGATTTGAAAGTGATCGAGGCCGAGGCCACAAAGCTGCAAGGCTACGACTTCGACAAGATAAGCACCGCGATCAAGTCCTTCTATCAGACGCTGATAGACGCCTTCAATTCCGAGGTCGTCAAAGCCAACAGCCTGTAGCCCGGCGCGGCATCGAGGTCCGGGCGCTACATTGCTGGGTCGTGAACAAGCGTCTGGTCGGGCCGCCGCCCGACGAAAAACCACCTGAGCCACCGCCCGAACTGAAAGAGGAGGAGGAGGAGGAGCAGGAATCCGCGCCGCCGGACGATAGTCCGGTAGAGCCCAGCTACTTGCCGCCTGCAGCGGACGCGGAGCCGGCGCCGGCCGTGGTTATTTCCACCCCTCGCAGCACGCGCACGGTGGTCATCGCGGTGATCCTCGGGGCCGTGCTCGTGGTGGCCGCGATGGGCTACGCCGGCGCGGGGTATGCCTTTTCGTCGAGCCGTCTCGACAGCGCGCGCAGCGTATACAACGACGTGGTCACGCACCAGAACACCATCACCGACGAGTTCAACAACATCAACTCCAAGCTGACGGCCGTGAATCTGACGAGCTCCAGCCCTACCGACTACCAGCAGAGCCACGATGCCTACGTGCAGCTCGTCGGTCAGTCGGAGGCTGCGCAGCCAACGATCACCGCCGACGATGCGTCACTCGCGGCCGCCCAGTCCCGCCTAAACGAGAGCGCCTGGCTGACTGTCCTCAATCGGTCGAACCTCAACCAGGTATCGGCCAAGATCGGTCACGAGCGCAATGCCCTGGCCAGCGCCAAGACGATAACGGGGGACATGGTTCAGCTCGGTACTTTCTTCCAGTCGTATGACGACGCGTTCCTCGACCTGGACACGGTCAGCAGCAAGGAGCAGGCCTCCGACTTCCCGGGTGCTGCCGCGGCCATAGCCAAGCTGAAAACCGATACCGCCAAAGCGATTCAACTGTCCGGCGCTCCGGGACTACCGCCTGAGATGAAACAGCTCATGACCGACATGCAGACACTGGCCGTCGACAACGCAAAGCTGCTGGACGACGCCATCAAGAGCGATGCGAACGCGGCCCAGGCGGATGTCAAGGCGGTGGAGGCGGACGTCGCCAAGCTCGAGGCCTACAACTACGACAAGATCATCAGCGAGGTGAAGTCGTTCTACCAGCCGCTGATCGACGCCTTCAACTCAGAGGTCGCCAAAGCCAACAGCATGTAGAGGCGGGCTGAGGCGGTTTAATGGCGTGATGGCCGATGGACTGTACGCCGAAGACTCGATAACCAGGCGGGTCAGCCGCGAGAACATCCTGCTGCTGGGCGGCGGGCGGGCGCTGCTGATGCAGCTTGCGCATCCGAAGGTGGCGGCGGGCGTCGACGACCATTCGGACTTCCGTTCGCGTCCCATCCGGCGCCTTCGCCGCACGGTGCTGATGACCATGGCGATCGTGTTCGGCGAGCGCGAGACAGCGCTGGCCGCGGCGCGTGGAGTCAACCAGGCGCATGCGCGGGTGCGGGGCCAGGACTATCGCGCGCTCGACCCCGACCTCCTGCTCTGGGTGCACGCCACGCTCGTCGACTCGGCGTTGGTCACGTACGAGAAGTTCGTGCAACCACTTAGTGATTCGGAGCGGGAGGACTTCTACCAGGAATCGAAGGTGCTGGGCGAGCTGCTAGGCATTCCCCGCGAGCGATTTCCGGCCATGCTGGGCGATTTTGATGATTACGTCCATCGGATGCTCGCGGACGGAGAGGTGCGCGTGAGCGAGCGCGCGAGACACCTCGCCCGTCTGGTCGTGAGGCCTCCGCTGCGCCTGCTGCCGGGACCGGTGATGGTCCCGTTCGAGATCGTCACCACCGGGCTCCTGCCGGACTCGCTGCGGGATGAATACGGCCTGGCGTGGGGGCGCCGCCAGCAGCGCGCGTTCAGGCTGGCAGTCGCCGCGGTGCCGCGGATCGTCGCGCTGACGCCGCCTGTGCTGCGCGTGTGGCCGCTCCCCGGCCACTCTGTGAAGTTCCCGACGATCGAAGCTACTTCTTGATGTAGACGACGCCCAGCGCTTTCGGCCCCGTATGGCTGCCGAGGACGCAGCCGATGTTGCCGACGACCAGTTCCTGGCCGGGAAGCTCGCTACGGAGTTGGGCGGCAATGGTCTCGGCCTCGTCGGGAGCCTGCGCGTGCATCACCGCAACGTGCTCGACGGGAAGCTCCCGCCGGAAGTACTCGCCCATGCGCTGGATCGCGCGCGACCGCGTCCGCACGCGATCGACCGGCTTGATCTCGCGGTCGGCAACCAGGAGCAGCGGCTTGAGGTCGAGCATCGTCCCGATCATCGCCTGCGCCCTGCTCAAACGACCGCCCATCTCGAGGTAGCGGAGCGTGTCGAGCAACGCGAGAACACGACACTTGGGTATGCGCTCCTGGACCGCGGCGGTAGCCCCCTCGAGGGTTTCGCACTCGGCCGCCACCTTGCACAGAAAGGCGATCGGCATCGTGACGGTCTCGCTGTCGATGACGTTGACCCTGAAGCCTTCAACCGATTGGGCACCCACACGCGCGGCCTCGACGGTCGCTGACAGCTGCGCGCCCAGGTGGATCGAGATGCAGCCGTCATAGTCCTTGGCCAGCCGGCTGTACACCTCGGCAAACTCACCAGGCGACGGCGCCGACGTGGTCGGCAGCTTGGTCGAGGCCGCGAGCCTGCGAAAGAACTCGTCGTCGGTCATGTCCACGCGATCGCGAAACGTCTCGCTGCCGAAAATGACCTTCAGCGGGACCACCTCGATTCCGTAGCGGTCGCGCCATTCGTCAGGGAGGTCGGCGGTAGAGTCGGTGACCACCGCGAATCGGCGCTTGGACGTCACCAGGGCGACGTGCTTATTCGACGGAGAGAATGAATGGGTAGTGCTGCTGGCCGCCCTGCTGGACCTCGACCTCGAGGCCGGGGAAGTTGGCCCTTATCGCGGACTCCAGGTTGGCGAGCTCGTCGTCGCTGGCACCCTGGCCTCGGTAGACGGTGACGAGCTCGTAGGCGTCGGGGCCCAGCTTCCCCAGCGCCTTGTTGACGACCTCGGCGTAGTCGGTGCCGGCGAACTCCAGCTTGTCGTTGATCAGCCCGATCACGTCGCCCTTCTTGACCTTGAGGCCGTTCGAGCGCGTGTCGCGCACCGCGTGTGTCACTTCGATGGTCTGGACCCGCGCCGCCTCGGCCTTCATGGCGGCGACGTTCTCGGCCACGTGTCGATCCGGACGGAAGGCGACGACGGCGGCGACGCCCTGCGGGACGCTGTGGGTTTCGATGACATGGACTTTCTTCTGTGTGAGACTCGGGACCTGGCTCGCGGCGAGGATCACGTTGCCGTTGTTGGGCAGCAGAACGACCTCGTTGTAAGGAACCCCGTCGACGGCGGTGAGCATGTCCTGCGTACTCGGGTTCATGGTCTGGCCGCCCTCGACGATGGCGTCGACCCCGAGACCTCGGAAGATGTCGACCAGCCCGCTCCCCGCCACCACCGCCACCAGGCCGACGCCGTTCGATCGCGGCGGCCGGCCGGCTGCCGCCTCGCTGTCGAGGATGCGCTTGTGCTGCGTGGACATATCGCCGACGTTGAGCTTGAGAAGCTTGCCGAACCGCCCCGCGAGCGTGATGACACCGGTCGGGTCGTCGGTGTGGACGTGGACCTTCACCAGCTCGGGCTCGCCGACCACCAGAACCGAGTTGCCCATTGCCTCGATCTCGCCCCGAATCCTGTCGACGTCGAGCTTGGTCCCGTCGATCAAGAACTCGGTGCAATAGCCCCAACCGCCCTCGGGCAGATCCAGCACGACCTGCGCCGGGCGCGGCACGCCGGCGGTCGTCTCGATGTTGAACGACTCGGCCTGCTCGACCGTCTTGAGCATGCCCTCGAGGATGATCTGCAGGCCGTAGCCTCCCGCGTCGACCACGCCCGCATCGCGGAGGATCTGGAGCTGGCTCGGGGTTTTGATGACGGCCGCCTTCGCACCCGCGGCCGCGGCGGCGATCACGCCGGGCACGCCGGCGTCAGCGTCGCTGGCAGCGGTTGATGCAGCTCTACCCGCTTCGCGCGCGACCGTGAGGATCGTGCCCTCGGTGGGCTTGTTGACAGCGCGGTAGGCAGCGTTGGCGGCCTCTTCGAAAGCAGCAGCGAGCTCTCTCGGAGTCAGCTCGCTCTTACCCTCGACCGCGCGCGCGAAGCCACGAAAGATCTGCGACAGGATGACGCCGGAGTTGCCGCGGGCGCCCATGAGGCTGCCATGCGACGCGAGCTTGGCGATCTTGCTGACCTCGGCCGCGTTCGATTCTTTGATGTCCTCGACCGCCGACTGAAGCGTGAGCAGCATGTTCGTGCCCGTGTCCCCGTCTGGGACCGGGAACACGTTGAGGCGGTTCACCTCTTCGTGGTTTGCCGCCAGCCAGCTCAGGCTGCCCAGCAGCGCCTTGGACGTTCACGTTGACCTCCCGCACGGGCACGCTCACCGCCCGCTCGACCTCGAACTTGACGGTCTCCTGAAGGTTGTGGGCGACCTCGGAGATCCGCATTCCGTACTGAACGATCACGTAGAGGTCGATGGCCAGCTCGCCCTCGACCTCGACGACCTCGACTCCGCGGTCGACATTCTCGCGACGGAGCAGCTCGGCCACCCCGTCCCGAAGCCCTCGCGCGGCCATGCCGGTGACGCCGTAGCAGCTGAGGGCGGCGTGGCCAGCTATGGCGGCCACCGCGGAGGGGAACACCTCGATCCGACCCCACTGCTGAGCTCGTCCGAGCGCCGTTGGGGTTTTCGAGGCCATGGAGAGCCCATGGTACAATTCGAGAACGCCCGGGTGAGCTCGGTGAGCTTCGGCGTCTTTTTTACGATCAATTTCCCCCTCTGAAGGTGACTCATGGCCAAACGCTGTGCGATTTGCGGCAAGGAGCCGCAGTACGGACACCACGTCTCTCACGCCAAGAACCGGGTCAACCGGAGGTTTGAGCCCAACCTGCAGATGGGCCGAGTGACGGTGGCCGGGCGGTCGTTCCGCGCGCGCGTCTGTACTCGCTGCCTCCGCACGTACTCCGCCTGAGCGGCTGGGCCGCCTGAGCGAGAGCGCGTATCTCAGCTACGGGGTCTTCTTTTTTCTGCTGGCGCTTGCCATCCAGTACAGCCTGTACCGGGTGCTCCTGCGCGACGCTTTACGAACTCACGACGCCGGCCTGATCCGGCCCGGGATCGAGCGGTGGCTCAAGGTGGTCATCGTGTGGCAGGCGTTGGTAATGGTCGGCTCGGGCACGTACATGGCCGTGCTCGCGTCCGCGCACACGCGCGGCTATGCGTGGGTGGCGCCGGCGGTCGGGGCGGTGTTCGGGACGGCGGTGCCTCTGCAGTTTGCGGTGATCGCGATCCTGAGGGCGAGCCGGGGTTCTTAACGACCTGGGTTGCCGGGGCGGGAACCCGCCGGCTACGTTGACCGCGGACAAGGTTCCCCCAAGCAAGTGGGTGGGTGGGGGGTTAGTGGGTGGGGGTTGGTGGGTGGGGCGCGCTCTCACCCTGAGTTATTCAAGATTGCTCTTCCCCACCCCGGCCGCAGTGCGGCCGGACCTCCCCGCGGGGCCGGGAGGTGAAACGTGCGGTCAGCTGAAGTCCATTCCGTGCGCGTCGCCGAGGCTCCGCAGGTCCCTCTTCAGCGCCGCCCACACGCGCTCCTGAGCTTCCTCGCCCGGGAGCACACTCGACGAATCGTTGACATCGGCGGCCAGGTCGGGCCGTTCGACCATTTCCGCGAAGAACAATGTCCACGCGCGAGGCGCCACCTCGTAGATCGCATATCCCCCACCCCCCAACGCAACCCACCGGCCCTCGCACAGCTCGTGCGCGAGCTCGTGGAACACCCGGCCGACGTGCGG
>VBHX01000124.1 GCA_005879945.1 Chloroflexota bacterium | reverse complement strand
GGCGACCGCACCGAGCAGATCATCGCCGGCGCCCCCAACGCCGTCCCCGGCTCGCTGGTGCCGGTGGCTTTGCCGGGCACGACGGTGCCCAACGGCAAGTTCGTGAAGGACCTCAACATCGCGGGCTTCACTGCGCGCGGCATGCTCTGCTCGGCGGAGGAGCTCCTGCTCAGCGACGATCACTCGGGCATCCTCATCCTCGACTCGGGCAAGCCGGGCGATCGCCTCACGACCGTGATCCCGAGCGCAGCGATCATGGATGCAGAGGTCACCTCGAACCGGCCCGACTGCATGGGCCACATGGGCGTTGGTCGCGAGCTCGCGGCAGGTCTCGATCGGACGATGAAGGTCGATTTCATGCCCGCCTTCACCGGCAAGGCGGAGCCCGCAGGCCGCGACCTCATCCAGGTTTCAATCGACGACACCGACCTGTGCAGCCGCTACATCGGCGGGGTCATCACCGGCGTGAAGGTCGGTACCAGCCAGCAGTGGGTCCAGCGCCGCCTGCGCGCGTGCGGCGTGCGGCCGATCAACAACATCGTCGACATCACGAACTACGTCCTGTTGGAGTACGCGCAGCCGCTGCATGCATTCGACCTCGCCAAGCTGGCGGGCGGCCGTGTGCACGTGCGCCGTGCGCGCGCCGGCGAGAAGCTTCTCTGCCTCGACGGCATCGAACGCGAGCTGACGGCAGACATGCTCGTCATCGCCGACGCCGAGAAGCCGGTCGCGATCGCCGGTGTCATCGGCGGCGAGGAAACCGCCGTCACCGATGCGACTACGGACGTACTTCTGGAGGCCGCGACCTTCAACGGTCCGAGCGTGCGCCAAACCGCGCGCGCTTTCGGGTTGCGTACTGAAGCGTCGGCTCGCTTCGAGAAGGGCCTGCCGGCCGAACTCGCCCTCGCCGGCGCCAGGCGGGCGGCAGCCATGATCGCCGAGCTTGCTGGCGGCGCCGTTCACCGCGAGTGGGCCGACATCTATCCACATCCGCAAGTTCCGGTCCGGATCAGGCTGAAGCCCTGGCTCGTGGACGAGGTGCTCGGCCTCCACGTCCCCCTCGAGGAGTCGGAGGGGATCCTGATCAAGCTGGGATTCCACGTCCGCATCCTTGGCGATGGGGAGTGGGACGTGCTGCCGCCCGTGTTCCGGCTCGACGTCGGCATCCCGGAGGACCTGATCGAAGAGGTCGGCAGGGTCTACGGGTACGACCGTATCCCGCCGACGTTGCCCGGGCGGCGCCACGACCGCTGGACGCCGTCTGTCCCGAGCATGGGCCGCCGCCTGGATGCTGCGCGGCAGGTCCTGGACGGTGCGGGGTTCACCGAGACATGGAACCCGGCCCTCGTGTCGGGGCGGATGCTCGAGCAGCTGCGGGTGGCGGCGCGAGCGCTGCGGGTCACAAATGCGTTGAGCGATGAGATGGACACACTGCGAACGTCGCTCCTGCCCTCGCTCGTGAACGTGGTCGCCCGGAATCATGATGTGGGTCGTACCGAGGTAAAGGTGTATGAGATCGCTTCGGTGTTTCTCGCGCGCGTAGGCGACAAGACCACGCAGCAACCGGAGGAGCCTATGCGTCTGGGATTGGTCGCCGATGCCGGCGCCACGTCCGAGTCCGGCCGCCGGGCCTTCTACGCGATGAAGTCGGTGCTCGACGGCTGCCTCCGTGAGCTTGGATCGCCATCGTGCACCTACCAGAGGGCGGCCACCGAGCTGTTCCATCCCGGGCGCTGCGCCGCCGTGTTTCTCGACGCGCGCCAGCTCGGCTACCTGGGCGAGCTGCACCCCAGCGTCGTCTCAGGTGCGGGCATGGAGGGGCGGCTCGTGGCGATGGAGGTCGACCTCGATCCCGTGCTCGCTGCCGCCGACGTCAGGCGGGCCGAGTCGCTGCCGCGATACCCGGTGATCGAGCGCGACCTCGCCGTCGTGGTTGAGGACCACGTCGCCGCGGCGGCTCTGCTGGCAACCATCAACGAGGTCGCCGGCGACATTCTCGAGAGCACGCGGCCGTTCGACGAATACCGTGGCGCGCAGGTTGCGGACGGGCGCAAGAGCGTCGCGTTTGCCTTGACTTTCCGGAGCCCCGAGCGCACCCTGACGGACGCCGAAGTGGACAAGGTGATGGCTCAGATCAGACTCGCACTGGAAAAAAAGCACGGCGCGAAGTTCAGATGAGGGCCATGACATGACCTGGGTCGACCTAATTCCCATCGTGCTCGTGATCGGCTACGCCGTCGGCGGCTACTTCACGGGCGTGATCCGCCGCCTCATCGGACTCGTGGCGTTGTATGCCGCATTCGTCGCCGCCACCAACATGGGGCTGCAGGCGGGAGCACTGCTGCAGCAAACGTCAGCCGTGGCAACTGCGGATTCACGCATCTACGGCTTCTTCGGGATCGTCTTCCTGGTCATGATCGTGATCGAGGGCGCCGGTCAGCTTGCGCACAGCCAGGTCCAGCTGCCTGCGATCGTGTTCAACCGCGGCGGCGGCGTCGTGCTCGGAGTGATCACTGCGATCCTGCTGTCGGTACTGCTGACGTACGAGCTGGAGGCGGCAGGCAACCCGATCGGCGGCTCACAGCTGGATGCGAACCAGCAAAACATTCGCGACGCGGTGAACGGTTCTCACCTCTCGGTGCCGCTGGCGAAGGCACTGAGCAAGCCGGTCATTGCGATCTTCCAGCCGGTGCTTCCGGCCGACCCGCAGATCTATTTCGGCCCCGGCCCAGTTAATCCGTAGGCGCATCCTGTAGCGCGTGAGCCGGGAGTTTTTCGAGCGCCTGCGTGAGCGGGCGGTCGAGATCCACGTCGAGGACCATCTGCGTGAGCGCCTGCTGCGCGGAGATTCGCTGCGGGTCAAGCTCGGCCTCGACCCGACCGCGCCCGACCTGCACGTGGGCCATCTCGTCGTCCTCGATGTGCTCCGGATGTTCCAGGACGATGGGCACACGGTCGTTCTGATCGTCGGAGATTTCACTGCGATGATCGGCGATCCGAGCGGGCGCTCCGAGACCCGGCCGATCCTCACCCGCGAACAGGTCGATGCCGCGGCCCGCACATACCTCGATCAGATCCACCTCGTGTTGAGCCGCGAGCACCTCGAGGTGCGTCGCAACTCCGAGTGGCTGGGCGAGATGAAGGGAGCGGACGTGCTGCGCCTGCTCGGCAAGGCCACGCTGCAGCAGGTGCTTCAGCGCGAGGACTTCGCCGATCGCATCAAAGCCGGCACGCCCATCGGCGCCCACGAGATCCTCTATCCGTTCAACCAGGCCTACGACTCCGTCGCGATCCAGGCGGACGTCGAGATCGGTGGCACGGACCAGCTCTTCAACCTGCTGTTCGGCCGCGAGATCCAGAAGGCTTACGACCAGGATCCGCAGGACATCGCGGTGTTCCCGCTGCTCGAAGGCACCGACGGCTCGATGAAGATGGGCAAGTCGCTCGGCAACTACATCGGCTTGACCGAGCCGCCAGAAGAGATCTACGGCAAGACGATGTCGATCCCCGACACGCTGACTGAGAAATATCTGCGCTTCGTCTCCGGATTGACTGGTCAAGAGCTCGAGGCCGTGCTTGCAATGAAGCCGCGAGATGCAAAGGCCGCGCTCGCGCGCCAGCTCGTGAAACGTCTCCATGGGGAAGAGGCCGCGGCGCGTGCGGAAGCGGACTTCGACCGCAAGTTCCGGCGGCGCGAAATGCCCGAGGAGGTGGCTGAGCGCACGGTCTCGAACCCAGGCGACCTGGTGGCGACGCTGGTCGATGTGGGATTCGCGAAGAGCCGTAGCGACGCCCGCCGGCTCATAGACCAGGGTGGGGTGCGCGTGAACGGCGAGAAAGCCACACCCGAGAGCGCCCTTCACGACGGCGACGTGCTGCAGGCGGGCAAAAGAAATTTCGTTCGAATCCGGCTGCGATAGAATCATCGAAAGCATGTTCGGAGGCTATTTCTGATGTCTGGCCACTCCAAATGGGCTGGCATCAAGCACAAAAAGGCGGTCGTCGACGCCAAGCGCGGCCAGGCCTTCACCCGGGCAAGCCGTGAGATCACGATCGCGGCCAAGGAGGGGGGAGGCAACCCGGACGGCAACTTCAGGCTGCGCCTCGCCATGCAAAAGGCCCGTGAGATCAACATGCCCACGGACCGCATCCAGAACGCGATCAAGCGCGGCACCGGCGAGCTCGCCGGCGAGAAGCTGGAAGAGGTTCGCTACGAGGGCTACGGCCCGGCGGGCGTCGCCGTCATGGTCGACGCTTTCACGGACAACCGCAACCGCACCTCGGCGTCCATCCGGCACCGATTCTCGAAATTCGGTGGCAACCTCGCCGAGTCGAACGCCGTCGGCTGGATGTTCGCGCGCAAGGGCGTCATCACTGTGAACGCCGGCAACAAGGATCCAGAGGAGGTTGGACTCGCCGCCATCGAGGCAGGCGCCGACGACGTGCAGGGCGAGGCCAAGTCGGTCGAGGTCACTACACCGCCGCAAGCTTTCGAGAAGGTGAAGGCAGCGCTAGAAGCGCTCGGGGTCACGGTCGAAAATGCCGAGATCACGATGCAGCCCAAGCAAACCGTCGCTGTCGGTGAAGACAAGGCGGTCGGTGTGCTCAGGTTGATGGAGTCACTGGAAGAGGACGACGACGTCCAGCAGGTCTACGCCAACTTTGATATCCCATCCAACGTCCTTGAACGCGTCTCAGCACAGGTATAGAACCTGATGGATACATGCCGGGCAACGCGAACGGACTGATCTTAGGAATCGATCCTGGGCTGGCCGGCACCGGCTTCGCGCTTCTTTCCGGACCCGGCAACGTGGTCTCGTGCAGCACCCTGGTCACGACCCCAGGCCCAGATGGCGCGCGACTGCTCAAGATCACTCGCCACCTCCGCGCGCTTCTTGTTGAGCACCGACCCGGCGAGGCTTCGCTCGAGGAATTGTTCATGGGGCGCAACGCGACGAGCGCCATCGGCGTCGCCCAGGCGCGCGGCGCCATCCTCGCAGTCCTGGAGGAGTGCGCCATTCCGGTGTTCGAGTACAAACCGGCGCAGGTGAAGATCGTCCTCACCGGTTATGGCAAGGCGGACAAGGAACAGATCGCGCGGATGCTCGCCGCCCAGGTCAAGCTGCCAGATGGCAAACTCGACAACCACGCGATGGACGCAATTGCGATCGCCGTCTGCCACGCGCGGAGCCGGCAGTTCTCACGGGCGTACGCGCGGTGATCGCGCACCTCAGCGGCAAGGTGAGAAGGGCGGGGCCGGATTTCGTCGTGGTCGACGTGGGCGGAGTCGGGTACATGGTCAGCGTGAGCACGACCACGCGCCAGAAGGTGCCCGCGCCTGGTGGTGAAGTCGACCTCGACATCCACACCCACGTGCGCGAAGACCAGCTGGGGCTCTATGGGTTCGCTTCGGTCGAGGAGCTGGACCTGTTCGAGATGCTCATCCAGGTCGACGGCGTCGGGCCGAAGGTCGGCCTCAACATCCTCAGTGCGGCAAGCCTCGAGGTGCTCAAGCGGGCGATCGTGAGCGAGGACGCGGCGCCGATACGCAGAGCGAGCGGCGTCGGACCGCGCACGGCCGCCAAGGTGATCATCGAGCTGAAACCGAAGCTCGACGCGTTGGGTGAAGTCGAGGTAGTCACGCGCGCCGCGGCTCTGGCAGGCGACGGCGCCGTGCCGAAAGCGGTTGAGTCGGCGCTGCGCAACCTAGGCTTCTCTCCGCAAGAAGCCCGCACCGGAATCGAGTCGGTGGATTGGAAGGCATCGCCGTCGACGCAAGAGGCGCTGGCCTTCGCGCTGAAAGCCTTGGGAAGAAAGTGACCGACAAAGACGTAGTCCTCGATGCGCGCGCCGACGACGAGCAGTTCGATCTCACCCTGCGACCGCGACTGCTCTCCGAGTACATCGGCCAGCAGCAGGTCCGCGAAAACCTGGGCATCCTGCTCGAGGCCGCGCGTCGGCGTGGCGAGCCGGTGGAGCACGTTCTGCTGTGCGGGCCACCGGGTCTGGGGAAGACGACCCTCGCGCACATCATCGCAAACGAGCTGGGCGTGGCGATCAAGGTGTCATCGGGACCCGCGATCGACCATCAGGGTGCGCTCGGATCGATCCTTCTGAATCTCTCCACGCGCGACGTTTTCTTCATCGACGAGATCCACCGGCTCAACAGCGTCGTCGAAGAGTCGCTGTATCCAGCCCTCGAAGACTTCCGATTCGATGCGGTACTCGGCAAGGGAGTGGGGGCGAGCGCCGCGACGCTGCCCCTTCCGCATTTCACATGCGTCGGCGCGACGACGCGCCAGGGACTGCTCAGTGGTCCGCTGCGCGATCGGTTCGGCGCGGTGTACCGGCTGGACTTCTACAGCAAAGCCGAGCTCGAGAGCATCGTGCGGCGCTCGGCACGCATTCTCGAAATCGAGATTCATCCGGATGCGGTCTCGGAAATCGCAAGGCGCGCGCGCGGCACACCGCGCATCGCGAACCGGCTCCTGCGCCGCGTGCGCGACTACGCGCAGGTTCGAGGCGACGGACGAGCCACCGCGGACGCCACGAGGTCTGCGCTCGCGATGCTCGACATCGACGACCTCGGGCTGGAACCCCTTGACCGCCAGCTGCTCTCGACCGTGATCACGAAGTTCAAGGGCGGGCCGGTCGGACTCGACACAATCGCCACCTCGCTGTCCGAAGAGCCGGAGACGATCGAGGACGTGCACGAGCCCTACCTCATCCAGATCGGCTTCCTGGCCCGGACGTCACGCGGGCGGGTGGCCACGGAGCTCGCCTACCGGCACATGGGCATCGACCCGCCGGATCCGGGCCCGCAGCAGACTCGCCTTCTCTAATCTCCTCCCCGCCCCCGCGGGGAGGTCCGGCCGCCCAGCGGCCGGGGTGGGGAGTCCGACGTGAGTAGAGGAGCAGACTAGACGCGTGGCGGACGCCGGGCGCCTGCTGCTTGTGGCGGGGGTGCTGATGATCGTCGTCGGGGGAGCGT
>VBHX01000123.1 GCA_005879945.1 Chloroflexota bacterium | reverse complement strand
ACGACTGCGTCGCGGTGGTGGCGAACAGCCTGTACCGCCAGGGGTCCGAGTTCGTCGAGGGCGTCAACGCGATCTCAGGTGAACGCTGCAGTCCGCACCCGCACAACTTCTCCGACCGTGCCCTGCGACCCGGCGATCCCGCGTACTTCGACGTGCTGCATTCATTCAACGGGTACCGCACGTGCTACTACCGGACGTTCGCGGTCGGCAGCGCGTCGCGCGCGATGGTCGATGCGTACAAGCGCTGCCGGGACTACCTGGATCAAGCAATAGCGTTGGTGAAGCCGGGCACCAGCACGGCCGAGGTCACGAGTATTTTCCCGAAGGCGCAGGAGTTCGGCTTCGCGAACGAGGAGCAGGCCTTCGCGCTCCAGCTCGGCCACGGCGTCGGCCTGTCGATCTGGGAAAAGCCGGTGTTCTCGCGCCTGGTTTCCCTCGACCACCCTGAGGTGATCGAGGAGAACATGGTGTTCGCGCTGGAGACCTTCTGGCCGGCGACTGATGGATGGTCGGCAGCGCGGATCGAGGAGCAGATGGTCGTGACCAAGGACGGCGCCGAGGTCATCACACGCTTCCCTGCCGAAGAGCTGCTCGTCGCGGGCCGGCGCTACTACACCGCCGGCGGCCACCTGCCGACGATTCGCGAGACCCAGTCGAACCTGAATGCCGACGGGCAGAGTCCTGTGGTTCAGGCCGCCAAACGCGAAGGCGCAAAGGTAAGAGCTCATCGCGACTGAGGTGGTCATGCCGGCGCTCGGCATGGCCCAGGACACGGGCAAGCTGGTCCGCTGGCTGAAGCAAGAAGGCGACCAGGTTGCCAAAGGCGAGCCGCTGATGGAGGTCGAGACCGACAAGGCGACCGTCGAGGTGGAGTCCCCTGGGACCGGCACGCTGAGCGCGATGACCGCCGCGGAAGGCGATGACGTTGCGGTCGGCCACCTGATCGCGCTGATCCTGGCCCCCGGAGAATCTCCTCCTCCCCGCCCGCGGGGAGGTGGCCGGCAGGGCCGGTGGGGAGAGCCTAGCCCCGTATTGCCAGTCGCTGCGACGTCTCGCCCGCCGGCCTCGCCGAAGGCGAGGAGGCTCGCAGAGGAGCACGGCGTGGACATCTCCCGGTTGGCGGGAACGGGACCGGACGGGGCGGTCGTCGAGCAAGATGTGCTCCAGGCATCGGGCGCGACCGTGGCTCCCGCCGAGCCTGCGCTGTGGCGTGCGATGGCGGAGAACGTCACCAGGAGTTGGCGTGACGCGCCGCATTTCTTCGTCATGCGCGAGGTCGATGCGTCGAACCTGGTAGCCGAACGTGCACGTGGACCAGTGGAGGCCACGTACACGGACCTGATCGTCCATGCGGTGGCGGCCGCGCTGACGCGCCACCCGCGCATGAACGGCTCCGCGAGCGACATCAACATCGGCCTTGCGGTTGCGGTACCGGATGGGCTGCTCGTGCCCGTGATCTACGGCGCGGATCGATTGAGCATCAACGAGCTGGTAGCTCGGCGCAAAGAGCTGCTCGACCGGATCCGCTTGGGCAAGCTGCGAGCAGCCGACCTGACAGCTGGCACATTCACAGTGAGCAACCTGGGAATGTACAGCGTGGACGCATTCACCGCGATCCTCACCGACGGCCAGGCCGGCATCCTCGCGGTCGGGCGCATCACGAACCGAGTGGTCGCCGTGCAGGGGGCGCCGGCCGTGAGGCCCACGATGATGATGAGCCTCAGCTGCGATCACCGCCGCGTCGACGGTGCGCGCGCCGCAGAGTTCATGGAGTCGCTGGTGGCCCTTATGGAGAAGCCACAAACGACCGAACGACGCTGACTCTTATCAGCCTTGCTGAGATGCGCCGACTGAGGCGGTTTCGTTGGAGGTGGCGCCGCGCGATCGCATGGCCAAGACGGGGGCTCGCGAGTGTGTCGCCAGGTAGGCTGCGGTGGAGCCGAGCACCGGGCTGTGCTGCGAGCTGTGGCGGTTGCTTCCCAGCACGACCAGGTGGGCGCTGCTCTCGTCAGCGACCTGAACGATCTCTTCGCCCGGGCTTCCACAGCGGATGACGAAATCCCACACTACAGACTTGCCGCCGAGGAGCCTGAGAACTTCGCTCCTGACTTCAGCCTCTTGCTGGTGCGCCAGCTGAACGCAATCGAGCAGGTGGCGGCCGAGAGCCGCTAACTCCTAACTCGACTTCTTTGAGGAGTAGCGCTGGTACTGGAGCCGAAAGAGCTCGATCACGGAAGCGGCGTCATCGGGCCCGTCCATCCAGCAGCTCACCCACCCGGTGTTGGGCAGGACGTGATGAGGCTGGGCGCGACCATCGGCGATCACCTCATCATGGAGCTTGCGAGGAAGGGGCAGATCGGCAAGGCGGTCGCCGTGAACGTGGCCCATCTCTTTGCGGCCGTAGCGGTACTCGAGGCCGCCGAACCGATGCGGTACCGCTTCCACCCCCGCCCATGAGCTCACCGCCTCCCTGATCAGGGCTCCCGCTCCGCTCGATTCACTCAAAACGATCTAACCTCTAGAAGCCGATGTCATCAAATCCGCCAAATCCGTCAAAGCCGCCGTCCCCGTCCGCGCCGCCCAACCCGCTTCGGTCCACCCGACTGTGGATAACCCTCGGCATCATCCTGCTCGCCAACATCATCATCACCAACGTACTGCTGGCGCCTGCTCAGCCGACGACGGTCACGCTGCCGTACGACGTATTCAAGCAGCAGGTCACGGCCGGAAACGTAATCAGCGTCACAACGACAGGTGATGCGATCACCGGTGTGACAAAGACTCCCGTAAACGAGACGAAAACCGGCGTCACCGCTACTCATTTCACGACGCAGCGGCCATCGTTTGCGGACGACGGCCTGGAACCCTTGCTCGAGCAGCACGGCGTCACCATCAACGCCAAGCCCGAGAACCCACCCCCGCCTTTCTGGGAAACGCTCCTCCTGAGCTTTGGACCAACCCTGCTGATCGTTTTTGGAGTCCTGTACCTGTTCAGACGCATCGGGAACGCCAGCGGCGCCGGCGGCCTGCTCGGGTCGTTTGGTCAAAGCCGCGCCCGCCTGTACAACCCCGAGACGCCAGGTACCACGTTCGCCGACGTCGCCGGAATCGACGAGGTCAAGCAGGAGCTGCAAGAGCTCGTCGACTTCTTGCGTGAGCCGCAGAAATATCAACGCCTCGGTGGCATGGTGCCCAAAGGCGTCTTGCTGATCGGGCCGCCGGGAACAGGCAAGACTCTCCTCGCTCGTGCCGTGGCGGGCGAGGCCAAGGTTCCCTTCTTCAGCCAATCGGCCTCGGAATTCGTTGAAGCGATCGTCGGAGTCGGCGCCTCGCGCGTGCGCGATCTCTTCATGAAGGCGCGCCAGGCGGCGCCCGCGATCATCTTCATCGACGAACTGGATGCCATCGGCCGCAGCCGGAGCGCTGGCTTGCGTATCGGCGGCAACGACGAGCAGGAGCAGACGCTCAACCAGATCCTGACCGAGATGGACGGCTTCGAGCCCGGCAAGGGAGTGATCGTCCTGGCCGCGACCAACCGCGCCGATGTCCTCGACCAGGCTCTGCTGAGGCCAGGGCGCTTCGACCGGCGAGTCACGTTGCAGCCGCCCGACCGGCGGGGCCGAACCGCGATCCTCAAGATCCACGCCGCCAAGGTTCCGCTGGGCCCGGACGTCGACCTCGATCAAATCGCTGGGGCGACCCCAGGCCTGGTGGGAGCTGACCTCGCCAACCTTGTCAACGAGGCTGCGCTCGGCGCGGCGCGCAAAGGCGAGACGGTGGTGTCAGCCACAGACTTTTTCGAGGCGATCGACAGGATCCTGCTCGGCACCGAGCGTCACCTGATGCTGTCGCCGAGCGACCGCGAGCGAATCGCGTATCACGAGTCCGGCCACGCGCTGCTGGGCCTGCTCGTGCCCGGTGCCGACCCGGTGCGAAAGGTCACGATCATTCCTCACGGTGGTGCACTTGGGGTGACCGTCCAGAGCCCGATTGGCGATCGATTCAACTACGGCGAGGACTATCTTCGGGCGCGAATCATCGGCGCCCTCGGTGGCCGCGCCGCCGAGCAGCTCGTCTACAACAACGTGTCAACTGGCGCCGCGAACGACCTCCAGCAGGTCACGCAGATCGCTCACGAGATGGTGGTGCGATGGGGCATGAGCCCGAAGATCGGACCGCTGGCATTTGCTGAAGACAGCGGTTCAGGGCTCGGCATGGTGCGCCCGTACAGCGAGGCAACCGCAAGCGAGGTCGACATGGAGGTCAAGCGCATCGCGGACGAGTGCTTCGCCGATGCCATGCGCCTGCTCACCGAGCACCGCTCACAGCTCGACTCCCTCGCTCGCGCGGTCTTGAAGGACGACTCACTGGACGAGGAGCAGATCCTCGCGGCGACCGGGATTCAGCGGCAGACACCCGCCGGCGGCGGCGAGAATGGTGCGACCCAGGCGGCCGCGTCCGTCAGTGCTAAGGCCCCATAGGCCCCAACCCCCACGAAACATTCGTGGTGCAGGCGCCGTTGTATATAGCGTGATAGCTAAAACATTCATGCTCATTGCCACTGGCGGTGCGGCATTGATTACCACGATCAAGTTCATTTCCAGCGCGCCAGCGACTGTCGATCACGAATTGTGTTGGTCGTGCGGACAGCGCAACCAGCACAAGCTGTGGTGCCCGAACCGCTGACCGCCTCGCGCGTTTTCTATATGTAAGGCGCAATACTTAGGCAGCCAGCACCATGTTCGGTGAGCTGCAGTCAATCGCCGGCGCTGCAACACACTTGACCGTGCTCGCGACGGCCGCCGAACCGCCGGCGGCATTGCTGCCCAGCCGCATCCAGATGGCGTTCACGCTTGCCTACCACATCCTCCTGGTGCCGTTCGGTGTCGCCTTCCCGCTGCTCACGGTCGTGATGGAGGGGATCGGCCTACGACGCAACGACCCTGTCGCTTTGAAACTCGCGCGCCGGTGGTCCGTCGTGATGGCGGTGCAGTTTGCGGTCGGTGCGGTGACCGGCACCATCCTTTCCTTCGAGTTCGGAATCCTGTGGCCGCGGATGATGGGCCGCTTCGGCGATGTCTTCGGGGTTGGGTTCGCCATCGAAGGCGTGGCGTTCTTCTTGGAAGCGATCTTCATCGGCATCTACCTCTACGGGTGGACGCGGCTGCCGCCGAAAGTTCATTACCGCCTGGGGTGGGTCCTGCCGCCGGCGGGCGTGCTGGGCGCGTTCGGGGTTATCATCGCGAACTCCTGGATGAACACACCGGGTGGTTTTCAGCTGGGACCAGATGGCCGACCCATCAATGTCAGTGTGCTGGGCGCGATCTTCACGTCCGCGCTCGGATACGAGTTCTGGCATTTGATCGTGGCGCTGTACATGACGGCGGGTTTCATGGTTGCCTCGGTGTACGCGGTCGGCTGGCTCAAGGGCCGCAGGGACCGCTATCACAAGCTTGGCTTTATTCTTCCGTTCACGCTGGGCGCAGTGCTCGCCCCGATCCAGTTCGTGATCGGCGACATCGCGACGCGGGGCGTCTTCGGAGATCAGCCCGCCAAGTTCGCCGCGATGGAAATCACGTGGACCACGCAGAGCCACAACCCGGAGGTCCTGGGCGGCATTTTGGGCGGCGACGGCCGGGTGGTATTCGGGTTGTCGATCCCAACGCTCGACTCGCTGCTCGCCGGCTTCTCGCCGGACACGGTCGTCCGCGGCCTCTCGAGCTTTAACGCCGACGCACGTCCCAGCGTGGTCGAAGCCGGCATGGTGCACCTGGCGTTCGATGTGATGGTGGGGCTCGGCTCAATCGCGTGTCTGCTCACCCTGTGGTATGCGGTGACGTGGATCCGCACGCGCGACCTGCCGCGCTCGGTGTGGTTCTTTCGAGCAGCCGCGCTCGCCGGAGTCGGCTCATACGTCGGCATCGAGTCGGGTTGGGTCACCACCGAGGTCGGGCGTCAGCCGTGGATCGTGCACAACCTCATGCGCGTGTCGGACGCGGTGAACCCAGTCAATGCGCTGAACATCTGGGTCATGTTCGGCGCGCTCCTGGTGCTCTATGCGGTGATCGGGTACTTCTTCATCACCGTCCTGCTGCGGCTCTCGAAGCGGTGGCGCCTGGAGGATGCGGGCCGGCCCGAGCAGGAGCTGCCCGGCCCTGAGGTGGTCGCACCGTACGGCCCGCGACCCGCATGAACGCTCTGGTCGACGACGGCGTCGCGGGCGTGCTGCTGCTGACGGTGTCGGTGTACAGCACCGCGGGAGGCACCGACTATGGCGCCGGCATATGGGACCTGATCGCGGGACGCTTCCAGCACACCGCCGAGGTGCGGGCACTCATCGACCACGCCATGGCGCCGGTGTGGGAGGCCAACAACGTTTGGCTGGCGTTCGCGGCCGTTATCTGCTGGTCTGGCTTCCCTCTGCTATTCGAGTCGGTGTTCCTGAGCCTTTATCCGCTCTTCGCGCTGGCTTTGATCGGGCTCATCCTGCGCGGGGCATTCTTCGCGTTTCGCAAGGTCGCGACAACTTCGCGCAGCCGGCTGCTGGCCTCACGAGTGTTCGGGATCTCCTCGCTGTTGGCGCCGTTCAGCTTCTCGGCGGCTCTTGGCGCCATCGCCTCAGGAAGGGTCGGAGTCGGCAGCCCCGTGGTCCCGGTCTGGCAGGCGTGCCTCGATCCTCTCGCCATCGCGTTCGGCGTTGTCGCATTGGCGGCCACCGCGTTCAGCGGCGCGTCCTTCCTGGTGGGAGACGCGCGCCGGTACAAGGTTCCCGGCTCCAAGGGCGCGGACCTGGTCGAGTACTTTCGCATCCGCGCGGTGGTGGCGGCGGTCGCGCTGCTCGCGGTCGCGTTGGTCACGCTGCTATTGATCGCCGCCGAGAGCCCGGCCGTTTTTCGCGGCATGGTGTTGGGGCTAGGGCTGCCTTTCGCCGCCACGGCCGTGCTTGCCGTTCTTGCAGTCGCGGTTCTCATGTGGCGGCGTGTGTACCGCTGGTTTCGCGTGCTGACGGTCATTGGTGTCGGATCGTTCGTTTTTGCGTGGGGCTTCGGCCAGGCCCCTTACGTGCTGCCCGGCCGCCTCACGATTCAGGAGGCGGCAGGGGCGCCCGAGATCGAAGGCGTGTTGCTGGTGATAACCGCTGTGGCGCTTGCGCTTGTGATCCCGTCGCTGCTACTGCTCTACACGCTCGATCAGCGGAACGTT
>VBHX01000122.1 GCA_005879945.1 Chloroflexota bacterium | reverse complement strand
CTCGCGAAGTGGCCAGAGCCATGCGGTGTCGATGTGCGCGTGTCCAACCGCGGTGATCCGATGGGTCGATGTGCTCGGTCGGACAGCTCCCGCCAGGTCTTCGGGATCGTTGCTGCGTGCGAATCGATTCAGCGCTTCGAAGATCTCGGCGCGCCGCTTCCCCTCAGGCAGCGCGACCGCGAGCTCGTAAAGGATTTTGAAATCAAGGGCCACCTTTCGAGCCAATTGATCCTGGATTCGCAGCTCGGCCTGCCGGAAAACAAAAATGGGCTCTGCGGACTCACGGAGCGCGATCATCGACGGAGCCTCCGCGGGCCCAGCCACCACAGCCGTGGGGATGGCGGATGCTTCGAGGTAGAAGTCGACCTCGGTCGAGTCGATCGGCAGCCAGCGGTGATTGGGATCCACCCCGCGCCAGGGCTTGCCGTCCCGCCACGCGAGCGCCTCGCATGTGAACCCGACGTGCCCGTCGAATCCAATGTTGAAAACGGCGACCACGCTTTTTCCGATCCATTCCGTAGGAACTCGTCCCAGCACGTGAAGCCAGGTTGTGCCCCAGGGTGGGCCCCATTTATCCCCAACATTGAAAGGCCGGTAGTCGCCACTCGCCGCCTCGGCAAACAGGACCGGTTCGCCGCGCACGGTGTATGCCGCCAGCTCGAGGGGCGCGTGTTCGCGCTCTACGGCGTTCATGAGGTGGCCCAACTTGGCCTCCGGATCCGTTTTGGCGAGCGTCCCCACGTCCTCGAGAACGTTAGCCTGTCTATCCGGTGGCGCGCGAGTGAACGTTCCGGTTGGTGTTGGTGTCGTCGGCTGCGGCACCATCAGCGAGGCCTACCTGAGGAACATGAACGCCTCGCCATATCTAAAGGTTGTGGCTTGCGCGGATCAGGTCTTGGAGAGGGCGCAAGCACGAGCGAAGGAATTCGGGGTGCCGCATGCATGCACCACCGATGAACTACTCCGGTCCGACGAAGTTGAGTTGGTCGTCAACCTGACCATCCCACTCGCACACGCTGAGATCAGTCTGGCGGCCCTTCGCGCCGGGAAGCACGTGTTCACGGAAAAACCGCTGGCTACGACCCGCGACGACGGTCGGCTGATTCTGGACGCGGCTGCGTCCAGCGGCCTCAAGGTCGGGTGCGCACCAGACACCTTTCTCGGCGCGGGAATTCAGACCTGCCTTCGCCTTATGGATCAGGGCGACCTGGGCGAACCACTGGCCGCATCCGCTTTCATGCTCAATCGTGGCCCTGAGAACTGGCATCCGAATCCTGGTTTTTTCTACGAGCCCGGCGGCGGCCCACTACTCGATGTCGGGCCCTACTACATCACCACCCTCGTCTGTTTGCTAGGCGCGGTGCGGCGCGTTGCGGGAATGGCACGCGTCCTTTATCCGACGCGCACAGCAGACAGTGGGCCGAGAGCGGGCGAGACTTTCAAGGTGAGCACACCCACTTTCGTGGCGGCTTTAATCGAGTTCGAGAGCGGCACCCAGGTGACTCTCATCAACAGCTTCGGAATCTGGGGCCACGACCTCCCCAACATGCAGATCTACTGCACCAAAGGGATTTTGAGCGTTCCCGATCCCAACTATTTCCGCGGCCCGGTGAGGATACGACCCAACGAGGACGAGTCATTTTGGCGAGAAGTTCCACTCCTTTACCACCACACCGTCGGTCCCGCCAATTTCCGCGGGCTCGGTGTAGCTGAGATGGCGCTTGCCATTGGCAGGGGCGAGAACCCCCGCGCCGGCGGTGAGCTCGCATACCACGTGCTCGATGTCATGGAGTCAATCCAGGAGTCGTACACCGCCGGCCGGCATGTCGAGGTTCGGAGCAACTGCCGGCCGCCTTCCCTGCTACCGCTGGATGACAACCTGGTGGTCGCGACGTGATCGCCGTCCAGCTCTACACGATTCGGACCATGCTCCAGGACCCTTCGCGCCTCGGCGGCATACTCGGCCGCTTGCGCGAAATCGGCTACCGGTCGGTCGAGGTTGCCGGCCTGGGTCCGAAGACGGTAGGTCGCTTCGGCGAAGAGCTGAAGAGAGCAGGAATGATCGCGTGCGCGGCTCACGCGCAGCTCGATCGCCTGGTCAATGATCTCGACAGCGTTGCTGCCGAGTGCAGCGAGTGGGGCTGCCAGTACGTGGTCATACCTACCCTGCCCGAAGAGTATCGGTCGGAGCAGGGCTTCCGGCGATTCGGCGCTCAAACCGCCGAGCTCGCGAGTCGGCTGCGCCCGTCTGGGCTGCAGCTCGTCTATCACAATCACAGCCACGAGCTGGAGCGATTCGGTCAACAAACCGGACTGGAGATCCTGTTTGCGTCGGCTTCACCTGATGCGCTCCAGGCAGAGCTGGACACATACTGGCTGCAATACGGCGGCGCCAACCCAGCCGCGTGGATCCGCCGATACAAGCAGCGAGCCCCGCTTGTGCATCTCAAGGACATGGCGATCGATCGAGGCCAGCCGGTCGATTCCGAGATCGGGGAAGGCAACCTCGACTGGCCTGAAATCTTGAGCGCCTGCCATTACGCGGGGACCAAATGGCTGGTGGTGGAGCAGGATCAGCCGCGGCGAGACCCGATGGAAAGCGTGGCGATCAGCTATGCAAACCTGGCGAAGCTCGCCGCGCGATTCGGACTGGAGGGCTGAAGATGCGAAAGCGCTTGCTTGGTCGAACGGGCGTGTTGGTTTCGGAGTTTGCGCTCGGGACGATGACCTTCGGACAGGAAGCCGATGAGACATCGGCAGACGCCCTTATGGACCACTACGTCGAGAGCGGCGGGAATCTGATCGATACCGCCGACGTGTACCCGCCGGCGGGGCCGCGCGGCACCTCAGAGGAAATCATCGGACGATGGCTGCAGCGGCATCCTGCGATGCGCGACTCGATCATCCTGGCGACCAAATGCCGGGGCCGGATGGATGACTCCGGCAACTCCGAAGGTCTATCGCGTCGCTGGATCATTCGCGCTTGCGAGGGCAGCCTGCGGCGACTGGGGACCGACCACGTTGATCTGTATCAAGCACACCAGTGGGATCCGGCGACCCCGATAGAGGAGACTCTAGCTGCCTTCGAAATGCTCGTGAGGTCGGGCAAGGTTCGTTACATCGGCGTGTCCAATTTCACCGGCTGGCAGCTCGAGCGAACGGTGTTGACCGCGAGGCATCTGGCTCTGTCGGCGCCGGTTTCGCTGCAACCGCAGTACAACATGCTGGCCCGGGAGATCGAGTGGGAGCTGGTACCTGTATGTCTGGAGGAGGGGCTCGGGATCTTGCCGTGGGGGCCGCTCGGGCAGGGCTGGCTGTCCGGTAAGTACACGCGCGAGACCGCCCCGACGGGTGCGACGCGTCTTGGGGAAGACCCCAATAGAGGACTGGAGGCCTACGACCGCCGCAACCTCGAGCGCACGTGGCGGATCGTCGATGCCGTGCAGGCTGTCGCCTCCGAGCTTGCGGTTCCGGCCGCGCGGGTTGCTCTCCGCTGGCTTGCCGACCGCCCAGGGGTGGCTGCACCTCTGCTTGGCGCTCGAACCGTTGAACAGCTTCGCGACAACCTTTTGGCTGCAGACCTCTCACTGAACCAGGAACAGCGTCTGAGGCTCGACGCTGTCAGCGCACCGGACACTCCGGATTATCCATACCGGTTGCTGGCTGAAAACGCCGCGGGGCGGCGAAGTCTGCTCTAGGGGACTGCGGCTGCCTCGGGGACACTCACCAACTCGTACGGGACAATGGTCTGGCTTGGTGTCCGCTGCCCGTCGAGCTGCGCAAGCAGCATATCCACGGCCCGGCGTCCCATCTCGCGCTCGTTTTGCTGAATGTGAGTAAAGCGTGGCTCGACGAATTGACCACGGGGGGAGTCGAAGCAGGCGATCATCGTCCCCTCGAGGCGCTGCATGCCGCGGAGGACGTCTCTGATGATCAGCGCTATCGGGTATTCGGAAGCGACGAAGCCGGTGATCGACTTGCGGCTCTCTAGAAACGCACGGATTGCTTCGCGGTCAGCCGGAATCCGGCTCTCAGGATTGGGATAGCCGGAGGTCAGGTCGGTCAAAAGGTGCTGCCCGTCAAGCCCAAGACCACGCTGGCTGAACGCGCCGCGATAGCCATGCAGTCGGTCTTCGATGCTGGATGTGTTCGCAGGCGGTGATGAGACGAAGGCAACGTGTTTGTGGCCGGAATCAAGAACGTATCCAGTCAGCTCTCTTGCGGCGGCCACGTTGTCCGTGCAAACGGAGCTGGCCGCGATGCCCTTCAGGTGTCGATCTACAAGCACCAGAGGACGCTTCGCGAGTGCGAGTCGCAGCAGGCTTGCGTTGTAGAACTCGCCGTTCACGGGAAAGACGATCAGGCCGTCGACGGAGCCTGAGCGCATCAATGCGTCGATCGCCCGCTCCTCTACTTCCTGCTCGCCCCGACTGCGCTTCACGACAAGGCTCAATCCGTTTTCACCGGCCCTCTCTTCGATGGCGTTCAACAGCTCAAGGCCATAAGCCGGAGAAGGGTCCGGGACCAGGAATGCTATCCGCGCAGCCAGGCGCCGCGAGCGAGTTTGCTGTTCTCCGTCAACGAGCTCTGGCAGTCGACCCAAGTCCCGCGCTACGAAAGTGCCCTTGCCCCGGATCCGCTCAACGAGCCCTGCGTGTTCGAGGTTCTGGAGCGCTCGCATGGAGGTGATGCGGCTCACACCGTGCTTGCGAGCCAGCTCTTTCTCCGATGGAACACGATCGCCGCTGCGGAGGCTGCCCTTCCGAATGTCGTCCAGGACGTAGTTGTAAAGCCGCTCGTACAGAAGGTGGCGGTGAGGATTCATGACTGTAATGCGCTTGCCTTAAGACATCTTAATACATCTAGGTCGTAGCCAATCCGGCTGTCACGACGATGTCTAAACGCATGTTTCCTTTCTTCAAAGGGGTGCTCTTGACATGTCATATCTGCAATGTTAGTTTGCGTCTTGGCCCATCGGGGTCGGTTTCGATGGAGTAATCGCGGTCCTGCGCCGGCGCACTCTCGCCCCGGTCCGGCCACTGGGAAGAAGGCGCGGGGTCCATGGTCATTGCGACGGAGGAGAACGCCATGACATTACTTCCGGCGCGAGGGGTCAAAGCCTCGCTGATCACCCTGCTGATTGTCGTCGGCGCCTGCAACAGCGGCGGCGGCACATCAGCCCCACCACTCGCCGGCTGCAACTCGGGTACGACGCAGGTTCTCTTCTGGACCTCGCATACGCCACCCGACACGGACAGCATGGCGCACATGGTCACCGCCTTCAACAAACAGAGCACCACATCTTGCGTGAAGATGGTCGCGGTGCCGGGGTCGGAGACCGACATCGCGAAGCTGACGACCGCTGTACGCGGCGGTACGGGTCCAGACGTTTACGAGTTGGACCGCTTCACCGTCGCTGAGCGAGCGGCCGCCGGCGTTCTCACAGACCTGAGCTCCTTCGGCGCGGCAAGCGAGTCCGGCAACTACCTGGATTTCGCATGGAAAGAGGCCCTCTTCAAGGGCAAGCCTTACGCGCTTCCATTCGACACCGACGCGCGCGCCCTCTTCTACAACAAGGACATGCTGCAGGCAGCAGGGGTTGACGCGAGCGCGCTGGACATCTCGAAAGGTCCGCCCACGATTGACACGATTCGCACTATGGCGAACAAGCTCAACAAGAAGGATGCCTCTGGTAAGTACACGGTGATTGGGTTTGTGCCTGCGCTCAGCCAGGGTTGGCACTACACGTGGGGCTTTGCCTACGGAGGGAGCTTCTTCGACGCCAGCTCCTGCAAGGTGACACCAGATGACCCCAAAATCGTGCAGGCGTTCAAGGACATGTTCTGGAACTGGTCGGGAGCACTCGGGGTCGACGCGCTCCAGACCTTCCTAAGCACTTACGCCCCGACCACCCCACCGTTGCCAACCGAGCAGGACGCGTTCCTGACGGGGCACATCGGCTTTGTGGTTACAGGCCCCTGGGTGCTCAGCTGGTTCCCACAGTACAAACCGAATCTTCATTACGGAATCACCTACATCCCCGTGCCGCATGAGGGCGACCAACCCGCAACCTGGGCCGGAGGTTGGTCAGTCGTGATCCCCAAGGGCGCCAAGAACGCCAAGGGGGGATACGAGTTCATGAAGTACTTCGCCGGCGAAGCGGGTCAGCGGGTCTACACCAAGGAGACCCAGCACATGCCGACCTGGAAGCCCCTGCTTTCCGACAGCAGCCTCTACCAGGGAGACCTCAGCCTTTTCGTCAAACTGTTGCCGTCGGCTCACAGCCGGCCTGCACTTCCGGTAGGAAGTCTCTACTGGGATCAGCTCAGCACGGCACAGGACGCGGCCCTGCGCCACAGCAAGGATCCCGCGGTAGCGTTGAAGGACGCGGCAACCGCGACCAATGACAAGTTGCAGCAATACTGCCCGCTTGCTGCGTAAGCGTTACGTGAGGAGGCAGTCAGTAACAGAGGAGCGGCGTTGATCGCCGCTCCTCGCCTCCGCCGCTTTCGCCTCAGCCAAGACGATCGGCGGAATCTACGCACGGCGCTGCCTTTCATCGCGCCGTGGGTCATCGGATTCCTGGCCTTCACCGTGTATCCGATTGTGTATTCGCTCTATCTCAGCTTCACGCACTACTCCGGTTTCGGAGACGCGACCGCGGCGGGGCTCGACAACTACCAACACTTGATCAAAGATCCGCTTTTCTGGCAGTCGCTTTCCAACACGCTCTACTACACCGCGCTCGCCGTGCCCATAGGCGTGGTCGTGGCGATCGTGCTCGCTCTGCTGATGAATCAGAACGTTCGCGAGGTCGCCATCTATAGGGCAGCCTTCTATCTGCCGACAATCATCCCGCTGTTCGCGCTGACCTTCATTTTCATCGTGCTGCTCAACCCCGGTTTCGGGCTCGTGGACTACGTGCTTGGGCTGTTCCACATACCCGCGGTCAACTGGTTGGGCGACGCACGCTGGACGAAGATCTCGATCGTTCTCCTGGCTCAGCTGGGCGCAGGTGGACCCGCTCTGATATTTCTGGCGGGCCTGCGGGCGGTTCCGACCGAGCTCTATGAATCTGCGTTGATCGATGGAGCGGGACCACTCCGGCGCTTCTACAAAATCACTCTTCCCCTGATTTCTCCGGTCATCCTTTTCGACCTGATTTACGGGACCATCCTCGGGATCCAGATATTCACGCCGGCCTTCGTGCTCACCGGGGGAACCAGCGGTGGGGGTGCATACACCGCCGGTCCCGAGAACTCGCTCCTGTTCTACGTCTATTACCTTTACAAGAACGCTTTCCAGTACAGCGACATGGGGTACGCCTCGGCCATGGCCTGGGTGCTCTTCGTGATCAGCGTCGTGCTCGCCGTCGCCATCATGCGCTGGTCCAAGTACTGGGTTCATTACGAGGTGACCTGATGGCGGTCGCTCCGCAGATCAGTGAGGCCCCGCCACTTGCGATAGCGCGCCAGCCTACCCCGCGCCCATGGCGCCGTTTGAGCGTCCCAAAAACGCTGGGGGTGCGCATCGGCTTGATCGTGGCGAGCGTGCTCTTCTTGGCGCCCTTGTACTGGATGGCCAACTCCGCGCTGAAGAACATCGACGAGCTTTCGGCCTTCCCGCCGACCCTATACCCTCACGCGCCGGCCTTCGACAACTTCGTGAGGGCCGTGACCTACATCCCATTCGGTACGTTCCTCCTCAACTCGGTGATCCTGACGACCGGGGTCGCCATCGGCGCCGCGATCTCGAACCCTCTGATCGCCTATGGCTTCTCCCGTATCAAGTGGCCTGGACGTGATTTCGTCTTCGGGATAGTGCTGGCGACCATCTTTCTTCCCTTTCCGGTCCTGATCGTTGCCCTCTTCGACATCTTTGCGAAGCTGCACTGGATCGACACCTTCCTGCCGATCATCGTGCCGGCTTTCTTCGGCAACCCATTTTTCATATTTCTGATGCGGCAGTTCTTCCTGGGTTTGCCGAACGAGATCTCGGAGCAGGCTCGAATCGATGGCGCCAACGAGTTCCAGGTCTTTCTCCGCATCATCATGCCGCTGGCGAAGCCTGCCGTGGCGGTGGTGATCATCTTCGCGGCCGTGCAGGCATGGGGCGAATTCCTCACGCCGCTGTTGTTCCTGCAGGACGAGTCCAAATACCCGCTGTCGATAGGCCTGCAGTTCTACCGGCAGGAGCACGACGTGGCCTACAACCTGCTGATGGCGGCATCCACCCTCATCGTGCTGCCGGTGGTGGCTTTGTTTCTCGCCTTCCAGCGCTTCTTCATCGAGGGCATCACCGTCGGAGCCGTCAAAGGCTAGGAAGGCGCCCCCCGATACCTGGGGAACTGGGCCAGAGCAATCACAGGACTGCCTGGCCCGTCTTGGCATCGAACAGGTGAATGCTCTCCATGTCGATGCCAAGCTGTACACGCTCGCCGAGGCTGATCTTCACATGCGGATCGACCCGAGCGACGATCGCGTTGTCGCCCACGGTGCCGTACAGGAGCTGGTCCCGGCCGAGCATCTCGGCCTGGTTCACTTGCACGTCAATCGTGGGCTCGCCCCTGGACGCGTCTTCGTGCAGAGCTTCGGGACGGATCCCCAGGACGCCAGCGGTCAAGCGCGGCTCGCGGGGCAGCTCGATCTGGAGCGCCGAGCCTTTCGCGGTTTTGCCGCTAACGGCCACGGGAATGAGATTCATCGCCGGCGTGCCGATGAAGCCGGCCACAAACATGTTCGCCGGATGTTCGTACATGACACTTGGAGGCGCGACCTGCTGCAGCACGCCATCGTTCATCACGGCGATGCGGTCACCAAGGGTCATCGCCTCGACCTGGTCGTGCGTGACGTAGAGAAACGTCGCGCCGAGAGCGCGGTGGATCTTCTGAAGCTCGACCCGCATGTGCCCGCGAAGGTTGGCGTCCAGGCTGGAGAGTGGCTCGTCGAAGAGAAAAAGTTGGGGGTCCCTGACTATGGCTCGGCCGAGCGCGACCCGCTGCTGCTCGCCGCCTGAGAGCTGGCGAGGCAGGCGCTTTAGGAAGGGGCCGAGTCCGACGATTTCGGCCGCCCTATTGACCCGCCGGGCGATGTCCGCCTGGTCAACCCCTTGCAACCGCAGACTAAAGGCCATGTTGTCGAACACGGACATGTGCGGGTAGAGCGCATACGTCTGGAACACCATCGCCACATCGCGATTACGGGAAGGTACGTTGTTGACGACCGTCTCGCCGATCTTGATCACGCCCTCAGTCACATCCTCGGCTCCCGCAAGCATTCGGAGGGCGGTTGACTTCCCGCAACCAGACGGGCCAAGAACGATCAGGAATTCGCCGTCCTTCACCTCGAGGGACATGTCCTTCACGGCGATTTCGCCTTCTGGAAATCGTTTCGTGACGTTCTGGAAGCTCGCAGATGCCATCGAGCTACTTGCCGGTCAGATCGCCAGCGAGTTGGCGGGACACAAGAAGGACAATATTCCCATGACCCGGCGTGAGATCGACGTTAAGAGAGGAGCGAACGAATGCTGACGCAACAAGACCTTCGCCACTTCAGGGAACGTCTCGAGTCAGAGTCGGAAGTGATCAAGGTTCGCATGGCGGAGCGAAGCCGCGACAGTCGGGAGACTGTGCGGGAAGAGTCGGGCGTCGGTGACTCAGGCGACGCCTCCACTCGTCTGAACGATCTCGACGTGGAGGCCGATGAAGACGCACTCGATCGCGTCACGCTCACTCAGATAGAAAGGGCACTGCGTCGAATCGACGACGGCACCTACGGGGTGAGCGAATTCTCCGGTAAGCCGATTCCAAAGGCGCGCCTCGAAGCTGTTCCGTACGCGGCAACCCTCGTCGACGAGCCATCGCCTGAACCGGAGTAACCGCGCCTAAGAGGT
>VBHX01000121.1 GCA_005879945.1 Chloroflexota bacterium | reverse complement strand
TTGCTGTACCCGAAGGTGGACGTCGAGGACCCGTTGCCCGTCACCACGTATACGGCGCCAGTCACAGCGCTCACAGTGGGACCACTCGGCGCCCAGATCCCCGCCTCACGCGCAACCGGCGTGCGATACCACCGAACCGTTCCTCCGGCTTCCGGCACCGCAAGCACATAGCCGTGGTAATTGCCGCAATCGCCGTACAGCCCGCCGAACGTGATGTAGACGCGACCGGACGCAAGAGCGAGAGCTCCACGCTGCTGCTGCACGGTCGGCACTGATCCCGGAAGATCAACGACCAGCTGGCCAAGCACTGAGCCGTCGGCGAGGCTCAGCGTGAACAAAGTGTGGTGGTAGCCACGCAAGAACGCCACCACGTACAGGCGGCCGGCCGCCGGATCCGCCACCGGAGTACCCGTGATCCCACTGAGAGGCGCGATGTTTCCGCACGGAAGCGACGAGGCGTCGACGGCATCGCCGAGGTGCTGCTTCCACACCACCGCGCCCGAAAAGAGGTCGAGCGAATACACCGTGTTGTTCTCGGTCGCCACCAACACGTGACCCGACACGATCAACGGCGACGCGTACACATCGCCGTCCACTGATGTGCGCCAAGCCTCTCGCGGACTCGATAAGGTCGGCGATCCCGGACCAACGCCGGTCCGCAACGCATTCTGGTGGTACTGCGGCCAGTCGAACCCGAGGCCCACGGCAGAACCGCGGGCCGACGGCGAGACAAAACTGCCGCCGGGCGCGCCCTGGCAGGCAACGCAGACAGCAATCACGAGGACGAAAACAGCCGCCAGGCGGACCTTCACAAACCCCAGCTGAACTTGCGCACACCGCTCAACCGAGCCCGCTCAGGACCGATCAAAGAAGCCCGTCCCTGAACGGCCACGCCGCGCCTCGGCCCCATCGCGTCGACGACGAGCGCTGCCCGCGGCTCCGCAGTCAGATTGCGCTGCTTCACCCCATCTACATCGAACTCAAACTCGCCGGCGTTGGTGAGCGTGTACATCACCGGTACCACGTGCGGCCAACCCGTCGGCCCCACTGTGGCGAAACGGCAGATTCGCTGCGACCGAAGGAACTCGAGCTCCGGCTCCGTGAAGTCCATCGAGAATCATCCTATCGCCGCAGCGGCAGCCGCCCCGCTCGTAGACTTCAAGGACTCGACCGGCAAATTGACCGAAATTTCTGGCGCGGCAGACATTACCGCGCCGCCACGGAGGGTGTGATTGGCAACCATCGGTACGCGTGGTGTGGACACAATCGGCGGCTATGCGATCGTCCGGCGGGAGCCACTCGATCGTCTTGAGGGCTCTTACATCGAGCTCGTTCACGAGCGCACCGGGGCGAAGCACATTCACATCGAGTGCACTGACGACAACAACGCGTTTGCGGTGTCTTTTCCGACCGTTCCGAAGGACTCGACCGGCGTGGCTCACATACTCGAGCATGTCGTGCTCGCGGGGTCCAAGCGCTTCCCCGTGCGTGATCCGTTCTTCTCTATGACCCGAAGGTCGCTTGCCACCTTCATGAATGCGTTGACGAGCCCAGACGCGACCACCTACCCGTTCAGCACGCGCAACCCCAAGGACTTTCTCAACCTCCTGCTCGTATACCTCGACGCCACTTTCTTCCCGCTGCTCACCGAGGACTCCTTCAAGCAGGAAGGCATTCGGTTCGAATTCCAGGATCCGGCCGACCCCAAGAGCGGACTCCGCTACAAGGGAGTGGTCTTCAACGAGATGAAGGGCGCGCTGGCGACGCCGCAAGCAGCCATGCAGCGCAATCTCGGCCGGACGCTGTTCCCCGGCCTGACCTACGCCAACGTGTCGGGAGGAGACCCCGGGCACATTCCGGATCTCACCTGGACGCAGCTAAAAAAGTTTCACGCCGAGCACTACCACCCCAGCAATGCGTTCTTCTACACGTACGGCGACCGGGACCTGGAACGAACACTGGCCGCGATCGAAGAGAACGCGCTAGCACGCTTCCAGCGCCTCGCCATCGACACCTCGATCCCGAACGTAAAGCGCTTCACGAAGCCCGTCGTCTCAGTCGAGCCTTTTTCCACGGCGCAGGGTGAGGACACCGCGCGAAAGGGCCAGGCCCTCGTCGCCTGGGTCACGGTCCCCGGCTCCGACTCGTTCCGCTTGCTGGCGATGCGCGTCCTGTCCGAGGTGCTGCTCGGTAACGCCGGCTCCCCGCTCCGCAAAGCCCTCATCGACTCCAAGCTCGGCAGCGCGCTGGCGGACGGCAGCGGCTTCCAAGACGACTTCAAAGAAACGGTTTTCGGGGCCGGCCTGAAAGGCATCGACCCCGACGACTCGGAAAAGGTTCAGCGCGTGGTGGTGGACACGCTCGAACGATTGTCGCAAGACGGAGTGGATGCAGCCCAGGTCGACGCCACCATCCATCGCCTCGAGTTCGAAAAGCGAGAGCGCTCGAACGCAGGCTTTCCGTACGCGCTCAAAGTGCTGTTCAACTACCTCAGCCCTTACCAGTACGGCGGTGACGCCTACGCCGCGCTCAACTTCGATGCCGACCTCGAGCATCTCGAGAACGCGCGAAAAGAGGGCCGTTTTTTCGAAAACCTGATAGCGGCCGAGATGCTGGACAACCAGCACCGCGGCCTGCTCACGCTGGTCCCTGACCCCGAGCTCGATGAACGAAAGCGCCGCCAGGAGCTTGAACGTCTGGCGACGATTGAGGCGATGCTAACCGAACCGGACCGTGCTCGAATCGTCGAAGACGCGCTTCGACTCAAGGGCGAGCAGGAGGCGAAGCAGGACCTGGCCGTCTTGCCCTCGCTGGAGCTGAGCGACATCCCGATGAAGTTCGAAGACGTTCCCAGCCGGGAGGTCAAGATCGGAACCGCGATCGCGGAGTTCTTCCCCTTGCCCACGAATGGGATCACGTACCTCGACATTCGATCGGATTTCGGGGCCCTCAGCCAGGACCTGAAGGATCTGCTGCCACTTTTCAGCCGCGTCTTCACGCAAATGGGCGCCGCGGGCCAGGATTACGTCCAGATCGCCAACCGCATCGCCGCGTACACCGGAGGCATCGGCGCCGGGCCGGCTGTGCAGGCATTGGCCGCCCGCGACGACTACCTGCAATCATTCCTGGTCTCTGGCCGGGCGCTTGATCGCAACATCGCCCCATTCATCGATCTCCTCAAGGACCTGACGGCAAAACTCGAGATCGAGCCGCACAGATTGAAGGAGGTCATCGACGAGAGCGCGACCCGGCTCGAGAGCTCGATCGCCGGCCTGGGCTTTCAGTTCGCCATCCTGCGAGCCACCTCCAAGCTCAGCTCCGAGGGCGCGATCAACGACAGCCTGCAGGGGATCGGGATGCTGCACGAGGTGCGGCGCATAGCCCGCTTAAGCGCAGCAGAGCTCGGCGAGGTCATCGATAAGCTGGACGCGATCCGGACCACTCTATTCAGACAGGACTCGATTCGCATCATCGTCACGTGCGAAGAGGCGATGGTCCAACCTATCACCGACCGGCTTCGCGGTTTGATCGACGCGCTTCCGGACGGCAGAGCAAATGGCCACGTCGAGAAGCCAGACCCACTGCCCACGGTCCCCGAAGCACGAACGGCGCCGCTACCTGTGGCCTTCAATGTCCGCAGTTTCAAAACCGTTCGCTATACGCATCCAGACGCGCCTGCGCTGCTCGTGCTCGCCAATTACCTCCGCGACACCTTCTTGCATCGGGAGCTTCGAGAGAAGGGCGGTGCATACGGAGCGGTCGCGCAGGCGAGCATCGGAGGCGGGACCTTCTACATGGCGTCGTACCGCGATCCGAATGTCACTCGCACTTACGACACCTACGACCGAGCCACCAGCTGGGTGCTCGAAGGCGAGATCACCGAAGAGACGCTGAAAGAGGCGATCCTGGGCGCTTGTGGCGATGTCGACCCGCTTGAGTCGCCCGACATCAAAGGCCGGCGCGAGGCAACCAACCGGCTCACGGGCTTCACTCGCCAGGAGCGCGAGAAGTTCAAGAAGCGCCTCCTCGAGGTCACCGCAGCCGATCTGCGCCGGGTCGCGAGGACGTACCTGTCCACGGGAAGTTACGTTCAGACCACAGTCGCCGGACCAGAGCTGGTGGAAGCTGCGACCAGAGAGCGTCCTGGGCTCTTCGAGGTGGTCGCCCCGGTCTGAACAACCTGGTCGTGTCAGAATCGGCGCCATGAACTTCTGGCGCCGCGAGTATTTCTGGCCCGTGGTTCTGATCGTGGTCGGGCTGTACTTCCTGCTAAGCAACCTCCAGCTACTGAGCTGGCTGCACGCGGATGTGGTCTGGCCATTGCTTCTCATCGCGCTCGGCGTATGGCTCATTCTCCGGCGAGCCCGGCCCTGACCGATATGCGGTTGACGTAGGGCAGGTTGATGGGAACGCGCTATCGGTATCGCAGCTTCTTCTGGCCTGCGCTCCTGATCCTGGTCGGGGTGTTCGCCTTGCTCGTCAACTCGGGCCTGGTTCCGGCCGAACGGCTGGATCGTCTCTTCGACTTGTGGCCCCTGATCCTGATCGTGATCGGCCTCGAGCTGGTCGTCGGTCGCGCTGTGCAGGGCCAGGCTGCGGAGCTCGCGGCTGCACTTATCGTCGTGATCGCGATCGTCGGCGCCGCCGCATATGTGGCGCTTGGACCAGCGATCCCGACGGGCACTCAGACCCTCAACACCTCCGGCAAGGTCGGCAGCCTCAATCACGCGACGGTGACCGTCGATGTCGGCGCCGCCAATGTGACGATGCGGGCGGGCAGCTCCAACGACGATCTGTTTCGCGCCCACATCGAGTACTCAGGTCCAAAACCGGATGTCAGCCTTGACCAGTCGAGTGGCGAGCTCCGCATCGATCAGAGCAACGCCTCTGGGTTCTTTTTCCAGAGGCATCGCTTTGTGCTCGACCTCCAGATGAATCCCAGCGTGACGTGGAAGATCGTCGTCAATAGCGGCGCCTCCAGCGACACGTTCAAGTTTACCGGCGTTCACGTCGCGAGCATCGAGCTGAACACGGGAGCCAGCCACGAGGACATCACCCTCGGCAGCCCGTCGGGAACGGTTCCGATCACGATCAACGGCGGCGCCCTGACGGCGATCGTGCACCGGCCGAGCGGTGTCGAGGCCTCGGCCAGTGTCTCGGGCGGAGCGGTAAACCTGAGCTTTGACGGAAGACAGACTCACGCCATCGGCTCGCTCGCGGCGCAGACGGGTGACTACAACAGCGCCACCGATCGATATCAGATTCAGGTCGATGGCGGCGCGTCCAATGTCACGGTGGACACGACCGCGCCCTCGAGCTAGTCGTTCGCGGGCGCTCTGAGGCGTCGATCGAGGGCTTCGGTTCGGGCCGAGTAGCGCGCCGCGGTTTCGTCGTCGACCGCTGAGCGCAGGCCGCGCGCCGCGATGTCGAGGAGGGATTCGAGGTCGTGGCCGAGTACTCCGGCTGCCTTGAATACAGGACCGAGCGCGGCCGAGCGCTCGGCGCCTGCGAGCAGGTCGTCCGGGTTGGCGCCGAGCCGGGCGAGCTGATCCGCCTCTCGCTCCAGTCGTGCTGCGAGCCTGGTGTGCTCGTCATCGCCGATCGCTGCGCAGAGCTCGGCACCCCGGCGCGCCGCGGCTGCCGCCAGCCGCGCCTCGAGCAGCCGACCGGACGCGGCCGAGTTTGCGACCCGAGCGGGGCAGAGGCCGATCACATGTTGCGAACGGATCGCAACGCCGCGGCGTTCGAGCTCGTCGACGACCACTGACGGTGGTGTCTCATCTAGTCGGAAGAGGTTCATGGAGAGCTGCACTCGTCCGCGCGGCAGCTCGAACGCGAGCGCCTGCACACCTCGGAGCCCTCCCGCCGATTCTCTCAGCGACCGAGCCAGAATGCGGGCCGCCTTCAGATCGACATCCGCCAGGAGAACGTTGAACGCGAGCAGCAGGTGTCGCGCGCCTACGCATGCTGCCCCCGCGGATGGATGGAGCTCCGGGCCTCCGAGATCGGGCCGGACCCGTCCGGCGCGAACGTCGGCGAGCGTGTTGGCTTCGGCATGCCCGTAGAAGAAGACTGGGATCCGCAGCTCACTCCAGATGCGGTCGCCCAGCTCGTGCGCCAGCTCGCGAGCGGCGTCGGGCGAGGCGCTGCCCAGCGGGACGATAGGAATCACATCAGCCGCTCCCACGCGCGGATGGACACCGCGGTGCTCGCGAACGTCGATCTTCTCGATGGCCGCCTGTGCAGATGAAAACAAGGCGTCGAGCAGGTCAGCGGGCTGACCGGCCAGAGAGATGACGACTCGGTTGTGGTCGGCGTCCGCGTCGACGTCGAGGACGTGGGCGCGACTGGCGGCCCCGGCAATCTCCGCGATCACATCTGGCCTGCTGCCTTCAGAGAAGTTGGGGACCGACTCGAACACGCGGTGCGAATTCATGCGCCTGCTAGCCTACGTGCCCATGCCCGGACCGGTCGTGCTGGTGTACGGCGAAGAGTTGATGAAGCACCGCCTATCCGATCAGCACCCGCTGCAGCCGATCCGCGTCAAGCTGGCCGTCGACCTCATCCGCTCGACCGGCCTCATCGAACACGCTCACCTGCTGCCGCCGCGGCGGGCTACGATCCGCGAGCTCGAGCTGGTGCATTCGCCCGATTACGTGGACCTGGTCCGCAAGCTGAGCAACCCGGTGGAGAGGCAACGCATTCCGCCCGCCCTTGTTGACGCTGCGGGTTTTGCATCCGCCGACAATCCGATTTCGGACGAGCTCCACGAAGGAACTTCGCTTGTGGTCGGCGCGACGCTGGTGGCCGCCGAGGCCGTGGAGAGCGGCACCGCGCTGCACGCCTTCAGCCCGTCTGGCGGTCTGCACCACGCGCATCGAGATCGTGCATCCGGCTTCTGCACCTATGACG
>VBHX01000026.1 GCA_005879945.1 Chloroflexota bacterium | reverse complement strand
CAGGTACTGAATGCCCGAATGACGCGTGAATCCGGTGCCCTTCCTCGCGATGAAAGCCGCAGTCGCGGTGCGTGCAGCCTCGACTACCGAATCGATGTGCTCGCGCCTCATCTCCCAGCTCGCGGTCGGCGCTGTGACCGGGCAGATGACGGTGATCCGCGCCCGGTCGCGAAGACGCTCGTAGTCGCTAAGCATCTGGTGGTGGAGGGAAAGCTGCAGGGTGCGGGCGATGAGCTCCGACCAGGTGCTGGGCGCCTGCTCGTTCTCGCCACCGCCCATCAGGCTCACGGCGAGGATCTCTTTGGCGCCGTCGTTGATCGCGACGTCGAGTGGTGTGTTGTCGACGATCCCCCCGTCCATATGCTCGCGGCCATCGATCTTGACCGATGGGAACACCCCTGGGATGGCGGTTGAGGCAAGGAGGGCCGGCGTCAAGAGCCCGGCCCGAAAGATCGCCGGCTTGCCGGCGTTCAGGTCAGTGGCCACGATCGTCAGAGGGATCCGCAGCTGCTCGAACGTGGTAATGCCGGTCAGCGCCTGCGCCCGCTCGACGAGGCGACGGACGTTGTTCTGGGGCAGGGCGCTCATCTGACCCCGACGCAGGCCCGACAAGATGACGCCGAGCGGGTGGGCGTGAAAGACCTCCAGGGCCTGCCGGGACATCCACAGCTCGCGCAGCATGATCACTCCGGCTTGTGATGGATAGGCGGCGATGCAGGTGCCATTCAGCGCTCCGACGCTGACACCGACTACCGCCGCAGGCGGTTCCACGCCCGCTTCGAAAAGGCCCTGCAGCACCCCGACCTGGGCGGCGCCCCTAGCGCCGCCTCCGCCCAGCACCCAGGTGCGCCGAGCGGGTCCGAACAATTAGCCCCCTATCCCCTCCGGGGAGAGGGTCGGGGAGCGGGGCGTGAGCCTGGAAAGCTTCACGTCCCCTCTTCCCAGGACGAGAGGTATCGCTCCTGCTCTTCGGTCAAGGTGTCGATTGCGATTCCCATCGCGTTGAGCTTGAGCCGCGCGACCTCCTTGTCGATCTCGTCGGGCACGTCGTACACGCGCTTCTCGAGCGTGCTCGCGTTCGCGGCCACGTATTCGGCGCAGAGCGCCTGATTGGCAAAGCTCATGTCCATCACAGCTGCGGGGTGCCCCTCGGCCCCAGCGAGGTTGATCAGCCGCCCCTCGCCCAGCACGTTCAGGCGCCGCCCATCGCGTAGCTTGTACTCCTGGACCGACGGCCGGACCTGGCGCACGCCGGTGGCCATGTCGTCCAGCGCCTTGAGGTTGATCTCGGAGTTGAAGTGTCCCGAGTTGGCCAGGATCGCGCCGTCCTTCATCGCATCGAAGTGCTTGCGGTCGAGGACGTTGACGTCGCCCGTGACGGTGACGAAGATGTCACCGACTTTCGCCGCCTGGTCCATCTTCAAGACCCGGAAGCCATCCATGGCCGCTTCCAACGCCTTCACAGAATCAACTTCTGTGATGACGACGTCCGCGCCGTGGCCCTTGGCCCGTGACGCGAGCCCACGCCCAACCCAGCCGTAACCGGCGATCACGAACGTCTTGCCCGCGAGCAGTACGTTCGTCGAGCGGATGATGCCGTCGAGGGTCGACTGCCCGGTGCCGTAGCGGTTGTCGAACATGTGCTTGGTGTCGGCTTCGTTGACGGCGACGATCGGGTAGCGCAGCACGCCGCGCTCCGCCATCGCGCGGAGCCTGATCACGCCCGTGGTGGTTTCCTCCGTGCCTCCGATCACCTCCGCCAGCTGGTTCTGCCGCGACTTGTGCAGCACCGAGACCAGGTCCGCGCCGTCGTCCATGGTCAGCTGGGGATGGTGGTCGAGGCACGCCTCGATGTGTTGGTAGTACGTGTCGTTGTCCTCGCCGCGGATCGCGTACGTCTTGATGCTGTGCTGAGCGGCGAGCGCAGCAGCTACGGCGTCGTTGGTCGAGAGCGGGTTGGACGCGCACAGGGCGACATCCGCGCCGCCGGCTTTCAGGGTGAGCATCAAATTTGCGGTCTCGCTCGTGACATGAAGGCAGGCGCCGAGTTTCAAACCTTTCAACGGCTGGTCTATGAGGAATCGCTTGCGGATGAGAGTCAGCACGGGCATCTCTCGCGCCGCCCAATCGATGAGGTCCTGACCCTCGGTCGCGAGTTTCAAGTCCTTGACGTCATAGCCTTTCGCGCTGACCTTCACCTAACGCTCCTCTCCTCAGTAAACGAGCTCACTGACAACCTCGATCCCGTGCAACCGGTCACGTCCTCCCAGAAAGCTGAGCTCGATGAGGACGTGTATGCCCAGCACAACACCGCCTAGCTTGCGGATCAGCTGGGTCGCGGCGGCGGCGGTGCCTCCAGTGGCAAGCACATCATCCACGATCAGGACCGTCTGGCCGGGCTTTACGGCATCTTCGTGGATCTGCAGCTGGTCGGTTCCGTATTCGAGCTGGTAGTCCTGACTCACCGTCTTCCAGGGCAATTTGCCCGGCTTGCGGATGGGCACGAATCCCGCTCCTAGGCCCAGCGCGACCGCGCCGCCGGGGATGAACCCGCGCGCTTCGATCGCGGTCACGACGTCGGGCGGGCGCTCGACCCAATGGCTGCATACCTGCTCGACGACACCCTTGAAGGTGGCCTTGTCCGCCAGCAGAGGCGTGATGTCCTTGAAGATGATCCCCGGCTGCGGAAAGTCGGGAACGTCGCGAATCAATCGCTTGAGCTGGTCTTCGGTGAGTCTCATGTCACGACTCGACGGAAGTATTCCAGGGTGCGCGCCAGTCCGTCCTCCAGTCCGACCTCCGGCTGCCAGCCGAGGAGCTTGCGAGCCCGGGTGATGTCCGGCCGGCGCTGCTTGGGGTCGTCGATCGGAAGCGGCCTGAACTCGATCGGGCTGCTGGAGCCCGACAACCGCACGATGATCTGGGCCAGCTCCAGCACAGTCACCTCCTCCGGATTGCCGAGGTTGACGGGCAGATCGTCGCCCTTCTCGACAGCGGCCAGGACTCCCCGCACGAGATCGGACACGTAGCAGAGGCTGCGGGTCTGCGAACCATCGCCGTACACGGTCAGCGGCTCGCCGCGGATCGCCTGGGCCATGAAGTTCGGCACCGCTCGACCGTCCAGCACCTGCATGCGCGGGCCGTGCGTGTTGAAGATCCGGATGATGCGCGTGTCCACGTCGTGCGCCCGGTGGTACGCCATCGCGAACGCCTCGGCGCATCGCTTCGCCTCGTCATAGCATCCGCGCGGTCCGATCGGGTTGACGTTGCCCCAGTACGTCTCGGGTTGCGGATGGACGAGCGGGTCGCCGTACACCTCCGACGTCGAGGCAAGCAGGAACGTGGCGTCCTTCGCGCGCGCGAGACCCAGCATGTTCATCGTGCCCAGCGTGCCGACCTTCAATGTATGGATCGGATTCGCGTCGTATTGCGGAGGCGAAGCTGGGGACGCGAAATGAAGGATGTAGTGCACTTCTCCGTCAACGTCGACGCGCTCGTTGACGTTGGCCTGGCGAAACTCGAAGTCGGGGTGCTCGACCAGACCGCGGAGGTTGTCGTTCGAGCCGGTGATGAAGTTGTCGAGCGCCAGCACGCGCAGGCCGCGCGCGAGCAGGGCCTCGCAAAGGTGGGAACCGATGAAGCCGGCGCCGCCCGAGACGACCGCGCGCTCTTTGTTAGCGCTGCCCTTAGTCGCGGCCGATACCCCGATACGTGAACCCGAGCTCGCGCATCGACGCCGGGTCGTAGATGTTGCGCCCGTCCACGATCACAGGCATCCGCATCGACGCCTTGACGCGGTCGAGGTCGAGATTGCGAAACTCGTTCCATTCCGTGACGACTACCAGCGCATCGCTGCCGTCGGCGACGCCGTAAGCGTCGCGCATGTACTCGACCTGCGGCAGCTTGACGCGTGCGCCTTCCATGGCCGCGGGATCAAATGCGCGGACGTGAGCGCCCGCGGCGAGCAGGACCCGTGCGATGTCGAGGCTCGGCGCTTCGCGAAGGTCGTCGGTGTTCGGCTTGAAAGCGAGGCCGAGCAAGCCGATGATGCGATCGTTCAAGTCCTCCAAGCAATCGCGCAGCTTGTCGATGACGAGCATTCGCTGGTCGCGATTGATGTCCATCACCGCGTTGAGAAGCTCGGGGTGATAGTCGAAGCGCTCCGCCAGTGCGGCGAGCGCCTTCACATCTTTGGGAAAGCAGTTGTGAGTGACGAGCCCGCCGGTGGTGACAAACGTGTGGGCGCCGGGGACTTCGAGGGAGTAGACCGCTCCCGCAAACGGCCGCCGCTCAACGCCGACCACGCGAACCCATGCCGTGTTGGCTCGCTCGCGCTGGTAACCGGTTGGCGCAATGCGCTTCTTCTGGCGGTGGATCGAATCGAGGAGGGCTTGATGATCGGATTCCGGCACGAGGTCCAAAAGACCCTCGACCTGATCTGCGCCAGAGATCCTGATCCAGTAGGTGTCGCGGGTTGATTTGGCCGTGCGCCCCACCTTCATTGAGGCGACGACTCCGAGGTCCGCGAGGAGGCGAAGCAGCCCGTCGGCGAGCTCCGGGCTGGTGGTGCCGCACTCGAGGATCACGCCACCTTGGATGTAGCTCCAGCTGCCGTCGCCCTGCCAATAGCCCGCCAGCAAAGCGCGCTTGTGCGCCGCCGGCTGGGTCCAGATCTGATCCGGGAGGCGCGCGTCGTTGCAGTTCCTTCCCAGCCTCAAGACGCCCAGCCAGAAGCCTGCCAGGATCCGGGAGGAGACCACGACTGACGTCGTGGTCGGCAAATGCCGGACGTCGACCTTGACGCCTTGCGCCGACCAGTAATCGCGAACCTCGGAAACCAGACCTTCTTCGCCGTGATGGTCGAACGACCATTGGATTCGTTTTCGCCTGCCATCCCTAGACGCGTGGCCCTCGGCAAGGTACAGGCCGACGACACGCCAGAACGCCGGGTTCGAATCGATGCGCAGCGGAGTCGCGGTGCCATTCCGCGCGGTCTTGAAGGTCGCGCCTTCGACTGACAGGCCCAATTGATCGAGCTCGGTGAGCCGAAGAGCACCCGATCGCAGCACGTGATGTGATCGGTACGTCGGCAGCACCGTCTGCAGCTCATGAGCCTGCTTACCACTGAGGACGGGGACAGCTGGTCTGACGATCACGTCCGAGCGCTCCAGCTCAGCCGCCGCCAGGCCGTCGAGCACATTGAATCCAATGACATGGTCGCCGGCTGAGTGGGCTGCCATCGCGAGTGGAAGCCAATCGTCACGCCCCAGCTCGGAGGCCAACTTGATGCCCTCGCGGGTCGCGAACGGGTGATCCGGCGTGCACAGTACCCGCCGCCCCATTTTCGTTCGGACCTCGAGGATCTCGCCCTCGAACGGACGCATCGTGGCGGCCTTCATGGGCAGGAAGCCGACCGAACCGGTGTCGGACCGCCAGGCGAGGACCTCTGTGTCTTCGCGCGGCTCGAACTTGGCGAAGACGTCCGCGAGCGCGGCCAGGGTCACGCGATCACCGCGACGGACGAGGACCGTCTCCTCCCCCACCAAGCAGCTCCCGCCGTAGCCCAGACCAACATCGAGGTAGTGCGGCCCGATGCGGCGGTCGAGTCCCATCCCCTCGGCCACCAGCTTTGCGTCGGCGTCCACGCGCTCGCAAATGCGAGCGATCTCGTTGATGAATGAGATGCGCGCGGCCAGGAACGCGTTCGACGCGTACTTGACCATCTCCGCCGTGTAGATGTTGGGCGTGATGAGAACTGGCGCGTCGAGAGGCTCGTAGAGCTCGGCCACTTTCTCGGCGGCGCCGCGGTCGTGGCTTCCGATCACCACCCGATCCGGGTGCATGAAATCCTGGATCGCAGAGCCTTCGCGCAGAAACTCCGGATTGGAGACGACGTGGGCCTTGTGTTTCGAGTTGCGGCTGTCGAGCACTCGCGACACCATGTCGCCCGTCAGCGGCGGAACCGTCGATTTGTTGACTACCACAAGCGGGCCATCCATGGAGTCGGCGATCGAGTTGGCGGCTGACTCGACGAAAGAGAGATCGGCCTCGCCGCCCTCGCCCTCTGGCGTGCTGACCGCGATGATCGCGTACTCGGCTCCGGGCACCGCATCGTTGTATGAGGTGGTGAACGTCAGGCGTCCTGCTTTGGCGTTGCGGTCGACCAGCTCGTTCAACCCGGGCTCGTAGAAGGGCACGCGATTGCGTAAGAGCTGCGCGATCTTCTCGCGGTTGACGTCGACGACGATCACGTCGTTGCCGAGATCCGCCAGGCAGGCGGCGGTCGTAAGCCCGACGTAACCGGCGCCGATGACGGCGACCCTGGACAATGCGGGGCGATTATCTCAAGAGGCTGGAGTACGCCGCGATCGTCTGGCGGGCGGCCTGGCGCCAGCCGAAGTTTTTTGCCCGCTCCAGACCCATACGCCGGGCGCGCTCCGGGTCTTTCAGCAGCGCGCTCGCTGCGCGGCCCAGCGCCACCGCGTCGCCATCCGGAACGAGCTCGCCGCCGCCGTCCACCACCTCAGGCAGGCTGGAGTTGGAAAACGCCGCCACCGGGCAGCCGCATGCCATCGCCTCCAGGCACGGCAGGCCAAAGCCCTCGTAACGGCTGGTGAACACGAGGCATCCCGCGGCTGCGTAGAGGTCAGCGAGCTCTGAGTCGTCGACGTAGCCCAGCATGTGGGCGCCGGCCATGCTCCGCGGTGCCTGGCGGCCGGGCTCGCCGGCGATAACCAGCTCGAGCTCAGGGCGCGACGAGCTCGCGGTCCGCCACGCGCGCAGGAGCGAATCGGGATCCTTTCGCGCGTCAAGGGCGCCGACGAACAACAAGTAGCCGGGCCGAAGCCCCCAGCGCTTGCGGACGCGATCGTGTGCCCCGGGCCTGGGCTTGAACTCGTCTCCGGCCGCTTCGGGCACAATCCGGATCCGTTTGGGGTCCACCTTGCTCAAACGCGTCGCGTCGGCGGCGGTCGCCTGGGAGACGGCCAGCACGAGGTCCGCGCGCCGGAGCAGCCGGCGACCCAGCCAGAACCGGAATCGCTCCCCGCGCATCCTGGGACCGCCCCAGGCCCAGGGAATGAGGTCGTGGAGCGTCACCACCATAGGCACCGGAGATCGGCCGGGCAGCTTGAGGTCGATGGCGTGGTAGACGTCTGGCCCGATTCGCGCAAGATCGGGACCCAGGGCAACGGCCTCCTCATAGGCGGCAAGCTGGCCTCGATAGCGCCGTTTTGAGGAGGCCAGCCGGTACTCGCCGACCGGGAGTGGCGGCACAGGCAGGTCCGAGTCGAGCAGGAGCGTCAGGTTGTGGTCGAATCCCTCTTCGATCAGCCCGCGCAGCAAGCCGCTCGCGTACGAGCCGACGCCCCGCCTGGCGCTCGGCCCCTGAAGCGGACGCGCATCGAGGAGCACAGAGGGGCCCGTTGCGTTCCGGGCAGCGCGTTTTCCGGTTTGGGATCGGCTCAAAGTTGGGCTGAGGGCACGCGTCAAGCCATCATAATTTGGCGGCCATGGAGCCCAATCCCCTAGACGTCGTAGTCGTCGGCGGGTGCGGCCACGTGGGCCTGCCTCTAGCCCTCTCGCTTGCCGACTGCGGGTACAAAGTCGGCATCGACGACATCGATGGGATCAAGATCGAGCAGGTCCGAGCCGGCAGCGTCCCGTTCCTCGAGAACGGGGCGGAAGAATTGCTGAAGAGGCTGCTTCCCACCGGACTGCTCGAGCTCGCGTCCGACCCAAGACTGCTGGAGCGGACGGACACCGTGGTCCTGGTCATCGGCACCCCCATCGACGAGTTCATGAACCCTTCGGTTCGCATCTTCGATCGGGTCGTCGACGACCTCATCCCGCACCTGCGCGACGGCTCGCTGGTCGTGCTGCGCTCGACTGTTTTCCCAGGCACGACCGAATCGGTGGAGCGGCGGCTGCGGGCGGCCGGAATCGACGCCGAGGTTGTCTTTTGTCCCGAGCGGATCGCCGAGGGCCATGCACTAGAAGAGATCCGCAGCCTTCCGCAGCTGATCGGCGCGTCCACGGATAGCGCGTTCGAGAAGGCGAGCAAGCTCTTCGACCGACTAGGCGTCCAGGTCGTACGGACGGCGCCCCTGGAGGCCGAGCTGGCAAAGCTCCTCACCAACACCTGGCGCTACATGAAGTTCGCGATCGCCAACCAGTTTTTCCAGATCGCGCACCGCTCCGGCCTCGACTACAACAACGTACTCGACGCAATCCGTCGCGACTACCCACGCGCGGCAGACCTCCCTGGTCCCGGTTTCGCCGCGGGTCCATGCCTCCTCAAGGACACAATGCAGCTCTCCGCATTCACGCCTGACCACTTCCCGATGGGACAGGCCGCGATGCAGATCAACGAGGGCCTGCCCAACTACATCGTCGACACGCTCAACTCGCGCCGGCCTCTCTCCGGCCGCACGCTCGGCATCCTGGGTATGGCGTTCAAGGGCGAGTCCGACGACCCCCGTGCCTCGCTGAGCTACAAGCTGCGCAAGCTCGCGGCGTTCAAAGGGGCTCGTGTCCTCTGCACCGACCCTTTCATCCATGACGAGTCGTTCCTCCCGCTCGACCGGGTGCTTGCGGAATCCGACCTGCTCGTCATCGCCGCCCCGCACCGCGCGTACCGGCAGCTCGACCTCAAGGGTCGCGAGGTGGTCGACGTCTGGGGCATAACCGGCCCGATACGACTCTGAAAGTTCTCGTCACCGGCTCGGCCGGCTTCATCTGCGGGTACCTCGTCGCCGAGCTGCTGCAGGCGGGACATGAGGTCGTCGGAGTCGACAACTTCAGCAAGTACGGTCCGGTCCGGCGCGGCCACGACGACGATCTCCGCTATCGCCTCGTCGAGGGGGACGCCAAGGACGCGAAGCTGCTCACCGACCTGGCGCTCGACTGCGACCAGGTGGTGGCCGGTGCCGCGATGATCGGCGGCATCTCCTATTTCCACGAGTTCGCATACGACCTGCTGGCGGAAAACGAACGCATCTGTGCGGCCACCTTCGATGCCGCCCTCGCCGCGAGACGCATCGGCCGTCTCGAGCGCATCACGGTCGTCTCGAGCAGCATGGTCTTCGAGTCGGCCGAAGTCTTCCCCACTCCCGAGGGCGCCGAGCAGACGAGCCCGCCGCCTCGCTCGACCTACGGTTTCCAGAAGCTCGCCGTCGAGTACTTCGCCCGCGGGGCGCACGAGCAGTACAGCCTCCCCTATACAATCGTGCGGCCGTTCAACTGCGTCGGCGTGGGAGAGCGGCGTGCTCTGCGCGACCACGACGTGATGAGCGGAAACGTCAAGCTGGCGATGAGCCACGTCGTGCCTGACCTTTGCCAGAAGGTGCTGAAGGGTCAGGACCCGCTCCACATCCTCGGCGACGGCAACCAGGTGCGCCACTACACCTATGGCGGCGACCTGGCGCGGGGCATCCGCCTGGCGATGGAGTCGCCGCGCGCGGTCAACGAGGATTTCAACCTGTCCACCGCGCAATCGACAACCGTCCGTGAGCTCGCGGAGTCGATCTGGCGCAAGGTCCACGGCGAAGCGCGCCCCCTGCAAATGGTTTCCGATCCGCCGTACGAACACGACGTGCACCGGCGCGTGCCCGATGTGCGGAAAGCGAAAGAGGTCCTGGGCTTCGAGGCGACGACGACTCTCGACGAGATGCTCGACGAGGTCATCCCCTGGATCCGCGAAGAGATCGAGGCGGGCCGCATCTGAGCGATCCCGCATCGGCGCCAGCCCTCAGTGTGGTCGTGCCCGTCTACAACGAAGGCGAGAACGTCGTGCCCACTCTGCGCGGAGTGGTCGAGCGCACGCGCACGCGTCCATTGGAGGTGCTGGTGGTCCACGACTTCGACGAGGACACGACGGTGCCGGTGGTGAAGCGACTCCAGTCGGAGCTGCCGGAGCTCTATCTCCATCGCAACGATCTCGGCCGCGGAGCGCTCAACGCCCTCAAGTCCGGCCTTGCCGCAGCAAGGGCGCCCTACGTGCTCGTCACGATGGGAGACGGCTCCGACGATCCGGGCGACATCGACGCGATGTACGCCCTCGCCCACGGCGGAGCCGACGTCGTCGCGGGCTCCCGCTACATGCGGGGCGGCCATCAGGTCGGTGGGCCGCTGTTGAAGCGATCGATGTCGCGAACCGCCGGCCTGTCATTGCACTGGCTGGGCGGCCTTCCGATCCACGACGCCACCAGCAACTACCGGCTGTACTCGAAGCGCCTGCTGGAGCGGGTGACGATCGAGTCCAGCGGAGGCTTCGAGCTGGGGCTCGAGCTGACGGTCAAGGCCTATGCGCTCGGGATGCCCGTGGCCGAGGTGCCGACCACGTGGCACGACCGAACGGCCGGCCAGAGCCGTTTTCGATTGTGGAAATGGCTCCCGCGTTACTTACGTTGGTACTGGGTCGGCATCGCGGCCCGATTCAATAGGAGGCGTTAGGTGCGGAGCTCGGAGCGCCTGCTGGTCGTGGCTGTCGCCTTTGCCGCACTGGCCCTCCAACCGGCCGTCGCCCTGGCCACGCCGAGCCCTAGTCCAGCTCTCAGCGGGGTACTCATACAGCCGCCGAGTGCCGGCTTCGTGGAGCTGGACTCGACCGTCCCCGGGGTCGTTGAGGGCCAGTTTGATGCCAACGCTTTTGCGAAGGTCAACACCTCGAACCCCTCTGGGGTCGAGAAGACGCTCGCGCGCGACGGTTTTGTTGACGGGTATGGACGCACATGGGTTCAACAAGCGACCCGACACGTCCTGATCGAGATCGTGGTTGCGTTCAGCGGTGGTGACGGAGCCAGGAGGTGGCTGACCAGCTCAGAGGTCGCCGACAAGGCCGACCCGGGGTATCAACATTCAATTTCCGTCTCAGGTATCGGTGCTTACTACGGAGAGCGGTACGCGAACACCACCACCGGCGTCTATGAGGACGTATTCGCCTTCGTCAAAGGCAACGACTTCTTCATCATCGGTGTCGGGACTGTTTCCGCCACAGACGACCTTGGCACCGCCGCCGCGGATCAGACGAAGGCGCAGTATGCAGCCGCCCCGGACGCCACCATTCCGAAGTCGCAGTGGCCGCAATCGAGTACCAGCTCGGCTTTCGAGGCAGGAGCGTTGGTGTTCAAGGTCGTGATCGGAGTGGTGCTTGTTGGAGTCGTTCTTCTAGTCATCGTCTTGGCACGGCGACGGGGCGGCGTCGTGTCGGGTGTGATGCCGGCGGTGGCCGCGTTCCAGATTTCGCCCGACGGCGGCCACTGGTGGGACGGCCGGCAGTGGCGGGATGCGAAGACCGACATTCCGCCACAAGCGCAACGAACAGCTGACGGCGAGTTCTGGTGGGACGGCCGGCAGTGGCGCCCGGTCGCCTAGCGTTTCAGCGGTCGGTAGTTCCCCTTGTAGAAGTCCCAGTACTCGCCTGACTTCAGTGGCCGCCACCACTCAGGATGATCGACATACCAGCGCACCGTGCGCTCCAACCCTTCGGCAAAATTGATCCGCGCCTCCCAGCCCAGGTCCGTGATTCGGCGTACGTCGAGCGCATAGCGGTAGTCGTGGCCGGGCCGGTCGGCGACGTACTGGATGAGGCTCTTGGGCTTGTTCAGGATCTCGAGCACCGCTTCGGCGACCTGGTTGCCACTCGTCTCGATGCCAGAGCCGATGTTGTAGATCGGGTCCGATATGGGTGCGTCGTGCAGAACCATATCGATCGCTCGGCAGTGGTCCTCGACGTGGATGAAATCCCGCACCGCTGACCCATCGTTGTAGAGCGGTAGGGGCAGGCCGTCGATCGCGTTGGTGACCAGCACCGGAACAAGCTTCTCCGGGTACTGATAAGGGCCGAACGTGTTCGAGCCTCGCGTGATCAGCACAGGCAGACCGAAGCTCTCCGCGTAGGCGTGCGCGATGTGCTCAGCGCCCGCCTTGCTCGCCGAATATGGGCTGCGCGGCTTGAGCGGGTCCTCCTCCCGCGAACGACCCTCCCGAACCTCGCCGTACACCTCGTCGGTGCTGACAAGAAGAAAGGCGCGGTGCGAATGCTTGCGGGCGGCGTCGCAGAGAACCGCGGTTCCGCGCACATCTGTGTCGATGAACGCAAGCGGCTCCAAAAGCGAGCGATCCACATGCGTCTCGGCCGCAAAGTTGACGATCGCATCGACATCGGCGGCTAGCCCGTCAACCAACTGGGGGTCGCAGATGTCGCCGTGGACAAACCGGTAGCCCTGCCTGCCTTCGAACTCGGCCAGGTTGGCGCGGTTCCCGGCATAGGTCAGCATGTCAAGGACGGTGATCTCGATTTGAGGTCGCGTCGTCCTCAGGAGCCGGACGAAGTTCGACCCGATGAACCCGGCGCCGCCCGCAACCAGCAGGCGATCGAAGGACCGGGTCACTTGATCGCGGGGCCGGCGGTCCAGTCGTACCCGATGGTCGGGTCGTCGTGCGCGATCCGGCCCTCGTCGTCCGGCGCGTAGACGTTCGACGTTACGTAAAGGATGTGGCTGCGCTCGAGTGCGCGGCACCCGTGCGCCACCCCCGGTGGGATCTTGACGCACGTCGCGTGGGTGTCGCCCATCAGGAACTCCATCAGCTTGCCTTTGGTCGGCGATCCATCGCGCGTGTCATACAGAGCCACCTTCAAGGCGCCGACCACATACCACCAGTCGGTCTGCTTCTTGTGGATATGCCACGCCTTGGTCACGCCGGGGTACATCAACGAGTGACTCAGCTGGCCGAAGTGATCGAAGAAACCGTCGCTCTCCCGGATGATCTCGCGAAAGAAGCCGCGCTCATCGGCATGAGTGACCAGCTCTTTGACAACGACGCCGTGGATGTCGCTCATTCTTCGGCGTTCGCCCCGTTGATGCGCACGAAGTCGTTGACCGCGTAATAGGCGTTGATCGATTCGCCCGCATCTCCCCAGAACCCATCGAGGACGTCGAACTCCATCAGACCGCGTTCCACATACCAGTTGTTGACGTCGGTGATCTCCAGCTCGCCGCGACCCGAAGGTTTGAGGCTCGGCAGAACCTCCCAGACCGTCTCGTCATAGAAGTAGGCGCCGGTGACGGCGTACTCGCTCGGAGGGTCCTGCGGCTTCTCCACGATGCGCTCGATTCGACGGCTGCCATTGAGCTGAGCGACGCCCAGATGGCAGAGGTGCTCGTGGTCGGTCTCGCGGGACAGCACGACGCGCGCGCCGGCCTGCTGCTTGGAGAAGGCCTCGACGCATGGCCGCAGCGACCGCTCGAAGATGTTGTCGGCAAGCAGAACCACCGTGCGCCCCCCGCTCGCGAACCGCTCGGCGAGGGCCAGGGCGTCTGCGATGCCGCCCGGCCTGGCCTGGTACGCGTAGAAGAGGCGCCGGATGCCGAACTCCTCGCCGTTGCCCAGGAGCCGCAGGAACTCGCCTGCATGCGTGCCGCCTGTAATGAGCATGATGTCGGTCACACCCGCCTTCACGAGCGCCTCGATCCCGTAGCTGATCATCGGCCGGTCGTAGATCGGCAGGAGATGCTTGTTGGTGATCTGGGTCAGCGGATGCAGCCGGCTGCCTGTGCCGCCGGCGAGGACTACGCCCTTCATCACGTCGGGATTCTCCACCAATCGATAACGGCTAGGCTTGGGTTAGATGGGAGAGCCGCCGCCAGGGCCGCCAGGTCCGCCAGGCGACGCAGGTTCGCCGGCACCTCCGGAATCCCCCGCACGCCCACCCACACCGGCTCCCGAGGCGGCCGCGGCCCCAGCCCCGCCGTCGGGGCGATTCTCCCCCGACGGCTTCTGGTGGTGGGACGGCGCCAGCTGGCGTCCCGCTTACTCACAGGACCGCCTGTGGCGGTGGAATGGACAGACCTGGGTGCCGGCCGCCGGGCCGCCGGCGGGTTCGGGCGGCGGGTCCGGTGCCGCCATCTGGCTCACGATCGGGCTTTTCGCGGCCGTCGTCTTATTTGTGGCGATCGTGGTCGTGGTGCTCCTGTTGACGATGGGCAACCAGATCGGCAACGTCTTCGCCAACGTGGTCTCTGCACTGACCTCGAACCCGACGCCCAGCCCTTAGCCCCGAGCGGGAGGGCGCCAAACCGCAGTAGGCCACAAGTCCTTGTGGCAGACTGGCCGCCATGCCTCGCCCCGACAACTGGCCCAGGACGATCCTCCACGTGGACATCGACGCTTTCTACACATCGGTCCACCAGCGGGACGATCCGAAGCTGCGCGGGGTACCGGTCGCCGTCGCGGGGAGATCGCGCCGAGCCGTGGTCATGGGCGCGTCATACGAGGCGCGGGCGTTCGGCGTCCACTCGGCAATGCCGCTGCACGAGGCACTTCAGCTCTGCCCGCAGCTGACGGTCATCAGCCCGGACGGCGCGCGCTACCGAGAGGCGAGCCGCCTCATCCATCAGATCTTCCGGCGCTTCACGTCACCCGAGCTCGTCGAGGGCATCAGCCTCGATGAGGCCTACCTCGATGTCACCGCCCGCACGCGTCACGGCACGTCGAACGCAGAGGAGGTGGCGCGGCGCATCAAGTTTCAGATCCACACCGAGGTCGGGTTGACGGCATCGGTCGGCGCGGCCACGTCGAAGCTGGTCGCAAAAGTCGCGTCGGGGACTCGGAAGCCGGACGGTCTCGTTCTCGTGCCCCCCGGCACCGAGGCCGACTTTCTCGCGCCGCTCCCGATCGGCGCCATCCCCGGCATCGGCCCCAAGACCGAGGAGCGTCTGCATGCGATGGGCGTGCGCAGTGTGGGAGAGCTCGCGGCCTATGAGACGCAGCGGCTCGTCCAGGCACTAGGCGTCGGCGGCGCAGTGCTCCAGCGGATGGCGCAGGGGCGCGACCGCGCCCCGGTCGATGGCAGCAAGCCCGCGAAGACGATTTCCGCGGAGACGACATTCGAGAACGACGTCAGCGACCGCGGCCAGCTCGAGAGCGCGCTGCGCGACCTGACCGACCGGGTTGTCGAGCGGCTCAAGGCGGAGGACGTGCGCGCGCGCACGATCTACGTGAAGCTCAAGCTTCCTGACTTCAGGCTGGTGAGCCGCCAGGTGAGCCGGACGAGTCCGACCGACGACGTCGAGACGATCTTCCGCGCCGCCCGCTCGGCGTTGGAGAAGTCGCACGTCGAGTCGCGGCCGGTGCGGCTGATCGGGGTGGGCCTGTCTGGGCTCGAGCACCCGGAACCCGACTACCAGCTGACGCTTTTCGACTAGGCGGGGTTCGGTCCACGATCGGCCGCGGCGGCAGCGCGATGAGAACGTCACCCACCGTGTGCCAGCCCAGGGTTTCGCGGGCCCGAGCGATGAGAGCCCGAAACACCATCGCGGTCGCGCGGGCGTCGTCCAGCGCAGCATGCGCCGGGATGATGTCCAGGCCGAGCTCCTGTACCAGCGTCGCGAGCCCCGGCGTTTGCCCTTTCGGCAGCTCGAGAACGAGCCTGGCCAGCGCCGAGGTGTCGATGATCGGATGCTCGAGCGGGCTTTCCAGGCCGCGCCCGACGAGCCAGGTGTCGAACGCGTCATGGCTGTGCTCGACGAGCACGGCGCCCTGCGCAAAGCGGAGGAAAGCCCGGCGCGCGTCCTTGAATTCCGGCGCGCCAATGAGCATCGAGCGATCGATGTGGTGGCGCCGCCGCGCGTAAGGGTTGATCGGTGCGCGGCAGTCGACGAGGGTGTCGAAAAAAGAGAGCGGGCCGCTGAGCTTGAAGCGCTCGGCGCCGATCTCGAGGACCAGGAACGGCGCGTTGCCCGTGGTCTCGACATCGAGGGCGACAAACTGGGCGTCGTCCAGCCTCGTGTGCAGCCCCAGCTCAGGCGCGTCGACCGCGATCTCCTCCCACCGCACCGGCTGCGCGGCGCCCCGGGGCTTGAGGTAAAGCGGACGGGGAATCACCTGGCTAACGCTAATGCTCTCCTCGCAAAAGCGATCTCATCTGACGTGATTGCTCGCAGAAGAAGCGCCGCCCCCGCGTACACGCCCGCACCGACCACGATCGGGATGAGAAGCCCCGCGCCGTCCAGGTTGCGCAGCGGGAAGATGACGGCGCCCATGACCAGCCCGGCGATCATGGTGCGCCAGCTCAGAGGGAGAACCGGGATGCGCCCGATGTGCCGCGACGTCAATATCCAGCCCACCACGCCCAGCACGATCTCGGTGAGTACCGTGGCCCAGCTTGCACCGATGTATCCGAAGAACGGGATCAAGACCAGGTTCAGCGACACGTTGGCGAGCAGGCTCCAGCCCGCGGCCCAGGTGAACGACAGCTGATGGTCTGAGGCGCTCAGCGCGCCGATGAAGGCGTTGTTGACGAAGCCGATGACCAAGGCCAGGGCAAGGACGCGCAGAGCCGGCTCGGACTGTGGATACAGAAACATCGTCGTCAGCGGGTGCGCGAGCATGAAGAGACCTACCGCGATCGGCCAGCCGACAAAGAGCAGCGCCTTATAAAAACGGCTCAGCGCATCGGCCAGCTCCTGAGGCCTCTCACGGTGGTAGACGGAGAGAACCGGGAACACCACCGAGAGCAGCGTCATCGGGATGAACAGCAAGGCTTCAAACGGTTTGTACGCTGCCGCGTACCAACCCGCCTCAGCGTGAGGACGAAGCGCATAAAGGATCGGCTGGTCGACCTTGAAATAAAGGATGGTCAGGACAAAGGTCAGAGCGAAAGGGAGTCCCTGGAAGAACCACTCGCGCAGGAGCCGCGGCTCGAACCTCCAGCCGACGACCGCGATCTTCCTCCACCAGAGCACGATCGCGAAGTATGCGCAGCTGAATGCGTACTGCGCCGCATACGCCCACGCGAAATAGTTGACGCCGCCCTTGATCTTGATGCCGATGAGGACGAGGGCGAGAAGGACGGCGCTCTCCAGCACGACCGCCACCGCCTCGTAGCCGAGACGCTGGACCGCATACAGCGTGTTGCGCAGCAAGGTCGAGTAGGACGTGAGGACCATGAGCACGAACCCCGGCACGAGCAGGCCGCCCAGTCCGGCGATCGCGAGGGCGATGGCGAGGATGACGAAGCTGCCGACGGCCATCAGCAGGCGCAGTGACATGACGTTGCGGAGGTACCGCTGGATGTCCGCCGGATGGCGGGCACCCTCGCGAACGTAGAGGACATTGAACCCGAGATCGAGGACCACGCTGACGATCGCGGTGTAGTTGACGAGGGTGATGAACGTCCCGTACGGCGCCGGCGTGAGCTGCTTCAGCGTAGCGATCACCGTGATCAGCGCGATGAGGCGCGCGACCACCTTCGCGGCGAGCACAAGGACGGTGTTGCGGAGCGCTCGCGAACCCAGCCCGGCGGTCGAAACCGGGATTTCAGGGGTTCGGTCTGGGTCAGCCAATTCGCGGCAATGCTAACGCCCAGTCCCGGAAGCCGATCCCCCGTCAAATACACTTTCGAGCACATGACGGACAGAAAGCGGTCGCTGAGCGGGATCCGTGTGACCGGCAGATTCCATCTCGGCAACTACCTTGGAGCGGGCATCAACTACGTGCGGCTGCAGGACGAGTACGAGTCGTACATATTCGTCGCCGACTACCACACGCTCACCACCAAACCCAATGCTCGCGAATTCTCGAATGACCTATACGAGATGGTTATGGACCTGATCGCGATCGGGGTCGACCCGGGGCGAACGGTCATCTATCGGCAGTCGGCGATTCCGAAGGTGGCTGAGCTGACCTTGCTCCTGGCCATGGTCACGCCCCTGAGCTGGGTGCAGCGCGTGCCCACCTTCAAGGAGAAGGTTCGAGATCAGCCGGACAATGTGAACCTGGGTCTATTCGAGTACCCGGTGCTGCAGAGCGCGGACATCATCATCGTGAAGGGCGATGTGGTCCCGGTGGGCCGCGACCAGGCGGCACACCTCGAGCTCACGCGCGAGATCACCCGCCGCTTCAACCGCACGTACGGCCACGTGTTTCCGGAGCCGGCGATCGTGCTCAACCCCGACGCGCCGATCATCAAGGGCACCGACGGCAAGGCCAAGATGTCGAAGAGCCTGAACAACATCATCGGCGTGACCGACCCGCCAGAGGTCATCACGAAGCAAGTGATGAGCATGGTCACGGACACCAAGCGCGTCTACAAAACCCAGCCAGGCCACCCTCGCACATGCAACGTGTGCGCCATGTACAAGCTCTTCTTCGACGACTGGGAGCACTACTGGGAGCTGTGCCGAAGGGCGCAAATCGGATGCCAGGAAAAGAAATCCCTCCTCGCCAAGCGAATCGTCGAGCGCTTTGCGCCCTTCCGCGAGCGACGAGCCGAGCTCACTCGAGAGCAGATCGACGAGATACTGGCCGCAGGGGCCGTACGAGCCGGCGAGGTCGCCGAGAAGACCATGGTCGAGGTCCGGAACGCGATCGGATTGCCCCCCTACTCCCAACTGTGAAGGAAAGCTAGAATTTCGGTCGGATGGCTGAATCCACGCCGCGGAGGTTCACCCGCCGGACGTTCCTAGGGTGGTGGATGGCGGGCCTATTGACGGCGACCGTGGTCGTTGGGGCTGCGCCCATCCTGGTCTTCCTCTGGCCGGCGCCCGCGAGGGGCCAGAAGAAGACGACGCTGAAGGTGTCGCTAGCCACCCCAATCACGCAGCTGGCCAACGGTGATGCGATCAAGTTCGACGCCCCGACCAGCCCGAACTCGGCGTTCGTCATGGCCGATGGTGGGGGCGACAACGCCCCCGGCGACCTCGCCTTCGGTGGGTTCGTGGTCAAGGACCTGCAAGGAAATACGAACGTCTTCGCCATCAACTGCTCGCACCTCGGCTGCTCGATCGCGCTCAACCCGGATGCGAAGACTTTCGACTGCCCGTGCCATGGCTCGCGATTCCACCTGGACGGCACCGTGCTCCACGGCCCGGCGGCCGACCCGCTCTCTCACCTGACCTGGAAGCAAGGCAACGACGCCACGACCATCAATGTCGACGGGCTCATCCTGGGGTTCTGACCGAGTAGAAGATGGCCATACCACACCCTCGCGAGATCCAGACGGCGGTGGTGGATTGGCTCGACGAGCGCTACCCGTTCACAAAGGCCGTTGACGAAGCGCTGTATCAGCGTGTGCCGAACTTCGCCAACGCCTTCTACTACTGCTTCGGCGGGATGGTGTTCATCCTCGTCGTCTTCCAGCTGCTGACAGGAATCCTGCTCGCCCTCTACTACGTCCCCGACGCGACCGGAAACCCAGCGCCTGCCTACACCAGCGTCAACTTCATCCAGAACAACGTGTACCTCGGCTGGCTGATCCGCGGCGTCCATTTCTGGGGCGCGAACCTGCTGATCATCATGGTCCTGCTGCACATGGCCAGGGTTTACTGGACCGGTTCGTATCGCGCACCGCGCGAGCTGAACTGGATTGTCGGCGTGACCATGCTGCTGCTGATCCTGGCGTTTTCGCTGACCGGCTACCTGCTGCCCTGGGACACCAAGGCTTACTTCGCGACCCAGGTCACGATCAAGATCGCGGGACTGGCGCCGCCCCAGCAGCTCGGCACATTCATCAAGGAGCTATTGCAGGGCGGCCCTGCGGTCGGACCGCCGACGCTCCAGCGCTTTTTCACGATCCACGTCTTTCTCCTGCCCGCGGTGATCGTCCTGCTGATGTACGTCCACTTCCGTTTCATTCGCGCGCATGGAATCTCGGAGCCGATGTGATGAGTGATAAGAGACTGTTGAAAGAAGGCCCTGGCGCGGCGACCGCCGAGACCGAGGTGCCCGTCATCGAGGTCGATTCGCACGGCCACACTCTCGAGCCCGATTACAAGCGGCTGCCCATCGGGCCCGACCACATCCTTTATCCGGTTGTGGTGGGTCTGGCCCTCTTCCCCATCCTCATGGGCGACGCCGGCCATCACCTCGCGGACGACATGCCCGAGGACGAGACTCACCCGTTCTTCCCCGACCACTTCTGGCCCTACCCGATCATCGCGGTGGTGATGCTCGTGGCGGTGGGGCTGCTTGCCGCCTTCGTGCAGAAAAACCTCCAGCTCGAGACGTCGGCGGATCCGCGCACGGTCACGATCCCGCGACCCGACTGGTACTTCCTGTTCCTGTTCCAGCTCTTGAAGCTCGGGCCTGAGCTGTTCATGGCCCTCGTCATCCCACCGGTGGTGGTCGGCGCGCTGCTGCTGTTTCCATTCATCGACGCCATCGCGGGTCCTCGATTCGCCAAGCGGCTGCACTGGAAGACGTGGCCGGTCCCCGGCCGCAACATCTACACGGGGACGATCTTCGTGATCGGGTTGGCGATCGTGGCACTGCTCACGCTGTGGGCGCTGGCGGGCCCGCAGTTCTGCGTGCCCTGGTTCATCAACAGCCCCGTCTGCGGAGCCTGACGACCCGCTAGCTACACCTTCTCGGTGACGCGGTACTCCAGGTAGCGGCCTAGCAGTAGGCGCGTGTGGGCCTCGAGCGCGGGCAGGACGCTGAGCACCAGGCCGACGATCGGATACGCGAAGTACTGGAGGTGCACGACCGCCTTCTTCCAGGCCGGCCAATCCGCGGGCTTGGGGGGCAGGATCGACATCTCGAACAGCAGGAAGAAGATCACGGTGGAAAGGGTCGTCGTCAGGAGGATGCCCGACCACGACCACAACGCTTGGCCGAGGTCGGTGAGCGCGAAGTCCTGGCTCACCCAAATCGGCACCGATGCCCCGAACATCAGCAGCAGCGGCAGGAATATCCAGTTGAGGTGATTGAGGAACAGGTTCATGAACCGCCGGACCCGAAGCCACAGCGGAATCTCTGGATGCTTGAACAATCGGGCCAGCACGTAGGGCACGTCGGTGATCCCCCACGCCCAGCGCTTGATCTGGTTGTACTGGCTCATGTGGGTTGACGCGTAGTCGCGAGAGAGGGGCGAGTCGCCGTAAAGCGGCAGGTAAACCGACTTCACCGAGAAACGCTCGCCGAAGGTGAAGAAGGCCTTCCAGTAGAAGCGCGAGTCTTCCGGGATCACGTCCTTGTCCCAGTAGCCAACACGCTGCACGAACTCGAGGCTGCAGGTGTAGCTGCTGAAGGCGACCAACCGGTGCGGCCTCGAGTGCAGGAACATCTGCCACTGCGACGTCGCCCCGGACATCACGCGCACCGCCATCGGCACCTGCCAGATGTTGTTGTGGAAGAGCGGCACCGGCTGCCAGATGATGAAGTCGCGAAGCTCCTGCCGGGCGTGGTGCCAGCTGATCCAGGCGAAGTACTGCTGATGGACGCGGTAGTCGGAGTCGAGGTCGGTGATCAGGATCTGGTTGAGGTCATAGCCCTCGTCGGTAAGGACCCGGACCATCCAGCGTCCGCCCCAGTTCATGGCCGCCGACTTGCCGATCACGATCCCCGGCTCGAGCGGATCTTTGATGTGGTAGAAGCCGCGCAGCCGGTCGCCGAACTTCTCCTTGAGCCGGGCGACGTTCTCCCAGCCGGGCTTGTCGGTCTCGCGCGTGATGATCCCGATCATCTTCTTGTCGGCTGGATAATTGGCGTCGACGATCGCCTGGACGGTCTTTTCCAGCACGTGGTAGGGCTCGGTGTAGGTCGGGATCACGCAGAGGTGGATGTACTGGAGCGGGTCGTGCAGGCCCTCGGCCTGGTCCTCGAAGCAGATGGCCAGCCAGTCCATCTTCATGTCCCGGCGCATGCTGGAAAGCGTGCTGTAGACCCCGCTGACGACGGTCACGGAGCGCAGCAGCCAGTAAATGTCGAAGACGAGCACCGAGCCCGCAACGACAAAGGCCCCTGGCCACGGGAAGATGATCGGGATCCAGGCCGGCGCCAGCAGGAGCACCCAGGTGATCAGCCCGGGGGCCGCCTCGAACAGGCGGGCGCCGAACTGGCGGAGGGCCTGGTCGAGGGCCGAGGCAGGCTGAATCCCTTGGGCTGAAGCCATCTGGCTCTCAGTATGGATGCGTCTTATGGGCGGCCGGGTTCCCCTCGTACCGGCTTCGGAATACGAACGGGCGCCCCGAGCTTGTATCTGGCATGGAAATGAAGCACTTTGACGCCCCGACTTTCGAGGCCGATGTGCTCAAGGCAAGCGAACCAGTGGTGGTCGATTTCTACGCCGAGTGGTGCCCGCCATGCCGGGCCATGACGCCGGTGGTGGAGCAGCTTGCCAGCGAGTACGCCGGCAAGGTGGTATTCGGCAAGCTGGACGTTGACATCAGCCAGGAAATCGCCATCCGCTACGGCGTGATGGGCATCCCCACCCTGGGCATGTTCCG
>VBHX01000025.1 GCA_005879945.1 Chloroflexota bacterium | reverse complement strand
TTTAGTGCCCCCACATGGCTCGTTCCGCGTGGCGAACGGTCTCGGGGCCGTGCTCACCAGTGCGGATCCGGACGGCATCCTCAACACCGATGACGAAGATCTTGCCGTCGCCGACCTCGCCGTGGTCGCCGGTGCGAGCGGCTTCGGCCAGCTTGTCGACCACAGTCTTGACGATCTCCGATTGCATCACCGCCTCGACCTTGATGCGCGGCCGTAGCGATATATGGACTGACGCGCCGCGGTACTTCTCCGTGTAGCCGCGCTGCGCGCCGCAGCCTTT
>VBHX01000024.1 GCA_005879945.1 Chloroflexota bacterium | reverse complement strand
TGATCGCTCTGTATGGGGAACTTGTGGGTCAGCCATCGCAGGCTGTTGCGATTTAGAGTTCACCGCTCCTGGTCCAGGACTCGCTTCACATGGGTTAGCTTCCGGGGGTCCGAGACGACGTAGACCCGTGAGATCCGCTGGTTGGTCACGGTCAACGCAAGCACCGAGACCACCACGCCCTCGAAGAACGCGACGACGCTCAGCTCGCCGTTGATGACATGTGCGACCAGCTTGTTCCCGGAGGGGGCGCCGAAGTATCTCATCAGCGGCGCGGCGACGAGCTCAATTCCGACGTTGGGCCGGCTGACGGCGGGCAGCGTCCCGCCCAGGTCTGCCCAGCCCATCACCGAGGGGTCGAGCAGCGGCAGCAACGACTTGATGTCGCCGCTCGCGCACGCGGCGATGAACGCGTCGATGACGCGCCGCTGCTCCGCTGGGTCGATGGTAAAGCGCGCCGAGCCCGCCTCCTCCTCGACGCGCTTGCGTGCGCGGCTCGCGAGCTGGCGGCAGGCCGCGACCGTGCGGCCGACCAGGGGCGCCACCTTCTCGAAGGGGAAGTCGAACACGTCGTGCAGCACGAATACCACGCGCTCGGCCGGCGACATGCGCTCGAGGACGATGAGCACCGCAAACCGCACGCTCTCGTCCATTGTCACGACGTCGGCGGGGTCGGTCGCGGCGTCGTCCGAAAACGGCAGCGGCTCAGGGAACCACGGCCCGATGTATGCCTCGCGCTTCACGCGCGCTGAGCGGAGCTGGTCAAGGCACAGACGGCTCACGACAACGACGAGCCACGCACGAACGTCCTCGATGGGATCGAGGTCGGTGCGGAGGAGCCTGGAGAACGCCTCCTGCACGAGGTCCTCCGCGTCGCTGTAGCTGCCGAGCAGGCGATAGGCGACGTCCAGGAGGAACCGATGGTGGTTCGTCCACGCGTCAGTAAACCGCTCGTTGCTCTCCATCACAGAGTCCGCCACATATATAAGGACGGGGCAACGGCCAGGAATGTGACATTCCACATCCCTCGGGTCAAATGCCGCTTACCGATGTCACATTGTTCCGCGGCTCGCCGTCCTGGGTTCATGAGCGCCAATCAAAAAGACAAGGAGATCACCCAGGTGGAAAGCAAAATCGTAATCGCGCCGAAGTCGGTGCCTCGGAAACTCAATCTCGCCCTAGCCGTTATCGCGCTCGCGCAGCTGATGGTCGTGCTCGATACCGCGATCGTCAACGTTGCGCTGCCGTCGATCCAGCGCTCGCTGCACTTCAATCCGACCGATCTCGAATGGGTCGTCAACGCCTACACCATTGCGTTCGGAGGGCTGCTGCTCCTCGGCGGCCGCACCGGAGACATGTTCGGACGGCGCCGCATGTTCATCATCGGCGCCCTGCTCTTCACGACCGGCTCGCTCGCCGGCGGGCTGGCCAACTCCTCGACCTTTCTGATCATCGCCCGCGCGGCGCAGGGAGTGGGCGGAGCGATCCTCGCCCCAACCGCCCTTTCTCTGCTGGCCCAAACCTTCACCGAAGGAAAGGAGCGGAACCGAGCGTTCGGCGTGTACTCGGCGGTGTCGGCCGGCGGCGGCGCGGTTGGCCTGCTGCTCGGCGGGATCATCACCAATTACTTCTCGTGGCGCTGGATCATGTTCGTCAACGTTCCGATCGGCCTTCTGCTGGCGTTCGCCGCACCGCGCGTCTTGGTCCGCAGCGAAGGGCGGCCGGGCCGGCTCGACCTTCCGGGCGCCGTCACCGTAAGCGCGGGAGCGATGCTCCTCGTTTACGGCCTCTCGCGAGCGGCCGTGCACGGTTGGAGCGATAGCACGACCGTCGCGACCCTGGCCGCCTCGTTCGTGCTGCTCGTCACCTTCGTCGCCATCGAAGCCCGGGGCCGTTTCCCCCTGATGCCCCTTGGAATATTCGGCAACCGCAACCGCTCGGGCGCGTACGCGCTGTCTTTGGCGGTCGGCGCGGCGCTGTCGGGCCTCCTGTTCCTCCTCACGCTGTTCCTGCAGAACGTGTTGGGCTTCAGCCCGCTGCAGGCAGGCTTCGCATTTCTTCCGACGGCCCTCGGAATAGTGGTGGGCGCCGGGCTCACCTCGCGCCTAATCGGTCGGGTCGGTCCGCGAGTGCCGATGACGACCGGGACGCTCCTCGCGGCGACCGGCATGTTCTGGCTGTCAGCCATCACACCGCGTGCGAGCTACGCCTCCGACGTGCTTGGACCACTTGTGATCCTCGCGGTCGGGCTGGGGATGACCTTCGTCGCGACCAGCGTGGTCGCCATCTCCGGGGTCAAGCCCAACGAGTCGGGCCTGGCATCTGCCCTCCTGAACGTCGGCCGCCAGCTCGGCGGCTCGCTGGGTATCGCGATCATGGGCACCATCGCCGCGACCGTGACCCGCGACCAGCTCGCGACCGGCCCTCTCACCCACGCTGCGGTGAACAGCGCCCTGACCGCAGGGTTCAGCTCTGCTTTCGTCGCGGCGGGCATTTTCGCGATCGGCGGGTTCGTGGCCACATTTATCCTCGTCCGGCACCGCCAGGGGCCGGCGGTCGCCTCACCCCCCGTCGAGGCCGAGGTCGCCGCGTAACCCTCGTTTCTCGAGCCAGCGCGCCGGCCGCCACTCACGGCCGGTGCGCCAGTTCGAGACCTAAGTCGCGCCTTTACGAAGCGTCGGGAGGCTTGGCTGTCAGCTTGTCGTAGAGCGATGCAGCGTTCTTGGTCTGGATGTGATTCATCATGTAACCCTGGCCGATGTCCACGGGATATCGATCGGCAAAGTTCACCCGCGCGATCGTTTCTTCCCGCGACCAGCCCTTGGCGATGGCATCAGCCACGGCGCTCGTCCAATCGAGCAGCACTGAGCGCTGGGTCGCCGTATAAGCGGTTGTTGTAACCGGCCCGTGCCCTGGTAGGACGTGATCCACGTCGAGAGAACGGACCCGGTCAAGGGCATCGAGCCACTTTGGGACGTCAGACGTCATCAGCCACGTCTGGCACTCCGAGAAGATCGTGTCCCCCGTGAATACCACCCGCTCCTCAGGTACGTACACCGCGATCTGACCGGGTGTGTGGCCGGGCGTGTGGAGGAGATGAAACGTGTGCCCGCCAACCCGAAGGGTCACGTCGCCCTTGAACACGATGGTCCCCTTGTTCGGATCGCGGAAGTACGTCTCCCGGTCCGGGAAGATGTGCTTGCCGTCAGGGTCGTCGGTCGGAATCGCCTCCGCCGCGTAGGCGAACGGATCGATGTCTGGATAGACCACCATGAAGGCGTCGTACACACCCTGGTGGTGGACGACCGTGCCGGCGCCCTTGAAGTAGTAGTTGCCGAAGATGTGGTCGACGTGATGCTCGGTGTTGATCAGGTAGCGGATCGGACCATGCGACTCGGCCAGCTTGCGCATCGCCAGCGCCCTTGTCGGTAGCTGCGGGGTGTCGATCACGACGACACCATCCGACGTGGTCACGAAGCTAGGGTTGCACCCTCGCAGCGTGGTATCCGTGAACACATTTGCCGTCACCTGTTCCATGATCTCGGCTCCCGGTGATCCTACTGGGTTGCGGTCAAGCCGCCGTCGATGTTCAAGATCTGGCCGGTGATGTAGGAAGAGGCGTCGGAGCAAAACAGTAGAACCGCTCCAGCCAGGTCTTGGGTTTCGCCAACCCGGTTGAGCGGAATGCGACTGAGGAGCTTCGCTTTGAAGTCAGGATCGGCGAGGAGAGACGCGACCTGCGGCGTGTCCACGAAGGTCGGCGCGATGGCGTTGACCGTGATCCGGTACTTCGCCCACTCGGTGGCCCATTGGCGCGTGAGCGCGTTTATCGCGCCCTTGGCGGCGACGTACGCCGAGTAGCCGGAATTGATCGCCAGCTGGCCCCGCACCGACGAAATATTGAGAACCCTTCCTCCCCGCTTGCCGGCGATCATCGCCTTGACCGCCGCTTGCGTCGCCTGCACCGTGCTGCGCAGGTTCAGGTCGACGATTCGATCCCATTCCGACTCCGGGTACTGCTCGGCGGGGTACAACGCCGTCCCGGCGCCGCCACCCACTGCATTGAGGATGATGTCGAGGCGCCCGAACCGATTGAGTGTCTCCGCCACCATCCGCTCGCATTCGATCGGGTTGTTGACGTCGGCGACCACCGCCAGGCTCTCGGCGCCGGCCTCACGCACCCTCGCTGCGACCGCCTCAGCGCGATCCGCGTTCCGGCCCGCGATTGAGACCGAGGCCCCGGCCGCTCCCAAGATCTCGGCCATGGCCGAGCCGATTCCCCCGCTGCCACCCGCAATCAACGCCACCCGATCGTCGAGTCTGAAGATGTCGCCAAGCGGCATGGTCATCTGGTTCGCTCCTGAATCGCGCGCCATACGCGCTCTGGGGTCAATGGAAGGTCTCGAATGACGACGCCGCTGGCCTCTGTCACTGCGGACGCCACCGCCGGCGCGGTCGCCATGAGCCCACCCTCGCCGGCGCCTTTAGAACCGTAGGGACCCGGCCCATCGCCGTTCTCGACCACCAGAGAATGCATCTCCAAGGGAAGGTCCTTGCTGGTCGGGATCCGGTAGTCGAGCGCCCCAAGATTGCTTATGCGGCCCGCACCGTCGAGGATGATGTTCTCCATCAACGTGTGGCCGAGGCCCATCACGGCCGCGCCCTCGTCCTGCATTGCGACATGCTGCGGGTTCAGTGCCCTGCCGACATCGGCCACGGTGACGTGACGGATGAGAAGGATCTCCCCGGTTTCCGGATCGACCTCGACCTCGGAGGCGGTGCACGAAAACTCAAAGAAATGCGGCGCACCGCCGAGTGGATGGTCTGGCGCGTATTCGCTGCGCATCGAGCCAAGACCGATCACCTCTCCTTTCACGTCTTTGAAACGCATCCGCAGCATGTCACCAACCGTCTCCGTCCGACCGGTCAGCTGCACCACGCCTCGCTCGACAGTCACACCAGCGGGACCCGCGCCGTACAGCTCTGCCGCCATTTCGCGCAGCTGCGCGTTGATGTGCGCGCAGGCCCGAGCGATAGCCTGGCCCATGAACACGGTGGACCGGCTGGCTGAGGTCTGCAGGTCGAAAGGAACGGAGGCGGTATCTCCCATGACGACTCTGATCGACTCGATGGGAATCCCCAACTCCCGCGCGGCAACCTGCGCGAGCACCGTGCGTGCGCCCTGGCCCATGTCGGACGTGCCGGCCAGCACTGTGGCGCTGCCGTCCGAGTGCAGCCGCACGATCGCATACGAGGCGCCCGTCGTGGGGCCGGCCTTGATGGCGACCGCCAGCCCGCGTCCACGTCCCGCCGCAAGCGGCGACCCCCAACCGATGGCTCGAGCGGCGTTTCGCACCGACTCGGCCCAGTCGCCGTCAGCGGGTACGTCACCGCGCAGGAACTCCTCGCCCTTGCGCGGAAGGTTCCGCAGGCGAATCTCCACCCGATCGATGCCAAGGCGCCGCGCGGCGTCATCCATCTGCGACTCATGGGCCCACGAGACCTGCGGTGTGCCGAAACCCCTGAACGCGGTGCTTGGAGTTGTGTGAGACAGGAGCGCGCGGCTGACCACGCGAGCGTGGGGAACGCGATACGGACCGCAGGCCAGGTAGCTGCCCTTGGCGATGACGCGCTCGGCGATGTCGGCGTACGCGCCCATCAAGAAATCACCTCGAATGTCCTGGAACGCGAGGGTCCCGTCGTTCTTGAACCCTGTCCGCGCGTGAATCCGGCACGACGTGCGGCGCACTTCCTGGAAGGTCTCCTCGAGAGTGAGCAGGAGCCGAACGGGACGGCCGGTCATCAGCGCAAGAAAGGCGACCAGAGGCTCGTACTTGGGATGCTGCTTGCCGCCGAACGCCCCACCAGGATCCGGCGAGTGCACGCGTACCTTCGCGACCGGGAGTCCCATCACGCGAGCGATGAGCCTCTGCATCTGAAACGGGTTCTGTGTCGCGGTCCAGAGCTCGACGCCGCCGTCGTCGGGTGCCGCGATGAAGGCGTGAGGCTCGATCGCGAAATGCGTGATCATCGGAAACGTGTAGACGTTGTCGATGACCACATCGGCGGTCGCCGCCTCGACGTCGCCCCAACCGGCCCTGAACTCGTTGAGGACATTGGTGTGGTTAAGCGGATCGTCCGGACGCAGCTCGGGTTCCTGCACAAGCGGCGCATCAGGTGCGAGCGCCGACTCAACCGTGTACACGCCGGACAGTTCCTCGAACTCGACGCGCACCAGCTGCACCGCGGCCTCCGCCGATTCCTTCGACTCGGCCACGACAGCCGCGACCGGCTGGCCGTGGTACTTCGTCTCTTCCACCGCGAGGATCGGCTTGTCGTCGTGAACCGGGCCGAATCGGGGCATCGGCTGGGGCAGGTCCTCGGCGGTCACAACGCGAACGACGCCTGGGACCGCAGCAGCTTTTTTGGTGTCGATCGACACGATCCGCGCGTGGCCGTAATCGACATGAACCAGCTTGACGTGGAGCATCGACTCGAGGCGGATATCGGCGATGAACTGCTGCTCGCCCGTCACACGTCCCCGACCGCCGAACCGACGCTCCGAGGCTCCAATCGGCTCCGGGTTCACGACACTTCGCTCGCGGCGAGCACCGCCTCGCAGATCTGCACGTAGCCTCCGCAGCGACACAGGTTTCCAGAGAGCCCTTCTTTGACTTCGTCCAGCGTCGGATGCGGGTTCCGCTGCAGGAGGTCATGGGCCGCCATCACCTGGCCGGGGATGCAGAACCCGCACTGCACGGCGCCCTTGGCGAGGAACGCGTCCTGCAGCGGGCTGAGCTTTCCGTTCTCGTTCAGGCCTTCGATCGTGGTGATCTCGCCGCCCTCGACTTCGGCGGCGAGCATCAGGCAGGAGTTGACGGCGCGGCCCTCGACCAGCAGGGTGCATGCGCCGCACTCACCGAGATCGCAGCACTCCTTCGTCCCTGTGAGGTGGAGGTCGTCGCGGACGAAATCCAGCAGGGTGGTGCTTTCGACCACGTCAACTTCGCGCTCGGTTCCGTTCACGGTCACGTGGATTCGCATGGTCATGCCGCCCGAAGCTTCTCAATGCACGCGCGGAGCGCGCGGCGGCTCATGACCAGGAGCATAGCCGCGCGATATTCGCGGCTTCCGCGCACATCTGAGATCGGGCTCGCGTGCGCGATGAGCCCCCGAAGAGCCTCGTCCTTTGCCCCGTCTGATGCTGATGGATCCGCCAGAACGCCGGACTCATCAGCGACGACGAACGGCCGCGGGCCCACCGCAGCGTACGCAAATCGCGTGCGACCGCCGGCTTCGACCATGCAGCACAGGCTGATGGTCGCGAGATCGACCCCACGCCGTCGTGTGATGCGCGCGAACTGGGCGGCGCGGCGCTCGCGCGGGAGCGGCAGCTCGATCGATGTGACGATCTCGCCCATCTGCAGCGCGGTATGCCTGGGCCCGACGAAGAACCCTTCGAGCTTGACCGTACGGGTGCCGCGCGCGCTCGTGAGGTTGACCGTGGCGTCGTAGACGAGGAGCGCCGGCGCTGTATCGGCCGCCGGCGATGCGTGGCAGATGTTGCCTGCAAGCGTGGCGCGATTGCGGATTTGAATGGATCCGACGGTCGCGGCGGCGTCGACCAGGGCGGGAAAGTGGGCCCGGACGTGCTCATTCTCCTGAACATCGGTCATCGACGTGGCCGCCGTGATCGTCAGCGACCGACCGGTGAGGGTGATCGCCGGCTGAATCTCGGCCACGCGCTTGAGGTCGATCACGATCTCGGGTCGCCGGGATCGATTTCGAAGCTCGACTACGAGGTCGGTACCGCCCGCGAGCAGGTTCGCGCCTTCACCGTAGCGCTCGAGTAGCGCGAGCGCTTCCTCAAGGGTCGAGGGACGGGCGTATGAAAATAGCGGGGAGTCAGGGAGCAACCAGCTCACCTGTTCGCGGGGCAAGCTCCGAGGCCTCCCCGAGCCGGCGGCGCACCCAACCGTCGACAGTGGAAACGATGCCCGCCAGGCCCCCTGGCGAGGCAAGGACGACGGCAAGGAAAACGATTCCAATCACGGTCTCAAAGCGCGCCGTGTAGGCGGGCGAATAGGTGTCGAGGAGAGTGAAGAGGACCGCCCCGATCCATGCACCCTCCAAACGCCAGATGCCCCCGATCACGGCGATAGAGAGCAGATCGATCGTCCGCGTGAGGTCGATCGCGCCGGGTGAGATGTTGCTGTTGTACCAAACAGAGAGCACGCCGGCGATCGCTGCGAAGAACGCGCCGAGCGCGAAACCGAAGGCGCGCAGCAATGGAACATTGAACCCGAGGGTCCTCATGCGCGTGGGCTCATCGCGGATCCCCTGCAGAGCGATGCCGAAGGGCGTGCGCTGGATGTAACGGATCGAAAGGTAGACAAATGCGGAACAGATCAAGGCGGCGTAGTACAGGCCGGTCGGGTCGACGAACGGTAGGCCGATCAGCTTTGGCGGCTGAACATTGTTGATGCCCTCGTGGCTCCCAAAAGCGGTTACCTGGGAAAAGAAGTAGTAGGTGATCACCGCAAACGCGAGCGTGATCATCAGGAAGTAGATGCCCTCGCTGCGGCTGACGATAGCTCCCAGCAAGAGGCCGACGAGGACAGTGACGGCGAGGGCTGCGACCGCCGCGACCCACGGATCGACGCCTTCCTGTACCGCAAGCTGAGCGGTCATATATGCGGCGACCCCATAAAGCGCCGTTTGTGCCAGCGACACCATCCCGGCGATGGTGTTCAGGAAGATAAGGCTCGCCGCGGCGATGCCGAGCACCAGGAATTGCACTCCAATCGTGCTGGTGAAGAATGCCGAGAACAGCAAAGGAACGGCGACCACGAAGACCAAGAGAGCGCCGACACCGATTCGCCTGACCATAATCCAAGCGAAAAGGGGCCGGTTTCCGATCGAAGCTCGAAGCCGAGCCGGCAAGGGTCCTAGCGGACGCGGGGATTCCTGCGCCTGGCCCGCGGCCACACGACGTCCAAACAGGCCAGTGGGCCGCGTGGCAAGCACGAACACGAGAAGCACGAAGGTGAGCAGGATCGAATAGTTCGTGTAGTTTGCGGGCAGGTACACGGCCGACATCTGATCGACCAGCCCGAGCGCAAGGCTGCCGACCACCGCCCCGCGCAGGCTGCCCAGGCCGCCGATGATGACCACCACCAGCGAGCTGAGCAGGAAGGATGCGTCCTGTCCAGGCGCCAGGGCGATCATCGTGCCTCCGATCACGCCTCCCAGTCCGGCCAGCGCCGCGCCGACGAAGAACGTGATCGCGAAGATGACCTGGATGTTGAGGCCAAGCGCCGATGTCATGGCGCGATCATCCACGCCTGCTCGGACGGTCATCCCGAAACGCGTGCGCATGATCCAGATCCAGAGGACGAACCCGATCACAAGCGCGCCGGCGAGCACCGCAAAGCGAAAGGTCGGGTACTGAATCCCGTATACGCCCAGCTCCAGCGATCCGCCCAGACCCGCCGGTGGACTGATCGTCAACGCAGAGCCACCGAAGTTCGCGAGCATCTGGTCGGCGATGATGATCGATAAAGCGATGGTGACCAGGGCCTGCCGGAGCTCCTGACCCTGATTCCAGCGGAGGAACACTTGCTGCATGACCAGGCCGCCGGCCCCAACCGCCAGCGCGGCAACGATCAACGCCAGCCAATAACCGGTCAGGCTGTGCTGCAGCAGCTTGAATGCGATGTACCCGCCGAGCAGATAGAAGGACCCGTGCGCCATGTTGACGACGCGCATCAATCCAAAGATCAGCGTGAAACCGCTTGCGACGACAAAGTAAAGGCCGGCCAGCGTCAGCCCGTTGAGCGTGACGATGACGAACTCGGGCACGTTCCCGTTCGGACCAAAACCAGCCCCAAACGCCCGGAATCCGATCCAGCTGACGGCGAGGACCAGCACCACAAGACCAAGGCGTGCCGACAGGTTGCCTCGCACCCACGCTCGCCCCTGCATCACGGGCGGCGATGCCACGTGGCGAAAGTTAAGCGATCAACAGGTGGGCTGGTCGCGTGTCACTGACGAGGTCGGACCGAAGAAGCCATTGAAGGTCTCGTTGACATTCGGCAGCGTGTTGAGCACCTTGAACCCCAGGCTTCCGTCTGGTTGCTTGATTATCTGCACGTTGTAGTTGGTGATGATCGCGTTGCGATTCGAGTCGAGCGAGATCGTGCCGTTGGGCGTCGACAGGCTGAGGCCCGCGAGCGCCTTCTGGAAGTTCGCCTCGTTGCCCGACAGGTCGCCGTTGGTGGCCTTGAGGCCCTGAATGATCGCGTTCATCCCGTTGTAGTACAGAGCGGTGAACAGGCTGCCGGCGAGGCTCCCCTTCGGATTTGCGGGATACGCGGCCTCCAGCGACTGCACGTAGGTCGTCCACGCCGAATCCGTCGACCCTTGCGGGACTGGAGTGGCGCCCGTGAGCCCCGTGAGCGCATCGCCGACGGTGAACGAGGTGGGGTCCAACACCACGGAGCCGCCGAGCATATGGGTCGCGAGGTTGCCGCCCAACCCGACGTAACTCTTCTCGACCGCCACTGTGTCAGTGCCGCCGGTCAGGAGCAGGAATCCATCGATGTTGCGGGGAAGCTGGGCCACAGACGACGACCAGTCAGTCGTGCCAAGGGGGACCCAGATCCGTTTGGTGATGTGACCACCGGCTGGACAGAACTCGGCCGCGAATCCAGCCGCCTGGGTCCACGGGTACGAATAGTCCTCACCGAGGATGGCCACATTCCGCCACTTCAGCGTCTTATACGCGTAAGTGCCCAGACCCGCCATCCACTGAGCGCCATCGCCACCGAACCGGAAGAAGTTCGGGGCCTTCACCTTCAGAGTCGTGTCCTGCGCTCCGGAGGTTCCGTTGACGAACGTCTTGTTGGGGACCTGCTTCGCATAGTTCGAGATGGCGATGCCCTCGTCACCCGAAAGTGGACCTAGCAGGATGTCAACGCCGACGTCCTGGATCAGGCGCCGCGCCTCCTTCAAGGCCACGTCCGGGCTGGCGTCGGAGCATCCAAACGAGATTTGAATCGGATGTCCGGCGACCGCAGCGCCGGATACCTGGTCCTCCGGCCCGGCGCCCTGCGACTTGCCCCCGGCGTTCTGGACCAATGCGAACTTGGCGCCAGAGAACGACTCTTGCTCGAAGGTTGCGAAGGGACCGCCGCAAGTGGTCAGGATGCCGATCTTGATCGTCGATCCTGCGGTTGGCGTGGATGGGGAGCTGGCGCATCCGGTGAAAACCAGCGCCAGCGAGACCGCGAGGGCCACAGCGCCCGTCTGAAATCCGCTCCGCCCCAGGCTGGATACCATTTTGGCCTCCTCGTGAATCGGGCCCTCCCGCGATACGCCTACGCGCACGCTGGACGGACAGACATAATCTATTATCTATTAAAGAAGCTGTGGGCTCGCGCGAATTTTGGATTCCGGTCGTGATCCTGGGTTGACGGTCACTCGACCCCGCGCTGAGCCAACGAGCCCGATCCTGCGCAACGTTCTTCGGAGCCAGGTGAAGGATGTGCTCATGGAGAGGATCATCGAAGGCCACTACAAACCCGGCGCGCGGCTGATCGAGACGCAGATCGCCCGAGAGCTTGGTGTCAGCCAGGCCCCTGTGCGCGAGGCGCTGCGAGAGCTCGAGAGCGTGGGTATGGTCGAGTCGTACGCATTTCGCGGCGCTCGCGTTCGCAAGCCGACGCGTGAGGAGCTGATCGAGGCCTTCCCTGTCCGCGCGGCGCTGGAATCGCTCGCCGCGGGCGAGGCCGCCGGCCGGATCACGGACGATCAGCTCGACCAGCTCGAGGAACTGATCGAAGAGATGGAGAGCGCCGCTGAGCGCGGTAATGCTCACGAGCAGGCCATCGCGAACGCTCAGTTCCACGGCCTGATCGTCGAGGCCGCGCAGAACCGCACCCTGGAAAAGCTGTGGGCGTTTCTCGAACCTGGGGCCCGGACCTACCTGACCACCGCTCGAGCGGGCGTCGACCTGACCGAGGTGGCCGTCCGCCACCGCAAGATACTCGGCCCACTCCGTGCCAGAGATCGGGAAGCCGCAGCGGCCGCCATGCGCGAACACCTGCTGGAAGCGGGCCATTGGCTTGAGGGGACGCCGAAACACGACAGCAGCGCCGGTGAGCGGTCGCCATAGTCGCGGAGCGCGGTCAGTTCTCGACCAATGAATCGATTATTGATTTGAAATCATCCGTGTGCGACCATCGTTGTAATCGGTTGCTCGGGGATTCGCAGGGGAGGAACAGATGCGAAAGATTGTCTTGGTGATCGCGATGATCGCCGTGTTTGTTGGATCCGGCGCAGCGATAGCGCTCGCGAATGAGGGGAACTCAGACCTCAAGCGACAGCCATCTCCTGAGGCCGTGGTTGCGGAGCACCTGGATGCCCTGAACCACTGCAATGTCGACCGTCTGATGGCGCAATATCCGGAATCGGTGCACTTGTTCCTGCCGGGCGGAAGTGCTCCGAATACCGTCATCGGTCGTACCGCCGTCCGCGCGCTCTTTGAGGGATTCTGCAAGCCGTATCCAGCGGGTTTGAACGGCCTCCAGTTCACCTCTCAGGTCGTGCAAAAAGTGGGCGACACCATCAATGTCCAGTGGGTCGCGAACGCGGATTTCCTCGCCGAGCCGTACTACGGCGCCGACGCCTACGTCACCAAGCACGGCTTGATGTATGCGCAGGTCACCACATTCGGAGCTCCGCCACTGAAATTCAAACCCTGATGTGGCGTGACGTCTATTGAGTCGCATGGTTTTGGGGGCCCGCATTTGCGGGCCCCCCTTTAGATGAAGCTGGTCACGTACCGAGATGGAAGAGTTCCGCGCGTCGGCGTCCAGTTGTCTGATGGCGTGCACGACGCCGGCTTTGCCGGCGACATGGTGGCCCTGATCGAACGCTGGCAAGAGGTCCGCGATTCAGTCACGTCACACGCCGCTGCCTCGCCCGCCATTGCCGGCGCGGTCCTGCTGGCGCCGCTGCGGCCTCGCTCGCTGCGCGACTTCCTCACCTTCGAAGGCCATCTGAAGAACGCAATGGCGAATTTGGGCCGCCCGATCGCGCCCGAGTGGTATCGGACGCCGGCCTACTACAAGGGAATGCCCGACACGGTAATCGGCCCGGACGAAGAGATCCCGTGGCCCTCGTACACGGAGAAGCTCGATCATGAGCTGGAGCTTGCGATCGTGATCGGGAAGCGGGGCAAGGACGTCGAGCGCGAGCATGCGCTCGAGCACGTCTTCGGCTACACCATCTGGAATGACATGTCGGCGCGCGACGTCCAGTCCGAGGAGCTGCCGATCGGAATGGGCCCCGCCAAGGCCAAGGACTGGGACGGGTCCAACGTGCTGGGCCCGTGCATCGTGACCGCGGACGAAGTGGACGGAAGGAACCTGCAGCTTTCGGTGCGCATCAACGGCGAGACCTGGGGCGGCGATACGACCGCCCACATGCACCATCGGATCGAGGACCTGATCGCCTATGCCAGCCAGGCGCAAACGCTCTATCCGGGCGAAGTGCTCGGCTCGGGTACCACGACCGGTGGATCCGGTGTCGAGCAGGACCGCTGGTTGAAACCCGGTGACGTGATCGAGATGGAAGCGGATGGGATCGGCATCCTGCGCAACAGGGTCGGCCGGCCAGGAGGAGTCTGAATATGGCGTACATCGTCGCGGCAACCTACCGGTGCAAGCCAGGCGAGGAGGAAAAGGTCCGTGAGGTGCTCCAGATCGTGGGGCCGCTGTCGCGTCGGGAACCCGGCTGCCTGTTCTATCAGGCCCACCGCTCGCCCACCGACCCCCTCGTTTTCTTCTTGTACGAGCAGTACCGTGACGAAGCCGGCTATCAAGCCCACATGGCGACCGAGCACTTCGAGAAGTACATCAAAGGTGAGGCCATCCCGAGGTTGGAGAGCCGCGAGCGGGCTTTCTACGTGACGCTCGATTAGGCATTGTGTGATGCCTGAATCTCAGAAGGTGATCATCTCGTGTGCGATCACCGGGGGCATGACCGTTCCCGGGCAGAGCGCGGCCATCCCGATTACACCAGACCAGATCGTCGAGTCGGCACTCGAGGCAAATCGCGCCGGTGCGTCGATCCTTCATCTGCACGTGCGCGATCCGAAAAATGGCCGGCCGGTCGCAGACCCGGAGCTTTTCCTCGAGGTCACCTCAAGCATCCGTGAGCAATGCGACGCCATCGTTCAACCGACGACGGGCGGCGGAGTTGGGATGTCAATCGATGAGAGGGCGCGGGTACTCAGCGTGTGCCGGCCGGAGATGGCGACCTTCAACCTTGGCTCGTTCAACTTCGGCATTTTCCAGGTCAAGCACAGGGAGGGAATGGCGGACTGGGAGACGGCCTACCTCGAGTCGACCCGCGACTACGTCTTCAAGAACACGTTCGCGGACATGTACCGCATGGCCGCCTACTTCCGTGAGAGCGGCACCAAACCTGAATTCGAGGCCTACGACGTGGGCCACATCTACAACCTTCTTCACCTGCTCGAGCAAGGATTGGTCGAGACGCCGCTTCACCTGCAGTTCGTGCTGGGCGTCCTTGGCGCGAACGGCACGGCGCCCGAGCAGCTCGTGCACATGTGGCAGACCGCGCGCAGCCTTCTCGGTGCGGATACCTTCACCTGGTCGGTCGCCGGCATCGGCTACCCGGGCGAGTTCCACCTTGGTGCGGTAGCCCTGGTCCTCGGGGGGCACTTCCGGGTCGGCCTCGAGGACAACCTTCGGGTGACTCTTTCGAAACGTGCGGAGTCGAACGCTCAGCTAGTGGAAAAGGCCGCTGCACTGGCGACGATGCTGGACCGCGAGGTGGCGACGCCGGCTCAGGCGCGCACTGCGTTGGGAATCATCGATAATTGATCAGACGGACACTGGGGACATATCGAGGAGGGCGGATATGAGCGCAACCGCAACCGAAGTTCTCGGCCAGTTCCTGGGCGACGACAGCTTTCCCGTCCAATGGGACTCGCAGGCCGAAAAGGACCTGTTCTGGATCTACGACGATCTCCACATTCCGCAGCCCGTATCCCCGATGTTCTTCGACATCGGCGGATGGTGGCTCACGTGCGACCACATGTTTCGACGTTTCGCCACTCCGTTCGCCGCCGACTGGATTGCAAAGAAGATCAACGGCTACGTGTTTACGGCGGCGATCCCTGCCGACTCGTCGATCCTGGTCGACTCCACCGAGTACAACGCCCGCTATGCGGCGAGGGTGCCCCGTGATCCGAACTTTCCGGCCCAGATGGGTCCCTACCTGGGGGCCGTGCTCCCTGTCTACGGGACGAACTTCTTGACCTGGTGGCATGAACGGTTCCGCCCTGAGATCGAGCGGAACTTCAAGTACCTAGACGCGTACGACTACTCGAACCGAAGCCTGGCGGAGCTGGCCATCCACCTCGAGGATGCGATCGATATGCATGATCGCCACTGGAAGATCCACTGGATGCTCAACTTCTCGCAGTTCTCCGCCACGCTTGGCCTGCAGGGAGCAATCCAGGAGATCAAAGGCAGCGTCGACCAGGAGCTGTTTGGGCGCCTTCAGAGCTCGGTCGAAGACCGCAACTGGGATTCGATCGAAGCGCTGTGGAAGATGAAGAACCAGGTCGAGGCCAATCCCGAGTTGAAGAAGGCTTTCGAAGGCGACACCGCGTCGGATGTGCTCAACCGGCTTCGCGGGAGCGCCGCCGGCCGCGGCTTCCTCGACAAGGAGCTCGCGACGTACCAGCAGGACTTCGGATACAAGGCGATCTGGAGTCACGAGTTTGTCTTCCCGACCTGGAAGGAAAACCCGGCCCCGATCATCGAGGCGATCCGCGGTTACCTGGAAACCGATTACGACTACCCGAAGACGATCAACGCTGTAAAGAAGGATCTCGAGTCGGCGGTCGGAGAGCTGCTTGACGGTGTCAAAGGCGACCAGCTTCAAAAGCTGAAAGGCGCGCTCGATCTCTGCATGAGCATGTCGCCGCTCACGCCCGATCACCACTTCTATGTCGACCAGGGCACCAACGCGCATCTCCGTTTGGTCCTGGTTGCCATCGGCCGCCGTCTGGTGGAAGAAGGCGTCCTCCACGACCCCGAGGACACCATCTTTCTGCTCTACAACGAGCTTCGCCGGCTGCTCGGCGACCCCAAGGCGTTTGCGGCCAAGCCGGTGGTGTCCAGGCGGCGCGACGAGCGCGAGGCTGCGTACGCTGTTCGGCCTCGCGAGTGGGTCGGGACCGCGACGAAAGTCGCGCTCGATTTTCCGTACAACGGGCTGTGGGGCTTCCCCGACAAGTTTTATCGCAAGCCCCCCGCCGCCACGGGGGCCATCAACGGTCTGGCCGCGTCGCCTGGCGTGGTGGAGGGGCCGGCGCGAAATGTGCACTCACTCGATGAGTTCGATCAGGTTCGAAAGGGAGAGATACTCGTCTGCCAGATGACCAACCCGGCGTGGGTGGTGCTCTTCACCAAGATCATAGGTCTGGTCACCGACGCAGGCGGCACTGTTTCGCACCCCGCGGTCGTGTCAAGGGAATTCGGCATCCCGGCGGTGGTTGGCACTTCCAACGCCACTCAGCGAATCAAGACCGGCGACCGGATCCGCGTCAACGGCTCGACCGGTGTGGTTGAAATCCTGGGTTGATGCCTCCGAGTTGATTTCCTGGTTCGACGACGCTGCCTGCGAGGATCCGGAAATAGCGGGCGGCAAGGGTGCGAGCCTGGCGCGCCTTCAGCGCGCCGGACTCCCGGTGCCGTACGGGTTCGTGGTTCGCGCCGAGGCTCTCGTCAGAACACTCGAGTCCGGCGAGCGGCATCGTCGGGTGAGTGGCCTACTGGAAGACGCATCGCCTGATGCTCTGCCCGCGCGGGCCAAAGACGCTCAGGCGCTGGTGATGGAAGCGCCACTTGTGTCGGGCCTCGACTCTGAGGTCGTCCGGGCGTACGAGCGGCTAGGCGAGGGGGCTGTTGCGGTGCGCTCCAGCGCATGTGCCGAGGATTCGGAGACGGCCAGCTTCGCAGGCCAGCAAGACACGTTTCTGAACGTCCGCGGCAGTACGGCGGTGCTGGCGTCGGTGAGGCGATGTTGGGCCTCGTTCTTCTCCGAGCGCGCTGTCTTCTATCGGTCGCGAAAAGGATCGCTTGGCGACCTCCGGATGGCGGTGGTCGTCCAGCGGCAGCTCGCACCCGAGAAATCGGGGGTCATGTTCACCGTCGATCCGGTAAGGAGGAGGCGCGACCAGATGGTGATCGAAGCGGTCCAAGGTCTGGGCGAATCAGTAGTTTCGGGAATGGTCACCCCCGATCACTACATCGTCAGCCGCGAAGGCGAGCTCAAACGAGCCCAGGTGAGCACGCAAACCCTTGCCATCGTCGCGGCCGCCCAAGGCGGGGTGCAAGAGGTTGCACTTGATCCCGCGGTCGGCGGGGCGCGCGTTTTGAGCGATGGAGAGCTCGCCGATCTCGCCCAGATGGGGAGCAAGTTGGAGGAGCTGTTCGGATCGCCTCAGGATGTGGAGTGGGCTTTTGAGAACGAGCGACTCTACCTCCTGCAGTCGCGACCGGTCACGGCATGAGCACCATCGTCGAAGTGACACGGGTCTGGGTAAGGCAACGCCTGCCCTGGCAGGCACGCCACCTCGAGCGGGCTTACGACTGGGCGCTGGAGCTGGATCCTGGGGCTTCGGAGGCGCTGGTGCTGGCGGCCCTGACCCATGACATGGAGCGCGGTTACCCGGAGGGAAGCCCGTCGTGGTTCGAAGGGTGCTGGGCGGACACCCTTTACCGGATGGCGCACTCGGAGCGATCCGCCAGGATCGTGGGCGATTTCTTGCGGGACCGAGGTATGGCCGAGAGCCTCGTCCGCGAAATCGTGCGGCTCATCGTCGCTCACGAGATCGGGGGTTGGCCCGAGGCTGATGTGCTCCAGGCTGCCGACTCGCTCAGCTTCCTCGAGACCATCCAGCCCGTGATCTCAAAACGGCTCGCCGGCGGCACGATCGGGCCGGCGGGCGCGCGAGCCTGGCTCGATTTTCAGTTCGATAGGGTGCGGTTGGAGCGGGCGCGAGAGCTTGGCCGGCCAATGCTGCTGAAGGCCAGAGCCGAGCTGGAGCGGGAACTCAGTCAGTCGGCGGTGAAGTGAGCACTCGTTCAGAGGTCGGGCCGGCCGGCAGCATCCCGCCGGAACAGGTGGTGCGGGCTGCGGCGCTCGTGCGTCAAGGACGCCTCTATTCGCTGGCCAGGGCAAGGTTTCGCGGAATGCCGCTCTTTCCGGGCCACCCCAACTTCGAGGTGCTCAGCTACCGCACACCGCGAGGCCTCGAGGTCGCGGGCGACCGCCCGTGGGGGCCGGTCAACGAGGCCGGGTTGGGGTATATGAGCGACCTGATCCAGGGCACCGCGCACACGGGCGCACATATCGACGCGCTTGCCCACATGACTGTCGGTGACGACGACCACTGGTTCGGCGGTGGCAGCGCGGCCGCCGACCTGGGCGATTTCGGTCCGACCCACGGTGATGCCGAAAAACTGCCGGCGGTGTTCACTCGGGGGGTCATGCTCGACGTCGCCCGCTGGCGCGGCGTCGACTGCCTGCCGAAGGGAGAGGCGATCACGGCCGCTGACCTTCAAGCGGTTGCGGCCGCGCAGCAGACTGACATTGAGCGATGGGATGTCGTCCTCGTCCGCACCGGCTACATGTCGCTCTGGCCGGACACCGAGAAGATGGCCAGGCATCGAACCCCGGGGCCCGATTTGAGCGCCGCGGCATGGCTGGCTGAGCGCGGAGTGGTGGCGACTGGTTCGGACACCGAGACCTATGAGGTTCAACCCGCGCTGGATGTCGGTCAGCCGGCCAATCCGCAGCCAGTGCACACGCACCTACTGATCGAGCGTGGGATCTACCTGATGGAGAGCCTCGACCTGGAGCAGATCGCGGCCGATCGCGTATACGAGTTCTGCTTTGTCGCCCTCCCGCTCAAGATTCGAGGCGCTACGGGATCGATGATCGACCCGCTGGCCGTCGTCTAGATGGAGGCGACCATGGAGGCGCTGGTGGTTGAAAGCCCCGGGCGCTTTGAGGTGCGAGAGGTCGAGGTTCCGCGCCCCGGCCGCCTCGAAGTCCTTTCTCGAGTGAGGGCGGTCGCGATCTGCGGCACCGACCCGCACATCATCAAAGGCGATTTCCAAGGCTTCTGGCCCAAAGCCTTTCCGTTCACCCCGGGCCACGAATGGTCGGGCGACGTCATCGCGGTCGGTGAAGGTGCCGAGCACTTCGGCTGGGCGGTGGGGGATCGGGTGGCCGGCACCTCGCACGCCGGCTGCGGCGTCTGCCGCAAATGTGTCGAGGGCCGCTACAACGTCTGCGAAAACTACGGACGCGAGTCTGTTCACCGGCAGTACGGCCACTACACCCAGGGCTGCTATGCGACCTACGTTGTGCACTCGATCAAGAGCGTGTTCAAGATCCCTGACCAACTGGGCTATGAGGAGGCGGCCGTCCTCGATCCAGCGGCGATCGCCCTCCACACGGTGCGGCGGGGCGGCGTGCAGGCCGGCGACAGCGTTGCCATCACAGGTCCCGGCGTGATGGGAATTCTCGTGGCCGAATGCGCGAAGGCGACGGGTGCCGGGAGAGTGATTGTGCTCGGACGGGGCGCACGACTTTCAAAAGTGCGCGAGCTCGGCTATGAGACCGTCGATGTGAGCCGCGGCGATCCGGTCGCGGCTGTGCGTGAGATTACCGGCGGCCTGGGCGTCGAGGTTGCCCTCGAATGTGCGGGAGCGCCCGAGTCCCTTCAGTGGTGTGTGGCGATGCTTCGCCGGGGCGGTCGCTGTGCGGTCGTCGGGATTCCCCTAAGCGGAGTGGCGCTGCCAATCCAGAAGATGGTCTTGGATGAGCTGGAAGTCGTCGGCGTCAGAGCCAGCGCAGGGGAGATGACCCAGGTCATGCCGCTTGTGGTCGACGGCCGGATTCGGGTCGGGGCGCTGATTACGCATCGATATGCGCTACGTGACTTCGCCGAGGCGTACCGCGTCTTCACTGAGAGGGTCGATGGCGCCCTCAAAGTTATCGTCCAGCCCTAAGAGCGCCGGACGCGGCATGATGCACGCGTGGCCGTGACCCGAATCGAAGAGCTGGTTACCCCCGCTCTCGTGGTCGACCTCGACGCGTTCGACCACAACATCTCCACCATGGCCATGGCGCTTCCGGGCGCCCGGCTCCGCCCGCACGTGAAGGCGCACAAGTGCACGGCGCTCGCCCGGCGCCAGCTGGAGGCGGGCCACCGAACCTTCACCTGCGCCACCATCCGTGAGGTCGAGGGCATGGCCGAGGCGGGCCTCGGCGAGGATCTACTGCTCGCCAACGAGGTGGTCGATGCCTCCAGGCTCGGCCGGATCGACGGCCGGGTCACCGTGGCGGTCGACTCGAAGCAGACCATCGAGGCCGCGGCCAAGGGCGGCGTCAAAGAGGTCCTGATCGACGTCAACGTCGGACTTCCGAGGTGCGGCTGCGCACCCGAAAACGCCGGCGCGCTCGCCGACATGGCACGCTCGAAGGGCCTCGCGGTGCGCGGGGTGATGGGTTACGAGGGCCACGCGGTCGGCCTCGACGACCGCTCGCTGCGGCAGGACATCACGGCCCAGTCGATGGAGCTCCTAATGCAAGCGCACGCCGACGTCGGCGGCGATGTGATCTCGGCAGGCGGCACCGGCACCTACGACATCAACACCTGGGCCAACGAGATCCAGGCCGGCTCATACGTGCTGATGGACACGGCCTACGCCAAGCTTGGCCTGCCGTTCAAGCAGGCACTCAGCGTCCTCGCGACCGTGATCTCGACCTCGGCCTCGGGTTTCGCTGTCGCAAACTGCGGGCTCAAGGCGTTGGGCATGGACCACGGCAAGCCGGATATCGATGGGGGCGGCAACGTGATGATCGTCTCTGACGAGCACATCACCTTCATCCCCGGCGAGCCGGTCAAGGTCGGCGACTTCATCCGCATCATGCCCGCCCACGTCGATCCCACCGTTGCCTATCACGAGCACATGCACATCGTCCGGGACGGAGAGGTGCTCGAGACCTGGGAGGTCGACCTGCGCGGATGGTGACCGCGGCCCGCGCCAGGTGGACCAACTGGGGCGGGACCCACAGCTGCAGCCCGACGCGCATCGGGTCGCCGACCACCGAAGAGGAAATCGCCGACATCCTCCGCAGCGCCGCGGATCGCGGCGAGCACGTCAAGGTTATCGGCAGCGGCCACTCCTTCAGCGACATCGGCTGCACGGACGGCTGCATGATCAGGCTCGACAACTACAACAAGGTGCTGGACGTCGACCGCGACGCACAGACGATCACGGCACAGGCCGGCATCACCATCCTCGAGGTGAGCGATGCGCTCGCCCACTTCGGGCTCGCGATGGAGAACATGGGCGACGTCGGCTACCAGACCATCAGCGGGGCCATCTCGACGGCCACGCACGGCACGGGGGAGCGGCTTCGCAACATCTCGAGCCAGGTCGTGGCCCTGTCGCTGGTGACTGCAAGCGGCGAGGTAATCCGCTGCTCGGCCGAGCATGAGACCGAAACGTTCAAGGCCGCGCAGGTGAGCCTCGGGGCGCTCGGTGTGCTGTCAACTGTGACCCTGCGCTGCGTGCCCGCATACAACGTCCATTCGATGCAGGAGCCGCGGCGGATCGACGAGCTCCTCGATCGATTCGACGAGCATTGCGCGAGGAACGACCACTTCGAATTCTTCTGGTTTCCGCACACCGAGTGGGCGCAGGCGATCACCAACACGCGCACGCAGGACCCGCCGCCGGCGAAGCAGCGGCGCACCGGCGTCGGTGCCTATGTCAACGACATCCTGCTCGAGAACCACGCGTTCGGGATGATCCAGCGCGCCGCGCAGGTCCGCCGGCAGTGGATCCCTGGGCTAGCCTCGATCACCGCCAGGACGATGTCGCGGAAGGAGATGACGGATCGCAGCGACCGCATCTTCGCGAACACCAGGCTGGTCAGGTTCGCGGAGATGGAGTATGCCGTCCCGCGCTCGGAACTGATTCCCGCCGTGCGCGACATCCGCGACATGATCCAGCGCCAGGGTTTGCTGATCAGCTTCCCGGTCGAGGTGCGCGCGGTCGCGCCCGACGACATTCCGCTCAGCCCCGCTTGCGGGCGCGAGACCGGCTACATCGCGGTGCACGTCTACCACAAGTTCGAGTACGAGCCTTACTTCCGCGAGGTCGAGGCGATCATGAACGCCCACGACGGCCGTCCGCACTGGGGCAAGCTGCACTTCCAGACCGCCGCCACCCTTCGCCCCCGCTACCCGATGTGGGATCGGTTTATCGCGGTTCGCAACCGACTCGACGGCAACCGGATGTTCGGCAACGCCTACCTAGAGAGGGTGCTCGGGGGCGGCACACACTAAGTAGAGGGAGAAGGAGAGCCATGACCGACCAGGCTGCGGTGTCAGACGAAGGCATCAACCAGTCTTTCGGGTACAAAC
>VBHX01000120.1 GCA_005879945.1 Chloroflexota bacterium | reverse complement strand
TTGGCAATACGAACGCACAGTTCGCCAACCCGGCCGTTGTGAGCGCGAATCTCGCGATCGGAGACATGGACGATTCGGGCGCGTCCAGGGCGGTTATGGAATGTTCCGATCAACGGGTTTGACATCACGATCGCCATCCGCTACCCCCTTGCGGTTACTTGCTCTTGTAAGTTCGAAAACGCGCCAAGGGGGAACGCGGGTCCCTTTTTCCACAGCCCGAGATGCCGCCCCGATCGACGGCGGCTACTAATCAGAGCCCAGATGGCACGCGACGACCATGGCGCAGGCCGTCTGCACCGGGATCGCGAGGGACAGCGCTTCGACGCCCGGACCCAGGAATTTGGCCGAGGCCACCGCCACCACACGGCCCCGGGAATCGATCACAGGCCCGCCGCTGTTGCCAGGGCTGATAGGCGCGGAGAACTGCACGTAGTCGCTGCCCGCCACGCTCCGGAAACCGGAGATCACACCGACCGAGACGCTGCCGCCCAGCCCCAGCGGCGAGCCGACCACCATGACCGTCTGGGCGATGGTGGGCCGCGCCGGCGCTGTCTGCAGCGCTGGCAGCCGCTCGACCACGTGGACGATTGCGAGGTCGTCATTCGGATCGACGCGCGTGATCGCACCCTTGATGGTCCGATCGCCCTGGCGGACGTCGACGCTCACATGACCAGCGTTCCACGCCTCGACGATGACGTGAAAGTTGGTGACGAGCTCCGAACCTGATTCGCTGGATCGGACGACCCAGCCGGATCCGAGGCCGTACTCGGTCTCGACCGTGAAGACGGATGGTTCGACATGCCTGGCAATCGCGGGCCAGTCAGGCTGTGAGTCGAGGTTCGACTGCAGGGCGTGGACCTCGGCACGGAGGCCTTCGATCGAACGCGCTTGGGACCCGACGGTATGCATCGCAAGGCCCAGGCCCGCCGCGGGCGCCACCACCATCAGTAGCGCCGCGGCGGCCACAACGATTCCACGGTTGCCCGTGAGCAACTTCATACCAATCAGCTGAGAGAGGATGCGAGCGCTGAGGTCGCCTTGGCGAAGCTGAGCATTGCCTGGTCGACCTTCTTCCCGCCTTCTTTGATCTTGGCTACGTCGTCAGTGTCCATTCCGGTGATGAGCTCCTGGTTCCCGGCGATGGCCGCGCTGAGCGCGTCACCAACCTGGCTGTCCGCGTTTGCGAGCGCCGATGGAACGGTGATGCCCGCGCGAGCGGACTGAAAAGCCTTCATCGCGGTCAGCAGGTCCTGCGCCGCAGTCCTGCATGTGACGTACGAATCGCAGGCGACCGTGTTCTCGTACTCGGTCATCACGCGACCGCTGTTCAAGACGTACAGGTTGAGGTACACGTCGGTGGCCTTGCGGGCGGCTAGCTGCTGATCGGTGTTCGCCAGGTTCGACTGAGTTAGGGCCAGCTGGTGCCTCGCTGCATCACGCTGCTGGATCGTCGTGTACAGGAATCCACCCAGCGTGCCCGATGCAATGAGCCCGACCAGGGCGATCCCCGCCGAGACGAGCCGTCCGCGACGCTTGCGCGCCGGAGCCTGCGCACGTGGCTCAAACGCGACCGGCTGCTCGTGCCAGGGAGGAACTTGCTGCAGCGCCGGCGCCTCATACGCCGGCGGGACAACGATCAGCGGCGCAGGCGTCGGCACCGCTTCCGCAACGACTCCGTCGACTTCTGGATTGAGAGACATCGTCTTCGATCTCCTGCTTATGCGTGGCCGGCAACGCGACCAACGTATGTAGCGCCGGAGCTCATGTCGTCAGCGGATGTACTGAAACATTGGCGGCGTTGCGTGCCGCGTCGTGATCAGCGAACCGTCGTTTGCGCGATCCTCGCGGCCGCCGCCGCGCCCGGCAGCGCCATGAAGCTCACGAGCCATCCGACCATACCTGTTACGGGAATGGCGCCAGTCCAAATGGTCGGCGCCCACCAGACACCGGTTGTCGCGGCGAGAACAAGAAGGTAGGCGGCCGTGAGTGCCGCGGGGGCGGTGAACATGAAGGTGTGGAAGGCATTCGGTCGCCCCGGCGACGGTCGCAGTAGATATAGGAGAGTGTCGCCGGCCACTCCCCCCAGGAGCGCGGCCAGCACCAGCTCGGTGTGGTTGGCGACAGGACTCACGAGCAGGGCATTGATGGTGAGGATCACGGTCACGCTACCGATTGGAAGCTCGAATCGTCGCAGCAACATCACCAGGAGCCCCGCCACCATCGCCGCATAGAGGATCAGGCCGATCATCCCAAGCTCCTCTTCCATCCACATCGGGCCTCGAGGGTCGGGCGCGACGCCGGCGGCCCAGCGGTCGATCAGAGGCTGGTCGAACTGGAGGAAGAAGGTGAGCATCGAGAGTGTTAGCGCACCCGAGATGATCGCGGGCCAGGTCGCACGATTCCCACCCCGGCGCATCGCAGCCCGCAGCGGGCCGCTGACGATCAGCCCACCAGTGAGCATGAGGAAGAGGTGCGGCGGGCTGAACAGTGCCGCCACGCTGAGCTCGATTCCGAAACGTGCGTGCCACAGGAAGTCAATGGCGCCGCCGATTCCGAAGAGCACGGTGCCCAACAGGGAGACGCCGTAGCCGTCGGGAAGAAGGTCGGTCCACGTCCCGTAACGGCGGTAGTTGCGTACGACATTGATGGCGAGGTAGGTCCCGATCGCGGTCATGCCCGAATAGAGAAGGAAGTGGTAAGGAGTCAGAAAGTTCGTTTCCGGCCGCGTGAGGTTGTGGTGATGCCACGAGTCGAGATAGGCGCCCGCCATCAACCATACACAGAGGACCACGAAGGTCCACGTGAAGCGGCTGCTCGCAGCGCCCGGTTGTCTGGTCAGCTGGGCCGAGACCGACGCCCTGGTCGTACTAGCCATCACGCTCCTCCTTCCTCCTCTCCTCATCTGGACGCCGACGTAAGTCGTTGCGCAGCTGCGCGCGGAGCTGATGCATGTCCGATTGCACCGCGGGGTCGAGATCCAGCACGACCGGCTCCCGCGGCTGAGGCTGGCCGGTGCGCGAAACCTCGGCCAGTGTGGCCTCCAGCAGCCGTGCGGCGGCCTCGATTCGCGACATCATGCGAGCGTTCGAGGCTTCGGCTGCGACCAGCTGCGAAAGGTTGTCAAGCTCGTGCAGCAGCACCTGCCGGCGGCGCAGCGCGAGCCCGGCAACCTGTTCATGCCCGGCGGCCAGCGCCGACGCGGCGCGGTCCCACAGCCGGGCGAGCCCTAGCTGCAGCGACGCCAGAGCTTCATCCGGCGTCCAATCAGCCATCACATTGCATCGCATGCTAGGCCCGGCCCGAGGCCGCGTCATCAGTGTCATCACCGAGATTTAAGATTCGCCCGGGTCCCGCGTGTACGAAAGAGAAGGCGTAATGGCGGCAATTGCCCTTGTTCTCGAGCGTGCACGCGCGGGCCAGGGACAGGCGCTGTTCGTGATTGGTGAGGCTGGCCTCGGCAAGACCAGCGTCCTTGAGCGCGCGCGGGAGCTGGCGGGCGGTTTCGCGGTTGGAGTGGGTCGGGGCCAGGCCATTGAGGCCACCCTTCACTTCGGCATCGTCAGCGAGGCCCTGAAGGGCGTCGGCGCCGGCACTCCGCTCGACACCCCGAAGAGTGCGGGCGGGGTCGGCCTCGATGCGCGCGCGGCGTATTTCTACGCCACGCTTCGCCACCTGGAGTCAAGGAAGCATCCGGCTTTGATCTTGCTCGACGATCTTCATTGGGCCGACCCCGACTCACTGGCGCTAGTCTCGTTCCTGAGCCACCGCCTCGCAACGGTGCGGGTGGCGCTGATTGCCACGCTGAGGCCTTGGCCTAGGGCCGCGCTCGACCTCGCGCGCCATCTTGCGCAGCAGGGTCAGGCCCAGCTGGAGCAGCTCATGCCGCTTAGCCCTCCCGCGGCGACCGCCTTCCTGACCGAGCAAATGGGAGGCGAGCTGCCCGAGGAGACGATCGGGCGCGCGTGGGCCGCCAGCGGCGGCAATCCGCTGTTCCTGGGAGAGATCGCCCGCCACCTGCGCGACGGGCGGAGCATGTCCGACCTCGACGAGCGCGGGAACGCGGCTACGCTGTTGCTTTCGCGCATAGCGGGGCCTGGCGCGGATCTGCGGTACGCGCATGCAGCCAGCGTGTTCGGCATCGAATTCCGGCCCCTGCTCGCGGCGCGCGTGGCGGGGCTCGACGAACGCGAAGCGACAGAGGCCCTGGCGGTGCTCGTTGACACGGGCCTCGTCAGACCCGCACAGGCTGGTTGGGCACAGTTCGCGCACCCGCTGTTCCAGCAAGCGCTATACGACGACATGGCATCCCCGGTTCGGGAGCGATGGCATGCAGAGGCATTCCGGCACCTGCTGGCGCACGGCGCGCATCCGGCCGAGGCCGCCGAGCACGCGGTGAGTGGTCAGCTGCTCGGTGACCCCGAGGCAATCGCCGTGCTCCAGCGCGCCGGGCGCTCAGCGCTTGCCGACGGCGCCATCGCCACCGCACGCCACCGACTGCAGGCCGCGGTCACCCTCGCGGGCGACAGCCCCTCCCATCAACTCCTGCGCGGGCTTGCCGAAACGCTGCTTTCCACGGGCGAGCCGGCCAAGGCCGTGGAGATCTACAACCGCATCCTGGTCGGGCCGGCGGTCGATGGCGATGCTCGCGCGCACGTCCATCGAATGCTCGGCCGCGCACTTTTCGTCAGCGGCGACGCACGCGCTGCGGAAGCGCAGTTCGCCGCGGCAGTGGAGTTGGGGCTGCGGGGCTCGGACCCGACACCCGGGGTCGAGGCGCTGCTCGACCAGTCAATCGCATTCTGGATCGCGGGTCAGGTCGCCCGCGCCGTCGAGTTCGCATCGCGGGCGCGGGACCTTGCGCAGGGCGTGGCTCCAGACGTCAGGCGGCGTGCCGAGTCGAACTGGGCATTCGTCACCTTCATCTCGGGCTCTGCAGCCGGCCTGCCCGCAGCCGCAGCCGCGGCCGCCGAGGCGGAGCTCAACCCTCTGAACGAGACCGTCGACCCGACGTGGAGCTGGGGCCCGCTCGGCAACTACATGTTCATGGCCGAGTTCGCGGAGGCCTACGACGAGGCTCGTCGCGTGCTCGACATCGCATATCACGCGGCTGAGCAGCTGGGCGCGCCCATGGCCATCGGCCTTCTCGACTCGCTGCGCACGAACGCGCTGATACGCCGCGGGCGCCTGGGCGACGCTTTGGCCCACGCCGAGCATGCGTTGACGATGGTGGACCTGGTTCCGTCACTCGCCGGCTACGCCTGGATCGCGAACGCCGCCACGGTGCTGGAGATGGGGCGGATCGACGATGCCGAGTCGTGGTGTGAACGCCTCGAGACTCTGCCGCAGAGCCTGATCCTGCGGCTCTGGATCCAGCGTATGCGGGGCATCATCATGGGCCGCCGAGGGCACCAGCAGGAGGCGAGCGACCTATTCCTGATCGCGGAAAAGATCGCGAACGAGGCAGGCTTGCTCGAGCCCTGCGTGGTGCCATGGTCGCGAGACGCCATCACTGCACACGTGGCGTGCGGTCGGCTCGAGGACGCCGCCCGAGTCGTCAGCTGGCTCGAGGCGAGAAGCGCAGACCTGCCGTGCCGGTGGCCGCGCGCAACCGCGCTCTTCGGGCGCGCTCAGCTGGCGGAGAAAGAAGGCAACGATGCGGAGGCCGAGCCGCTATATCGCAGCGCTCTAGAGCTCTATGCGCAGATCCGTCAGCCGCTGTCAGAGATCCGGACGATGATCTATTTCGGGCGCTTCCTCCGCCAGGCGGGCAAGGCGATCGAGGCGCGGCCGTATCTCAACCGCGCGGTCGAAGTCGCGACCGAGGCCGGGGCGAGGTGGCTGGCACAGCAGGCGATGGACGAGCTGCACACGGCCCGCGGCCGCCGGCGCAAGCGCCCGAAACCCGATTCCCTGACGCCTCAGGAGCGCCGCGTGGCGAAGCTCGCGATCGAAGGGCTCAAGGTGAGGCAGATCGCCGAGCACCTATCACTCTCGACGCGCACGGTGGAGTCCCACCTCGGGAACGTCTACCAGAAGCTCAACGTCTCATCGCAGATCGAGCTCATTAAAACGGGTATGCCGCCCGACGACGGCGACCGAGCTTAGTCCGGCATCTGTCCAAACATAGGATTGACCGGTCCGTGTCCCCGGCCGAGCTCGAGGGAGTTCTCGATGGCGGCGCTGATGAAGACCTTGGCCGCACGCACGGCCTGCAGCGGTTCCTGCCCTTTGGCCAGGCCGGCCGCGATCGCGGCCGAGAAGGCACAGCCGCTCCCGTGGGTGTTCTTCGTGTCGAAGCGACGTCCCTGCAGTTCGACCATTTCCCTGCCGTCCCAGTAGACGTCGGTGGCGTCGGTATCGGCGTGGCCGCCCTTCACCACAACCGCCCGCAGGCCGAGGGCGACGAGGTCGCGCGCGGCCTGGCGCCGGTCTTCGAGGGTCGACAGTGAGCGGCCGAGGAGCATCTCCGCCTCGGGCATGTTCGGAGTCACTACTGCGGCCAGCGGGAGCAGGTACGTGTAGAGCGCAGCGATCGCGTCGTGGTGGAGCAGCCTGGCCCCTCCCTTCGCGACCATCACCGGGTCGACCACCAGGTTCTTGATGCCATGATCCTGGATCGCGGCGGACACGGCCTGGATGATCGCCGCGCTCGACAGCATGCCCGTCTTGGCCGCCTGCACGCCGATGTCGCTGACCACGGCATCGATCTGGGCCCGGATCGTGCGCACGGGGATCTCGTGAATCTCGGTGACGGTGAGCGTGTTCTGCGCGGTGATCGCGGTGATCGCGGAAGTCCCGTGGACGCCGAACGCGGCGAACGTCTTCAGGTCCGCCTGGATGCCGGCGCCGCCACCCGAGTCCGAGCCGGCGATCGTCAGCGCGACCGGAAGCTTCATGACGCAGCTCGCAGGCGCCGCCCGCCCCAGTAGACGGCGGCTGCGACCGCGATGCTGATGAGACCGCTGGCATCCGCGCCGTGCAGTCCGCCTACCAGGCCGTCGTTGAAGTAATGCGACGGGGTTGAGGCGCCGAGGTTGCTGAACAGGTTGGTGTAGTTGACAAAAAGCAGGCTGACCGCAGTGCCTGTGAGCCATGCGATGATCGCCAGCCGCGGCCGGGCCTTGCCCTCGAAAACGAAAAAGCTGAGCAGCACCACCGCGGCCCAGGCCGGAGCCCAGAGGTACGTGAGAATTAGGAAGTCCTCATACGCGACGTGAAGGTCGGTCACGAGCACGGCGTACGCGGCCAGCGCGGTGCCGAGGATTCCGCAGAATGGAACCGCGACCCACGCCGGGGCATGCGCGCTGATTACCGCCAGGACGCCCTGGTCCGCGGCAAGCTTCGCGTCGATGGTCGGAAGCAGAAGGCCGAAGAGACCGAGCAGCACCATCGGCACTGCCACACCCGCGATCGGCCAGATGGTGACGGATCGCGTCGGGCTTGACGCGGGGAGATACCGCGAGTAGTCGCTGGCGAACGGGTACCACGACGCAACCAGGGCGAAGCAGGTCATGAAGCCGAGCACGAACGCGCCTGGGTAGTCGGCCCCGGAAACGGATGGACCGTGGCCCCATCGGAACTCGGGCGCGAGAAGGATGAACAGAATGGCGGCCAGCGCGGCGAAGATCACGGCGCCGTAGGTCTCCAGCACCTTGATGGTGCCGTGGCCGTACACGGCGACCGCGACACTGATGGCCGCGATGAGGATGACGAGACCGAACGTGATCAGCCGGTTGCCGCCGCCGAACAGCTGCGCGCCCGCTTGGGCGGCGATTACGCAGTCCACTGCGAACCACCCGACCGCAAGGAACAGGGTCAGCGCGGCGCCAAGGTAGGACCCGCGGCGTCCGAAGATCCCGCGCGTAAAGACGATCTGCGGCAGCCCGCTGCGGGGGCCCGTGTTGCTGAGCAGTCCGAGGATGACCGCGGCCGCCACGGTACCGAGAACGGTTGCGGCGAGCCCGTCCCAGACCCCAAGCCCGAAGTAGGTCGTGAGCAGGCTGGCCGTGAAGAGGCTGGCGTAGTTTGTGAACGCGCCGGCCCAAAGGAACCCGAGCTCGCGCGGGCGGCCGTGACGCTCGGCGGCAGAGATCGCGTCGATGCCGTGCGTCTCGACCTTGCCGAAGGCGTCCGCCTCGACGCGCCGAGCAGAAGACTCGATCAATCTCTCCCTCCGCTGGCATTACCCAGTTCAGGTTCTTGCGGTCGGCGCCGAGCGCCCTCTCAGCCTCTATTGGCTCCCGCTGCTTCAGATTCTAGACGGCGACCCGCGCGTCTTATCTAGGTTGGTTGGCGGTAGAGGAACTCCGTGACCAGCGACTGAAAGTGGTGGACGCCGTTCTCGCGCTTGGCCGCGAAGCGGCCGCGGTCGTACGAGCGCGAGCGCAGACCCCGCTGTACCTGCTCGCAGACCGCGATGTCCTCCTGCTGGATCTCGTCCGAGAACGCGATGGTCTGCTGCATCGACTCCCAGCCCGCGCCCGTGCCGGGCTCGGCAAAGAACCATTCGAAGATGGTGAGCGTCTTGTCCACACCGAGCGGGATGATGACGTTCGTGCTCACGTTGTCCTGGTAGATGTTCAGCATCGTGTTCGGGAACAGCCAGTAATACAGGGCGTCCTCCTCGGCGCCAGGCATCCGGATGTAGCGCCGGTCGCGGCCCGGCACCTCGCCCGGCTTGAGCTCCCGGATCGGCGCGTGCTGCTTCGAGTAATAGCGGAACGTCTCGACGCGGTACTGGTCGTAGTCGAGCTCTTTGAAGAGGCCGGGGTGAGCGATGGGCAGGTGATAGCCCTCGAGGTAGTTGTCGACGTAGACCTTCCAGTTGCATTCGATGACGTAGTCGCGGCGCTCGATCCTCCGCATGCTTGAAAGGTCGTAGCCCGCGCGCCGGATCTCGTTCGGCACGTCTCCGATCCAATCCGCGAGCGGAGCCGCCTTGTCGTCGAGGTTGGCGAAGATGAACGGCCCCAGGGTGTCGACCTGGACCGGCACGAGCCCGAAGTCCGCCTTGTCGAAGTCCTCCGTGCCCTCCATCTCGCGGGCCGCTTGCAGCCGGCCGTCGAGCCCGTACACCCAGCCGTGGTACCCGCACTGCAGCGACTTGCGGTTGCCTCGCGTGGTGACCACCTGGGCTGCGCGATGGCGGCACACGTTGTAGAAGCCGCGCAGCCGGCCGTCCTCGTGGTGCGTGAGCAGGATCGGCTCGTCGATGATCGTGGCTGGCTTGAAGTCGCCATGCCGAGCCAGCTCGCTCGCATGCGCAACCAGCTGCCAGGTGCGGGAGAAGATGTGGTCCTTCTCGAGCTCAAGGACCGCCGGGTCGATGTACATCGACTTCGGCAGCGTATGTGCGCGGGCAACATCCGTCTCGAGATTCATATGAGGTGACATTCTGGCATTCGCGCAAAATGCTGCCGTGCAGTACGCGTCATTGGTGGTGGTGGGAGGCGAGGTCTGGGTCCCAGGCGGACCAAGCGCCACAGCAGTGGCGGTCGAAGAAACTCAGGTGGAGGTCGAACGCCGCATACATCTCTTCGCCGACACCAGCCGTTCCCAGTGGCTCATTGGGAGGGGCTGGTACTACTCGGCCTTTCCCGGCGGGAAGTGCACGTGCGCGTCATTGAAGGCGGGGATGATCGTCTTTGAGCACGCACGGGCCCGGCCCGAGCCCTGAGGCCTCGCGGGCGCGGTGGTGCCACTGGATCCACTCGCCAGCCTCCACGTGGCCGTCAACCGGCAGACCCTCGCGTGCGAACCACCTGACGGTTGGCTGCGGCACGAGCGCCTCAGCCTCGGGGATGCTGTGGCGGGCTGGAGCTCCGGCTCCGCTTACGCCGAGCACATGGAGGAGCACAAGGGATCGCTGAAGGTCGCGATGCTGGCCGACGTCGCGGTCCTCAATCGTGACCTGCGCGAAACACCGCCGAGTGAGATCGCCGGGATAAAAGTCGAGGCGACCGTGGTTGGCGGTCGCCTCGTGTACGAAAGCTAGACCGAGATCAGTCGCCGGCAGCCGCCGGCGCTGCTTGAGCAGCCATGGTCAGCGGGCCGGTGTGGATGGCGTGGCCCCGGCCGACCGCCCAGAAAATAACCGCCAGCACCAACAGAGCCGCCATGGTGAGAAGCGTGGCGAGCTCGAAGTTGAACCGGCTGAGCCCAGCTTTGTCACCATTCCAGGTGGAGGTGAACAGGCCAGGCCACAGCGAGAAGAGGGTCGCGGCGGCGACCCAGAACACTGTGAGGACGACGCACACCCAGGCGCCCAGGTTTCCGCCCGGGACCACGAACGGCCGCCTGATATTGGGGTACTTGCGTCGAAGCGTGATCAGGGCGGGGAAGATCAGGATGTAGGAGAAGGTGGTGGTCGAGATCACGAGACCAAGCACCACAAGGAAGAAGGCGGCCAGGTTGCCGCTGGTCAGCTCGAAGGCGAGGACCATGAAGACGGTGGAGATGATCCCCGAGAGGACGTTGACCACGATCGGAGTCCCGAACCTGCCCGAGAAGTAACCCAGCTGCTTGGGCCCCGAGCCCGCCAACGCGCCGATGGCCATGAGCCGGTCCGACCCCATGAGCCATGTCGTGCCGGCGGAGAGCAGTGCGAAGACGACACCAGCTCCGACGATGTAGTTGAAGAAGGTGGCCGCCCCTCCCAGAGTGCCCGCGACCGCAACCTGGTAGGCGCTGATGAAGCCGGTGACGCTGCTGAGATCCTTGGAGGAGAGAAGCAGGATGATTCCGACGATCGGGACCGCGTAGCCGAGGAAGACGAGGATCCCAGACGAGTAGACGGCCCGCGGGATGTCTTTCTGCGGGTTTTCCATCTCCTCGCTGGCATTGGTCTGAAGCTCGAATCCGATCCACTGGAACACGAGCACCCCGATAACGCCGACCAGGATCGAGATGTCCGCGCCCGGGAAGAAGCCGGACAGGCTCCCCTTGAAGCCCGAGCCGAAACCTGTTGCGATGACCAGCACAGCGAACAACGCCACGAGGCCGAGCCGCACGATCGCCCCGGCATTGGGCACCCACTTCATGTACTTGAGGGACAGGATGTTCATGATCACGGCGATCCAAATGAAGAAGAAGCCGATCACGATCTCGGGCCCAATGTTGCCGCTGAGCTTGGTGCCCCAGGCCAGGTCCATGGCTCCGATCGCGGTCGCGGTCAGCGTGCCGCCCAGCCAGATCGGGTTAGAGAGCCAGTAGAGAACGCTGACCACCGCCCCCGAGAAGTGTCCATAGGCCAGGCGCACCCACTCGTACGTGGCACCTTCGGTCGGGAACGCCGCCCCCAATTCAGCCGTGATCAGCCCATATGGGATCAGGAAGGTGACGCCTGAGACCACCAGCCAGAACACAGCCTGGGCGCCGAATGACGAAGACTGGCTGATCGTGTCCAGGACCAGGATGGCCGAAACGGTGAAGAAGATCAGGTCGAATCGGAGCAGCGACTTTTTCAGCTTGCGCTTTTCAGATGCAAGCTCGGCTACGGCTGCGGAATCCCCCATGCCTTACCCTCCCAACGTTAGGAAAACGATGAAATCGCGACAATTAGAGAGCCGGGGACACGCGCTGTCAAGTCGACCCGGGTTGGGAGGGATCCATCGATGAGCACGCCCACCGCGCGACAGGTTTCGACCGCCCGCGTCAAAGAGCTTATCGCGCGTGAGGAGGAGGCTTTCAGGAAGGCCCGGCCCCGCTCCCACAAGCTCTGGGAGGAGGCGCGGCAGGTCATGCCCCGGGGCGTCCCCTCCTCGTTCCAGGACGCTTCCCCGCAGCCGGTCTTCGCCGATCGAGGTCGGGGCAGCCGGGTGTGGGACGTGGACGGCAACGAGTACGTCGACTTCCACAACGGCTTCGGGGTGATGGTCGTAGGCCACGCCCACCCCAAGATCGTCGATGCCGTCAGCCGCAGGATCGCGCAGGGCTCCCACTTCGCCCAGCCGGTCGCGGACGACCTGGACGTGGCCCGCGAGCTCGCCCGCCGGTTCGGGCTGCCCCAGTGGCGGTTCACCAACTCGGGGACGGAGTCCACACTGGATGCCGTCCGGATCGCCCGCGGCTTCACCGGCCGCCAGCGGCTGATCAAGATGGAGGCCTCCTACCACGGCCACCACGACGCCCTGATGGTCTCGGTGGAACCCCCGCCGGAGCTCATGGGCCCGCCGGACGAGCCCGCGTCCGTGCCGCAGAGCGATGGCATCCCGCCCGCGATCGTAGAGCTGACCTCCGTCGTCCCCTTCAACGACCTCCAGGCGCTCGAGCGAGCTTTTTCCCGCCACCCGGACGACGTCGCGGCCGTGATCGTCGAGCCGGCGATGATGAACGTCGGGATCGTCGTGCCCGACCCCGGCTACCTGGCCGGCCTGCGCGATATCGCCCACCGCAACGGCGCCCTGCTCATCTTCGACGAGGTGAAGACGGGAGTCACCATCGCGGCGGGCGGCGCCACGGAACGGTTTGGCGTCACCCCTGACCTCATCGCCCTGGCCAAGGCGATCGGCGGCGGCCTCCCGTGTGGCGCAGTCGGGGGCAGGGCCGACGTGATGGAGGTGATCGAGGCCAAGCGCGTGGCGCAGATGGGCACCTTCAACGGGAACCCGCTGACCATGGCTGCCTCGAAGGTCACCCTGCTCGAGATCCTCGATCGCTCGGCTTACGCCCATTTCGATGCGCTCGCCGAGACGCTTCAGGGCGGGCTCGACGGCGTCATCGCCGAACACGAGCTTCCGTTCCACGCAATCACGCTCGCGGCCCGCGGCGGGGTCACGTATCGCGCCCAGCGGGTGCGCAACTACCGCGACTACCTCGAGATCGACAAGTCGTTCGCGTACCTGAGCTGGCTGTACCAGTGCAACCGAGGTGTGCTCATGGCCCCCGGCGCGGAGGAGAACTGGACCCTCTCGGTCCAGCACTCGGCCGATGACGTGCAGCGCTACGTGGACAACTTCGCGGAGATGGCGCGAGACCTTCGCGCCTAGCGACGCGCCTCGACTGATTGAGGGCGTTCTTTTTCGGGGTGGTGGTTTTGGTGGGCCTCAGCCTGACCGTGCTCTCGATCAGGCCGGGAGGCCTGCGCAAACAGCTTCGACACGCCGTCCGGAGATTTCGCATCGTGCTGGTGCTGGCGGCGGTCTATGTGGTGGCTGACGCGATAATCCGCATCGCATTCCCGGAAGGATGGGTCGCTGACTATGGCCCAGCCGGAATCGCGATCGTACTCGCGGTCGTCTTCGTGCTGCTCGCCCAAGACCCGGCGCCCCCGCCGGCCGCGAAGCCGTGAGCGACCGGCAGCCTGACTCGATCACCCTCGAAGATGTCGAGGAGGCACGCAAGCGGCTCGATGGCATCGTCACCCGCACACCCTTGGTGTGGCTCGACGATGGTGGCACCGGCGAGCTATATCTCAAGCTCGAGAACCTGCAGCCCATCCGCTCGTTCAAGATCCGCGGCGCCGCCAACGCGATCGCCATGCTCGCGCCTGAGGAGCTGGACGCCGGCGTGTACACCGCCAGCGCCGGAAACATGGCGCAGGGCGTTGCTTGGAATGCACGCAGGCTCGGCCTCAGGTGCAGCGTGGTCGTGCCCGATGGCGCGCCGCGCAGCAAGCTGGCGGCGATCCAGCGACTCGGGGCGCGGATCGTTC
>VBHX01000023.1 GCA_005879945.1 Chloroflexota bacterium | reverse complement strand
TGCACGTGGTCGAAGTGACCGTGCGTGATGAGCATCAGGTCGCATCGATCGACCGTTTTCAGCTTGTCTGGCGCGACCGGATTGTTCATCACCCACGGGTCGATAAGGATGTCTTTGCGCCTCGCGCTGCGAACCTTCCAGGTGCCGTGCCCGACCCACGTGAAGCTGACATCAGCGTTTAACGGCATTCGCGATCCTCCCCAAAGTGAATCAAGAAGCCCTGAAAAGGCGATTCTCCCACAGGCCCAAAAGGAATACGGCGATTGCGGACAGCGTCCAGAGGTTGGGGAAGAACAGGTCGCATGGCTGGCGCACGAAACCGAGCAGGAGGATGCCGAGCAGCCCGAGCGTCACGATCCGGCGGCGCTCGACCGCGCGGACCGCGACGAGAAGGATCAATGGCAACAGGGGCAGCCACTGATACGGCCACACCTCATTCGGGATGAGCGCACCGAGGGCAAAGCCCAATGCCATGCCATAAGGCGGATTCCACCCGCTGCGCCACGCCGCCCACACCGCCCCGGCCGCGAACAGGACTGCGCTCAGATATGAGAGGCCGATCGCCACGCCCATGAGGTGGATCGGCGAGGTCACCGCGACGTAGCCATTTAATGTGGGCTGCTGATACGTCTCGCCGCCGATCGTGCGCGTGAACAGCGTCCGCACCGAGTCATAGGCGCAGTCGGAGTTGTGCGATGCGAGCGAAGGCAGAAGGACCTGCTGGTAGTAGTGCAGCGCGCCCGAGAAGCCCAGGGGGATGAAGCTCGCCGCGGTGACGGCCACGAGCACCGCGCCTAGGCTGAGCGCGTAGCGAACGCGGTGAGCGGGTCGCGGGCCGATGATCATCGCCGCGGGGTAGTACTTCAGCGCCGCGGCAGCGCCGCCGATGGCTCCCGCCAGCGAGGGCCGGCTCGCCTCGAACCATATCGACGCCGCGGCTCCCAGCATCAGCACGCCACCGCGCTGGCCGGCGGAGACATCAGCGAAGAGCGGTGGAAAGTAGGCCGCGACGAGCCAGAAGATCGGTGCCGCCAGGCGGTGGCGCGGAGCCAGCAAAACGTAGAGGAGGACGAGGCTCGCAAGGATCGCGGCCCCATCGATCGCCGTCCACACCGCCACGCCCACGCTCTTGGGGAGCAGCGCCACCGGAATCGCAAGGAGCGCCACCGGCGGCGGGCTCACGAACGCATCGAGTGTGCCCGGCGGCGCGATGACGTGCGAGCGGGCCAGGTATGCGGCGGCCGCGCTGTACATGTGGCCCGGGTCGGTGAGGTAAGCGTGCGCTCCCTCCCACATCCCCTCGGTGTCAGGGCGGCGCGGCACCAGCACGGTAATAACGACCACCCTGACCCAGAACACCGCAGCCACCGTCCAGTAGAGGGCCGGTCGCGAGAACAGGTCGACCGCAGCCTTTCTGAGGGGCGACACCTAGTCGGTGGGCGGGCGCGTGCGGCCGCGGCTACCGTCGCGAGACAGCCATTCCGGATCTTTCAGGAAGGCAATGAACTCCTGCACCGAAGACGGCAAGCGCCGCCGGCGCAGGTGGACGATATGCCAGTCGCGTCGAATCGGGAATCCGCGCACGTCGAGCTCCACAAGCCGGCCGCTCGAAAGCTCCAGCGCGCAGGCGTAGCGCGAGAGCACCGCCAGCCCGAGACCCGATTCGACCGCGTGCTTGATCGCCCCGTTCGAGCCCAGCTCCATGGCGACGCGCAGCTTCGCTCCGGCCTTTCTCGCCGCCTTCTCGAGCGACCACCGGCTGCCGGACGCCGGCTCTCGCATCACAAAAGGCTCGTCGGCAAGGTCCTTGAGGCCGAGCCCGCGCTTGCCGACAAAGCGGTGGCTCGCCGGCGCAACGACGACGAGCTCGTCGCTCATGAAGGGCAGGATGGCGAGATCCGGGTCTTTGAGCGCCGGCCCGACCACAGCGAGGTCGAGCTCGTTGCGCAGGACCTGCTCCTGGACTCGTGCGCGCGTTCCGATCTCGAGCGAGATGACCAGGCCAGGATGCAGCTTCTTGAAGGCCCCGAGCGCGGCCGGCAGGATGTAGATGCCGACGGTCGTGCTCGCCCCTACGCGGAGGTGTCCGCGCTTGATCCCGCGCAACTCCTCGAGGGCGAGTGTAGCCTCGTCCAGGATGTCGAGGGTGCGGCGCGCATATGTGTAGAGGATCGTGCCTGCCTCGGTCAGCTGCACCCGTTTGCCGAGGCGGTCGAGCAGCGGTAGGCCAAGCGTCTCCTCGAGCTCCTTGACCTGATAGGAGATGGACGGTTGGCTCAGGCGCAGCTTCTGCGCGGCGAGGCTGAAGCTGCTCAGGTCGGCCACAGCTTTGAAGGTCCGCAATTGACGCAGCGTCATTGCGCGGTCGAGGTCAAGGTCCGGCATGCTCGAGGGGTCGTGCTGAGGCACGGCGCCTACGATATGCGGTATGGCCGCCCCCAAGCGATTGTCTCCAATTCGCCGGACAACTCCTGACATCGAAGGCGTCGAGGCGCCCGAGCGTACCCAGGCGTCCGTGTCCGAGCAGAAGATCAACCAGTACCGCAAGCGCCGTTACCAGGCGCTCCATTCCGAGAACGACGCGGCCGTCAAGCGTCGCGCGAAAGGCCTTTCCACCGCGCGCGAGCGCATCGAGGCACTCCTCGACGACGGAACATTCGTCGAGCTGGACCTCTTCGCGACGCATCGCGCACATGGCTTCGGCATGGAGGAGCGGAAGATCGCCGGCGACGGCGTGGTGGCCGGCTTCGGCGAGATCGATCGCCGGCCGGTTGCGGTGTACGCGTATGACGCGACGGTGTTCGGCGGCTCGCTCGGCGAGGTCACGGCCGAGAAGATCGTCAAGGTCCAGGAGCTGGCGCTGCGCAACCGCGTGCCGATCATCGGCGTCAACGATTCCGGCGGGGCTCGGATCCAGGAAGGCGTCGTCGCACTGGCCGGTTACGCGGACATCTTTTATCGCAACGTGCGCTCTTCGGGGGTGATCCCGCAGATCAGCATCATCGCCGGCCCGTGCACGGGCGGCGCCGTCTACTCGCCTGCGATCACCGACTTCATATTCATCGTCGCCGGCCAGGGCTATATGTTCATCACGGGACCTGAGGTGATCCGCGTGGTCACGGGCGAGCACGTGACCTTCGAAGAGCTCGGCGGCGGCAACGTGCACAACGCGACCTCCGGCGTCGCGCACTTCCTACCCAAGACCGAGGAGGAGTGCGCGGCCGGCGTGCGCAGGCTCCTTTCCTATTTGCCTTCAAGCAACGGCGAGCGCCCGCCATACCTGCCGACCACCGACGACCCGGAACGCGCCGACCGCGAGCTGCAGACGATCGTGCCCGAAGCGCCGAACAAGCCGTACGACATGCGCGAGGTCGTGGCTCGGGTGCTCGACGACCGCGAGTTCTTCGAGGTGCAGCCGTTCTTCGCGCCCAACATCATCGTCGGCTTCGGGCGACTGGGCGGTCATGTGGTCGGGATCGTCGGCAACCAGCCCAAGGTGCTGGCCGGCGCGATCGACATCAACGCGTCGGTCAAGTCCGCGCGGTTCATACGATTCTGTGACGCCTTCGGGATCGCCATCGTGTCTTTCGTCGACGTGCCCGGCTATCTCCCTGGCCGCGACCAGGAGCACGGCGGGATCATCCGCCACGGCGCCAAGCTTCTCTACGCGTACGCCGAGGCCACGGTGCCCAAGCTCGCGGTGATAACTCGCAAGAACTACGGCGGCGCGTACACAGTCATGTCGCCCAAGCAGATGGGCGCAGATCTGAATCTTGCCTGGCCGACCGCCGAGATCGCTGTGATGGGTCCCGATGCGGCGGTCAACATCATCTACAAGCGCGAGCTGGCCTCATCGCCCGACCCGGCCGCCCGCCGCAAGGAGCTCGTCACCGAGTACACGGCACGATTCGCGAACCCGTATGTGGCCGCGGAGCGAGGTTACATCGACGACGTGATCGAGCCCAGCGAGACCCGGCGGGCGCTGATCAGGGGCCTCGAGCTCAGCTTGCGGAAGACGGTCGAACGCCCATCCCGCAAGCACGGAAACATCCCGCTCTAGTTATAAGAGGGAACCTGCCGGTTCCCTCTCATCGCGCGGCGCTTCGCGCGGCGCTGCTCTCTTTCCCGCTGTTTGGAATAGTTGAATGTTTCTCCTGGCCACGCAAGGCGATCAGTTAGGACGCGAGGGACGGCCGGAATAATCCGGCCTAAATGCCACGCGGGTTAGGAGCTGGGCTTCGGAGGCACCGTCGACAGCGCGGAGCGCCTGAGCCGCTCCGACTTGCGGCAGAACTCATCGACGGTCGCGATGAACTCGGCGTGCGACCAGGTCAGGGGCGACACCGACAGCGGGGCGCCGGTGTTGGGATCCAGCTGCTCTGACAGCAAGCCGCCTGGGATCTGGTGGGCGACGACCCAGTTGATGATGTCGCGCGCCGCCTTGAGGTCGTGCGTGGTCTTGGCGATGGCGATGTACCACTGGGCCATCCACAGCGTGCAGATGAACCACGGGTTGCCAGGTACCTTGCGCGTGTCCGGCTCGACCCTGAAGTAATAGTCGTCCTTGTAGCGCGCGATCCCACCTGCCGCGGCATTGTTGGTGAGCACGTGGCCGATCGCAGTCATGGTTTCCGTGATGCGGGCTTCATCGGGCGCGTACATGCCGAATCGCCACAAGCCGTAGATGGCGCTGTCGATGATCATGTCAACGGTCATCGTGCCGTCCTCTTCGACCGCGATTCGCCGCGCGAACCGCGCTAGGTCTGCCGAGTAGAGGTGCGTGTCGGCGGCCTCCTTGAGTCGCTCGGAAGCATCGCGATAGCGCATCGCGGCGGGTCCATCACCAAAGAGCTCGGCAAAGCTTCGCGCCGCCTCGAGCCCGCCCCAAACCGAACCGACCGTGAACGCGTGCACGCCCCATCGCTCCTCCCACAGGTCCCACGACGGCTGGATCAGGCCGTTCCGCTGGTCGACGTAAGAGACCATCCAGTCGGCCGCGGGCAGGACCAGCGACGTGTACAGGCCGACCACGAAGTCGAGGTTGCGATGAATGCGGTAGTGCTGCCACAAAGCCCACAGCACCAGGCCGGTTTCGTCCTCCTGGATCGGAAGCGTGCGCGCGCCGCGGGCGTCGACCCATGGGAGCCACGAGCTGCCCGGGTTCCCATACGGCGTGTACTTGTGCAGGAAGAATCCTTCCTCGACGAGCGATTCCTGGCAGAACGTGAAGAACTGTCTGGTGATGTCCTCGTGGCCGGCGCGGTCGAGGGCATTGGCCACCAGCGCGCCGTCGCGCGGCCATGCATACGCATAGGTGTCGCGCGCGAATTTCGTGATGTCGAAATCGGTCGCGGCGATGATCGCGCCATGGTTGTCCGCGTGGATGCGCGCAGTCAGGATGCTCCGCCGGTACAGCTGCGTGACGTCCGCGCCGAGCTCCTCGTCGATGTGGCGGTGATCCTTTTCGGACCACACCTGCCAGTACGTGCGAGTGCGGCCGTAGTAGACGTTCGGCCCGCGGCCGATGATCAGGTCCTGGCCGTAAGCGGAGACCTCGCTCAGGCGCGCGCCCATGCAGACCCAGTGGGTCACCTTCCGCGACTCGCCGGCCGCGGCAGGCCCCAGCTCGAATCCGATCGTGCAGTCGACCGACCCCTGCTCGATCGGGTTGCGCCCGAGCACCCCATCCTCGGCATCGACCCAGGTCCCGGCCAGACCATTGCCCTTTTTGCCGGTGGCCCAGGTGTCGATCCCGAACTCAGGGCCGGAGCTGCCGCCGATGAGGAAGTAGCGGTTGCCCCTGTAAGCAATCACGCTGCGGTGCCGCGGGTCGTAGGCAACTGTGTTGCCGATGTCAGAGCCTTCGATGTACCAGTCGTAGTGCAGAAAGGCGCGGCCGACCTTGAAACCTGTTGCGCTCGTCACCTCGATGTTGCGGATGAACCAGTTGCGCGCGAGGTCGACGTAGTCGGCGAACTTTACGGTCACCCCCAGCCCGACGTGCTTCAGCGTGACGTCGGTGACGAGCGAATCTTCGACGTAGCCGAGCTGCCGCTCCCAGCCACCGCCGTCGAGCCATGCGAACTTGCCGTCGATGAAGAAACCGGCGTGGCAGATGTTGCCCATCGTTTGGTTCGCATCGCCGACGCGAGGAAAGTAGATGTCACGAACCGAGTACGTGGCATCGAAGCCGATGCACACGTTGCCGTTTCCGATGACGAGGCTCCTGGGCACGGTTCCCTGGCAATCGTAGTGGCGCGTCCAAAAAACTGCGCTTAACAACCGAGGTTTCCAGCTCAGGCCGGCGCACTTAGAATCGCTTCCAACACCCGTCTCAGCAACACCGGAGCACAACGCTTTGAACAATCCCGCAAGCCCATTTCCGCCACCCATTCGCATCGTCGCCACCCGAAAGCGCCGCCGGACGGTCGCGGCGCGGCTGCGCTCGGGCGTTCTCGAGCTCCTGGTTCCCGATTGGATGTCGCATGCGGAACGACAGAGATGGGCGGAGGTGATGAGCCGGCGGCTGCAGCGTCGCCTTGAGCGGTCTGCCCCGTCCGACGAGCGGCTGGCCAGCCGAGCGCGGTCGCTCAACGTTCGCCACTTTGGCGGCCGATTGCGGTGGACGTCCATCGGCTTCACCGACATGGCGCACCTGTGGGGCAGCTGCACGTTCACAGCGGGCGCCATCCGGATCGCGAGGCGAGCGGCCGCGCTGCCCGAGTGGGTCCTGGATTACCTGCTAATACACGAGCTCGCGCACCTGGAGCACAGCGACCACGGGCCGGCGTTCCGCGAGCTGGAGAATCGCTATCCGCTCAGCGAGCGAGCCCGCGGATATTTGCTGGCGCTGGATCATTCGGCCGAGGCTGGCGCTACGGGGTCCCCGCCAACTCAAGGCGGAGCCCCTGAGTTGGTGGGGTTTTCGATCGACTGATCTCGTTTGGAAGCTAGAGCTCGGCTCTAATGAACTCCGCCACCCGCTCCGCGATCATCATCGTTGGCAGGTTGATGTTCGCGCGGGGCACGGTGGGCATGACCGATGCATCTGCTACGTAAAGGTTGCCGATCCCCCGCAGCCGGCAGTGGTCGTCGACCACGGCCAGCTCGTCGTCATCAGGCCCAATGCGCAGCGTTCCCGAAGGGTGGTAGTCGGTGGCGTGGAACTCACGGAAATGAGTTCGAAGCGCCTCCTCGTCGCGCGCGGTATCGGCGGCCGGTAGGAGCAGATCGCACTTCACGCTCTCGCCAAGGACCTTCGCCACCTCGAAGGCGGCTTGCGCCGCGCCGACCATCCGATCCAGGTCTCGCTCCTCCGAGAAGTAGCGATGGTCGATGTGCGGCTCCGCAGCGGGGTCGCGCGAAACCGCTTGCACCACACCCCGCGATTCGCAGTTGCTGACCTCGACGTAGAAGCCGTTCAGACCGGGCATCGCGAAAATCTCACCGAACATGAACGTGAACTTCACATCGTCGACGCTGAGGCCGGGGACCGTGCGGAGCTTCAGAGTCGGCCCGATGGGAATGAAGTCGGCCGGTGCCGTCTGGCCGGCATCGACGATAACGAGGCTGGAGACGTGGTCGAGCAGATTCTCGCCGACACCCGGCAGGTCGAGGACTGAGTCGACACCGATGCGGCGGAGAAGGTCGCGCGGCCCGACTCCTGTCCGGTGGAGGATCTGCGGCGAGTTGTACGCACCGGCCGCGAGGACGACTCTTCGGCCCTCGATGACCTCGCCGCCGGCCAGAAGCACGCCGGTCGCCGTGCCATCCCTGATCACCAATGAGTTGACAAGCGTGTCCGACCGGATCGTGAGGTTCGGGCGCGATCTGGCGGCGGCGATGTACGTCAACAGCGTGCTCTGCCGCTCCCGGTTTTTCAGGTTTCTCGGCAGGGGGCCGACGCCGACACCGCCGGGCTGGTTCAGGTCATCGAGTTTCGCGTGACCAAGTTCGAGGCATGCCGAGCGGACGTGTTGCTGGAAGTCATTGAGGGCCTCTCGCTCGACGTGGATCGGGCCGGCGTTTCCGTGATACGGCAGGTCGCCGTAGTCACGGTCTGTCTCCAGCCGGTTGAAATACGGCAGGCATTGGTCCCATGTCCACGAGGGCGCACCGCGCGCGGCCCAGCCGTCGTAGTCCTCGGGCTGCCCTCGGAGGGCAAACGTCGCGTTGGTGCTGGAGCTGCCGCCGACGATCCGACCGCGGGGAATGCCGCCGCGAGTCTGCCGGTCGAAATAGTTCCAGTCGTATTCCTGGACGCCGCTGCCTTGCCTCATGTAGCGAATTGCGTCGGGAATATTGTCTCCGGGGTCGGGTCCAGCTTCGAGCAGGAGGACTCGGACCGCCGGATCTTCGCTCAGCCGGCTGGCGACGACGCCGCCGCCCGAGCCGGAGCCAACGACGATCACGTCAGGCCGGGTCGCCATCAGGCCGCCACTCTACGGCGTCAAGACAATCTTGGTGGCCTCGCGGGCATTGAAGATTCGGTACGCATCTTCTCCATCGTCGAGCTTCATCCGATGGCTGATGATCGCGTCAGGCTTCAGGCGCCCGGCCGCGATCAGGTCGAGCAATCTCCGCATATAGGCCTGCACGTTGCACCAGCCGGACCGGAAGGTGAGCGCCTTGCTCCAGGCAAGCAGATAGGGAAATTCGCCGCTGGTGTGATTGGGCACGCCCACCGTTGAGATCGTTCCGCCGCCGCGAACGCAATTGATCGCGGTCTCGATCGCCGACAGAAGGCCGACAGCCTCGATGCTGCGATCGGTGCCAAAACCACCGGTAGCGATCTTGATCGCCTCGACCGGTTCCGTCTGCGCCGCGTTGATCGGAATAGCGCCCATGCCCTGCGCAAGCTCGAGACGGCTGTCCACCATGTCGACCACGAAAATTCGCGCGGGGCCGAAGAGCTGGGCGGACATGATCGACATCAGTCCAACCGGTCCCGCCCCGATGACAGCGACGGTGTCGCCGGCCTCGATCTCCGCGCGCTCGGCTGCGAAGAAGCCCGTGGCCAGGATGTCGCCGACAAAGATGGCTTGCTCGTCGCTGAGGTCGGATGGAATCGGCTCCAATGTGTGGTCGGCGAGCGGCACGGCGACGAATTCGGCCTGACCGCCAGCCAGCGCGCCGAAGTGAACGCCGTACCCGAAGGTCGCTTTGCTAGCGCATTGGTTGAACCAGCCTCGCCGGCAGTAATAACAGTGCCCGCACGAACTGAAAAATGAGGACACGACACGATCGCCCGGTCGGAAACGCCGCACCTCGGAGCCGGCGTCTTCGATTATCCCGACGAACTCGTGTCCCAACACGCTGCCCTCGCATCCAGGAATTCGACCGTGATAGATGTGAAGGTCGGAGCCGCAGACTGCACTGAGGGTCACCCGCAGCAGGGCGTCGGTCGGGTCCTTGATCGAAGGCTTAGGGACATCGACAACCTTGACGTTGGCTTCGCCCTCGTACTTAAGAGCTTTCATCGGACCGGATTCTAAGTCGGCTTCGTTGCGCACCTAAGCTACCCATATGCGGCTGAAGGGGGCGGTCGTCGCCATCACGGGAGCCTCGAGCGGGATCGGCGAGGCTACGGCGCTGGCATTCGCGCGCAAGGGATCGCGGTTGGCGCTGGGTGCCCGGCGCATCGATCGCCTGAACGCCGTGGCGCAGAAATGTCGGGACCGCGGCGCGCCTGACGTGAGTACGAGAAGGCTCGACGTAGGCCGGCGCGCGGACGCGCGGGCATTCGTGGCCGCGGCGCTGCGCGACCATGACCGCCTAGATGTCCTGGTCAACAACGCCGGCCTCGGCTGGATGGGCAAGGCCCACGAGATGCCGGACGACAAGGTCGACGAACTGCTGGCCACGAACCTCGCGGGGGTCATCGCCACCACGCAGGCCGCGCTGCCATTCATGCTCGAGCGGCGGCAGGGCGTGATCATCAACGTCGCCTCCGTTCTTGGTTTCAGGGCCGCGCCGTACTCGGCTGTCTACTCCGCGACCAAACACGCAGTCGTCGGCTTCTCCCATGCCCTACGAGGCGAGCTGTCGGGCACTGGAGTGAAGGTCTGCGTCGTCTATCCCAGTTCCACGGGCACAGAGTTCTTCGCCTCCACCGAGGCTCCGATCGGGCCGGTTTATTCGCCGGCATGGGTGGCCAGGCTGATCGTGCGCACCGCCCGGTTTCCGCGCCGCGACGCGATAGTGCTGCCGTACCGCTTCGTCCACCTCACAGAGCCAATCTTCGGCGGGTTGCTCGACCACAGCCTCGGGGAGGCTCGCCGACTCAAATCGCCAAGCCTGGGCGGATCGGGCTCGCCTCCCTCGACGCCCTAGTTACTTCTGCCAGGCCGCCAGCAGCTTCTCCAGCTGCATCGCGTTCTTCACCGAGTAGTTGGAGTAGTTGTTGTTCATGACCGCGTGCACCTCTTTCGCCGACTTTTCCATCTCCTTGATTCGCGGCACCCACTCTGCAAGCTCCGCATCGCTGTACTCGTGGCGAAATCGAAGGTTCGGCGGTGCGCCTTTCAGGTCCCACGTGTCGTGGTTGCGTCCGTGAAACCGGACGACCGCCAGCGAGCGCGATGTGACGTCGTAAACCGGAGGCATGCTCGTCTGATGGCCCTGAGGCACGTCGACGGCGATGTACGGGATGTCACGCGTGCGCAGGAACGCCAGCGTGCCCTCGATGTGCCGTGCGTCCAGCCATTCCGGCTTCCGAAATTCGACCGCGATCTGAAATCCGAACATGCGCTCCTGGCACTGCTCGACGTACGCCAGCGAGCGCGACGAGGGCAGGAACCACGGTGGGAATTGAAAGAACACCGCGCCCAGCTTGCCCGCGGCGCGCAGCGGCTCGAGCGCCTCTCGAAACCGATCCCATGATTCGTCGACGAGCTCCGGGGGCATCTGTTCCACGTAGATGTTCTTTTCGCGCAGCTTTTCCGGCAGCAGGTCGCGAATGTCTTTGGGAAGCGCCATCGGCTTGGTCGGATGGTTGGTGAACAGCGAGAACGATTTGACGTCGAAGGTGAATCCCGCGGGCGTACGGGCGACCCACAGCTCCGAGTTCTCCTTCTTCGGCATGCCGTAATAGGTCGAGTCGACCTCGACCAGCAGGAACTGGCTGGAGTAGAACTGCAGGCGCTCTTCCGACGACTTCGCGTTCATCGGATAGAAGAGCCCCGAATCGATCAGCGACTTGTCGATCCACCCCGCGATGCCGGCCTTCACGGTCACCGCCGGATCGTGGCACAAGTCCGCAAATTGAAGGTTATGATCCGACCCGCCCGTGGGCCGATACATCCGCTACTGGTACACGTACCGCACCTTCGTCGCAGTGCTGACCGGTCACCCCGAAGACCGCCTCGTCAACCAGTCCAGCCCGAACGACAACGTCGTCATCGTCGGCTTGGACAACCAGAGCGTAAAGACCGTGGGCACCTTCCCAGTGCCTCGCCCCGCCTACGCGTCCGTTCTGCAGAACCTTCAGAACGCTGGCGCGGCTGTTGTCGCATTCGACATCGCATTCCCGGACCCGCGCGACCCCAAGGACGACAAGGTTTTCGCCTCCGCTCTGGCCAACAGCAAGGTCCCGGTCGTCCTTGCCTACGCCGCGGACAACATGCTGCCGGCTGACGGCAAGTACGTGCAGACCTCTTCGAGCACCGACCCCATTGGGATCGACCAGATCCCGCTTCGCATGTTCCGGTGCGCCGATGCCAGCGGCGGCGCCACAGACCCATGCCAACAGCCGATTCCGAACGTGCTGTTGGCCTCCGTGGACACGAGACCGGACAACGACGGCGTGCTGCGACGAATCCCGATGTTCGTGCAGGCGGCGTGTACATCGGACAGCGCCTGCAACGTCAAGACCCTGAACCCGCTCGGCTTCGCGGCCTACCGGGCATGGCTGTCCGGCCTGGGAGGTCCGGAGCTGCAGGAGTCGAACGGCCAGGCGACATTCGGAACGACCTGGCGAAATCCCATGTCCGTCGACAGCAACGGCGCGGCCCTCATCAACTACTTCGGACCGCCCGGCAACTACCACGACAAGACCCACTACATCTCGTTCGGAGATGTCTACAAAGGCAACTTCTCGAGTGACGCGGTCAAGGACAAGATCGTGCTCATCGGCGACTACTACCTGAGCGGCGTTCACGACGAGGTCTTCGCAACGACCAGCGCAGGCGCGGGCGGCCAGCTGATGCCTGGCGTCGAGATGCACGCCAACGTAGTCCAGATGCTTATCGGCGCCAAGTTCCTGAGCCCAGAGCCGCCCTTGGTCGTCTTCCTCATCATCCTCTTGCTTTCGCTGGCGATGGCGGTGGTGATCGCGCGAGTCTCGGTGGTCCTTGGTCTGATCGCAACCCTGGTTGCACTTGTGATCTTCACCGTCGCCATCAGTTTTGTTGCGGCGGGGGGTGGCCTGATCCCCAACGTGCTCCACCCCTGGCTCGCAGTCGGTCTCACCTACACCGGCCTGACTGCGTATCGGTTCCTCTACGAGGACCGCGAGCGGCGAAAGGTTTCTTCGCTCTTCAGCCAGTTCCTCAAGCCCGAGATCGTGGCGCAGCTGGCCAAGACCCGCGGTGGCGTAGCGGACATCATGCGCGGCGGTGAGCGTCGCGACATCACTCTGCTGTTCGTCGATATCCGCGGCTTCACCTCGATGTCGGAGTCGATGCCCGCGCACGACGTGACCGCGGTGGTGCAGATGTACCTCGACCACTTGAGCGGAATCATCTTCACCTGGGACGGAACGATCGACAAATACGTCGGTGACGAGATCGTCGCGTTCTGGAACGCGCCGCGGACGCAGGAAGATCACGCATTGCTCGCCGTGCGCTGCGCGTACGACCTCGTCAACAAGGCTCCCGAGCTGCAGGCCAGGCTGCTCGAGAAGGGACTGCCGCCGATCCGCTGGGGCATCGGCGTCAACACGGGCAGCGCAGTGGTCGGGATGATGGGCTCGCGCAGCCGGCTGCAGTACACGGCGCTGGGCGATACGGTCAACACGGCAGCCCGCTTCTGCGCCAGCGCGCCGGCGTTCCATCTGCTCACCGGCCAAACCACTTACGACATGTGCAAGGACTACATCGCGGTCGACCTGGTTCCCGGCGTTCAGCTCAAGGGCAAGTCGGCCGAAACGTTCCGGATCTACCAGGTGGTGGCGATTCGAGAGACGCCGACCTCGCAGTGGGTCCAGTTTCCAACGAACACGGCGACGGAGGCGCACCAGAAATATGCGCGGCAGTTCACGCAGAAGTCGATCCTCGCCGCCGCCGACGCGGAGTCGAAGGACATCCTGGTCGGCACCGACGCCGAGGAGGCCCTCGCCGGCCAGGCGGCTCTAGTGGACGAGCGCGTCGAAAAGGCCCGTCGCCCCCAGCGATAACCCGACCACGCCGCCGAGCAGTCCGAGGCAGCCGGCGGTTTTCTTGGCCGCAGGTCTGACCGGCGGGGTCGGTTTGTAGATCGACTCGACCGGCCGCGCGGGTATCGGCGAGGCTGCGGGCATCACGGGCATGCCGGCCATGGCCGGGATCGCGCCCGGGTAGGGGGTGGCGCCCGGCACCATCTTCGCGAGGTCGGCGCCCGGCTGGAGGCTGCGCTGCCAGCCAGGGGTCAGGCGATCGGCGATGCGGCACATGGCATCGTCGAACTCCTGGCCGCTCTGGTAGCGGTCCTCAGGAAGCTTCGAAAGCGCTTTGAGGATCACCTCTTCGAGACCCATGTCGAGGCCCGGCCTGTGCACCGAAGGCGGTTTGGGTGGAGCCTGCACGTGCTTGGCCATGAGGGTGAATGGGCCGTCGGCGTCGGATGACGTAAACGGCGGCTGGCCGACCACCAGCTCGTAGAACATGATCCCGGCCGAGTAGAGGTCGCTGCGCCCGTCGACCTTGCTGGACGCAACCTGCTCGGGCGACATGTACTGTGGCGTGCCGACCGTGGTGCCGGTCTTGGTGGCGGTCGAGCCCGCGCCGGAGTCGTCCATGAGTCGTGCGATCCCGAAGTCCGCAACCTTGACGTCCCCATCCTCCGAAAGCAGCACGTTTTCGGGCTTCATATCGCGGTGAACGATGGCCCGCCTGTGCGCGTAATCCAGCGCTTGCAGAACTCCGTGCATGACGGCAAACGTCTGCGGCAGAGGGAGCGTCCCCTGGTTGATCATGTCGCGCAGCGACTTGCCGCGCACGAACTCGAGAACGATGTAGTTGACGTCGCCGATCTGCTCGAGGTCGTGGACCTGGACGAGATTCGGATGGCTGGCACGCGCCATCACCTGGGCTTCCTGCATGAACCGCTTCAACGCCACCGGATCGGCGACCGCCGACCGGTTGAGCTCCTTGATCGCGACCTCGCGCCCCAACCCAGGCTGCTCCGCGAGGTAGACGGCTCCCATCCCGCCGCGGCCGAGCTCGCCTTTGACGATGTACTTACCGATCCGGCGCTCGGCGGGCGACGCGGGCGGTGTCGTTGCGGGTAATGGGGGCTCCGGCGGCGCGATGTGCGGAGTCGGGATCAGGCGCATGGTGGCGTCGACGGCATACGGGTCGGATGGCGGCGCCTGCGCTGGAACCGGAGGCGGTGGGGTCATCGGGAGGGCCGGCTCTGGCGCGGCCGCATCGAGCGCGGGCGCCCAGTCGCTCGCCGGGAGACTAGCAGAGTATCTTCAGCGGCAGGTGGGGCTCCGGACGCCCAGAGGAGCCTCTGGCGTTTTGGTCGCCACCGACCCATAATCGGCGCGCACCGATCAGCTTTTACAGGAGGGTTCCCATGTCGCAGATCCCGCCCCCGCCTCCCGGTCAGCCGGCCCCTATGGGAGGTGCCCCTGGCGTCGGAGCCAACAAGAACCTGTACACGATCCTCGCCTGGGCGTTGTTCCCACCAATCGGAAGCCTGATCTTTCTATTTGTCGGGAAGGACGACCCCGACGTGAAGTACAACGCAGCCCAAGCGACAGTGATTCACGGCGCTGCCCTCGTCATCTACATCCTTCTGTGGGTTATCACCATCGTCACGGGCGGCATTCTCGGGATCCTGATACCGCTGTGGTGGCTCGTTTGGTTTGTGATCTGGCTTGTTGGTTTGATCATTGCCCTGCAGGCCAACGGCGCCCGGGTCAGCTTTCCGGTCCTCGGGCCGATGGTCGCTTCTTACGTCCCCATGGTCGAGGGCTGGGCGAAGTAACGACCAACCTGTAGTGACTTTCTCGAGAGGCCTCGCGACGCGGGGCCTCTTGGTTTTCTAGAGCTCAGAGAGCTGCCGCACCACCGTCTCAATGCCCGCGCGGTACTCGTCTCGCTCTTCGCGCATCAGGTTCGCCTCGGCTCGAGCGATGGCCAGCTGGTGCCTCAGGCGTTCGACCTCGGTCTCGAGCTCCTTCATTCGCGGGTCTGGACCGGACGCACCGGCCCGCGCCTCCGCCACCTCCATGCGGGCGCGCTCGAGGAGCACTTTCAGCTCGCGCCTTTCCGCAAGGAGCTCCTGGACGAGCGACTCAGCCGGCTTTTTCGGCTCGCTCGACATAGCGGCAAAGTCCTGGCTGGAACTCACGCAGGCGGAGGTGCTCCATCTCGCCGCGTAGATAGCGCGCCTTGATCTCGAGGCTCGCGATGCCCCGGCTGCTTTCGTAGGGAAAGCGATAGAGCTTGCCCGAATCGACGAGCATGCAGAGGGACAGCTTCTCGCCATCCTTTTCGATCACGTGCTTGTAGCAGGGCACTGTCCGGCGGGCGATCTCGATCTTCTTGAAGCCGCCGACCCGGCCTGAGAGCACGTCAATGGGGCTTCGCATCCGCCGCCAATGCTAATTGAGAAGAGATAGCTGCTCTGGCTCGGGTGGCGGTTTCAGGATGACCCGGCGCCGGTCCTCGACGCCGTGAACGGTCCGCAGCCGCGCCACCGTCTTCATCGTCGACTCGCCGTATGCGGGCGGCAGGTAGGCACGGGCGCGATAGGCCGCTTCGTAGCGAGGCACGAGCTCCGGCCAGTGCGTGGCCAGCACGGACATGAAGTGCTCGCGCGTGCCGTCCTTGAGGTGAAGCATGCCGGCCCACAACCCGGTGGCGCCGGCGGCGCGGGCGGCCTTGACCACGGCCTCGACGCGGTCTGGACGATCCGACAGCCCAGGCAAGATCGGAGCCATGCCCACCCCGACATCGATGCCGGCCGAAACCAGCTTCTCGATGGCGCGGAGCCGCTGTTTGGGATGTGCGGTGCCGGGCTCGGTGCGCCTCCAGATGTCGTCGTCGATGGTCGGGATGCTGAAGGTGATGTGGAGCTCGGCTCTGCGCGCGAGCTCGGTGAGGACGTCTAAGTCGCGGACGATCATCGGACCGCGGGTAATCATCGCGGCGGGGTTGGCGAAATCGCGGAGCGCCTGGAGGCACTGGCGCGTGAGCTTATAGCGGCCCTCGGCGGGCTGGTAGGGATCGGTGGCCGCCCCGATGACGACCGTCTGCTTCCGCCACGACTTGCGCGACAGCTCGGCGCGCAAGACGCCGGCGACGTTTACCTTCACGCGAACGGTCCGGCCGTAGCGGTCGTCCGATGGGCGATCGGCCCGGAGCTCGAAGGCCCGGACGTAGCAGAAGGCGCAGCGGTGCTCGCAGCCCGTGTAGGGGTTGAGGGACCACTCGAAGAACATGCCCTTGACCCGGTTGAGGGCCGACTTGCACTGGATCTCCGCGTACTCGACGTCGGCGAGGCGTGGCTCGGGGGCGTCCACCTTGTCGATGATAGAACAAATGTTCGCCGTCCTCTTAACAGGCTGGGTTGGCGGCGGGCGTCAAATCAAATTGAATTCGGCTCAGGCTGGCCGGTGGGGGGAGGGTACCGGCAATCAGGGGAGGGCCCCCAAAAGGTATGTCAGGACGCTATTTGGCCGCCTTCGGCCGCGTCGTCGACGACGGGCAGAAGTCGTTCAGGATGCACTCCTCGCAGCGCGGCCGCCGGGCTATGCAGATCCGCCGCCCATGCAGGATCAGCCGCAGAGACAGCCCCGTCCACTCCTCCTTCGCCACCATCGACGTGACCTGCCGCTCGATCTTCACCGGATCCCTCGACGACACCAGCTTCAGCCGGTTCGTCAGGCGGATCACATGCGTGTCGACCGCAAACCCCGGCTCGTTGAACCCGGCCCCCAGGATGACGTTGGCCGTCTTGCGCCCGATGCCGGGAATCTTCAGCAGGTCGTCCATGTTCGACGGCACCACCCCTTCAAATAGCTCCACCAGCGTGCGGCTCGCCGCGATGATCCGCCGCGTCTTCGCCCGGAAGAATCCGGTCGGCTTGATGATCGCCTCCACCTCGGCGGGATCCGCGGCCGCAAGGTCGAATGGCGTCGGGTACCGCGCAAACAGCTTCGGCGTGACGAGGTTGACCATCTTGTCGGTCGTCTGCGCGGACAGAATCGTCGCGATCAGAAGCTGAAACGTGTTCTCGTGCGCCAGCTCCGTCGCCGCCGGATACGCCTCGCGAAGCCGCTGGACCGTGAGGAGAGCGCGCGTCCGCGCCCCGCGCGGCAGGCGTGGCAGAAGCGGAGCTTTTTTCTTCTTGGTCTTAGGAGGCAAGGAGCTTGCGTGCCGCGGCAGCGACCTGCGCGCCCTCGGCGCGCCCGGCAAGTCGGGCGGTCGCTGCCTTCATCACCGCGCCGAAGGCTTTGGGACCGTCCGGTTTCAGCTCGTCGATGACCGCGCGAACCTCGGCCTCGACCTGCCCGTCGCTCATCCCCTGCGGCAGGTAAGCGCGCAGGATCGCCATCTCGGCCTCTTCGCGCCGCGCGGCCTCCTCACGGCCACCTTTTCGATATGCCTCGATCGCGTCCTGGCGACGCTTCACTTCCTTCCGCGCGACCCGCTCGACAAGGGCATCGTCGATCGACCCGCTCGCGTCCGTTTCCTTGCTGGCCCGCACGACTTCACTCTTCAGCAGCGAAAGCGTGTTCAAAGTCAGCTCGTCACGCCGCCTGCGGGCATCCACTAGCTCGGTTTGAAGGCGGTCGTAGAGCCCCACGCTCGCGATTGTCACATATGGACCGATCGCGGACCGATCGCGGATAATCGGCGCCTATGTACCTCCTGATCGGGCCCTTCGTCGCTGTGGTTGGCCTCGTGGCCGTGTTCTTCGTGATGCGCCACAGGTCGGTGCAGACGAAGTCGATGTACTCGTCGAGACGGCAGCAGATCGAGCGCAAGGTGCGCGCAGCGCGCCAGCGCACGCTGACGCCGAGCGGCAAACATCCGGAAGGCGCAGACGTCCCGGCGCAGGAATTCATCGCCCCCGGTATGGAAGGCAAGACCGCGATCCCGACCGCCACCTGGGGTCCCGAGGCCGGTCAAGCAATCGCCCCTCCGCCGTCCCCTCCCCCCTCCGAGCAGGTCTGGGAGATCGGCCCCACCGTGCCCCCGCCGCCGAGCGTCCCGCCTCCGGCGCCCGAGCCGCCCTACAAGCCCGCACCGGCAGAGCAGGTGTGGACCCCCGCACCGATGGAGCCGGTCGCCCCGCCGCCGCCCTCTCCCCTCGAGCCACAGGTCACGACCCCCGCGGGCGGTGGCGCTGCATGGTCGATCGTCGGCGAGACCAAAGCCGGCGACGAGGGGCCGGTGGCCGACAAGAAAGGCAAGAAGGAGAGACAGGTCCAGTCAAGCTGGCAGCTGGCGTCGGGCGAGGCGCCCGGAGACGAAGCCGGCGAAGAGGTCAAGGGACCGAGCTCGGCCATCGCGGTGGCGCAGTACGCGGTCCTGGTCGTGGGACTCGTGATGGTGCTGATCGGCGTGCTGGTCATGGTGGCCAACTCGCACGTAACCTGAGCCACGGCGACCCTAGACAGCCTCCAGGATCGATTTCGCCAGCGACTGACCATCGTCGGTCATGACCGTGTTGCAAACGATCACCCGATAGCCCATCGCCTCGATCTCGCCGGCACTCCCGGAATCGCGCGAATCGATTACGAAGGTGCCGGCCACAGACTTGTACGAGCGCGCCACCTCCACCGGCGTGGCTTCGGATCCGAGGGCGCGGAGCATCGCCACCGTGGGACCCTTGAGCGCCGCGCCGCCGACGATCGGCGTCACTCCCATCGTCCGCTCGCGGTCCATCCGGCGCCCGAGAACCTCGAGGATCGGTGCGATGGAAATCAACGGGTTCGAAGGACCGATGACGACCAGGTCGGCTTCGGCAAGCGCGGCCGCGGCCTCAGGACTCGGCGACGCCACATCACCACCAGCAATTTCGATCGCGCGTAGAAGCGGGCCAAGCCGCTCGCGGACGAAATATTCCTGGAACGACAGGTTCCCCGCATCGGTCACGAAACGCGTGCGCACCTTGTCGTCAGTCATCGGTACGACTCGGGTTTGCAGTTTGAATCGCCGGCACAATTCGAGCGCGGTCTCGGTCAGACGGCAGCCCCCATCAAGCATCTGCGCGCGCAGCAGGTGCGTGGCCAGGTCGCGATCGCCGATGCGAAACCAGGCCGGCTCGCCCAACCGTTCAAGCGTCTCCAGCGTGTGGAACGTGTCCCCGGCTTGGCCGTAGCCGGCGGCGGCGTCGAACACTCCCGCGAGGCGGTAAATGGTCGCGTCGACATCCGGGCAGATGAGCAGACCCCAGAACTCGTCGTCGTCAGCAGTGTTCGCGATCACGGTGAGCTCACCGGGCGCCACAAGCGACTGGAAGCCGGCCGCGAGCTTGGCGCCGCCGGTGCCACCCGCGAGAACAACGATCTTCACCGGAACACGTCCTCCGCCGCGGGGCGAATGAGGTCGTGACCGCTGCCATCGCCCTCGAGCTCGACCCCCCGAATCACAACGACCGGCGTGCGCGCGGTCTTGCGCATCACGAGGCCGGCCGCCGACGCAAGGTCATCGGCGACGGCAAGCACCGTGGCGTGCATCTCACGGCCAAAGTCATCAGGAGTGCCGCGCAGATCGATCAACGCGGGGAGCCCGGCCACTCCCAGGGCCACGTTGACGATGCCCAGCCGCCACGGACGGCCGAACGTGTCGGACACGATCACGCCGACGTCGAAGCCGTGCCCCTCGCGGATTCGCTGGCGAATGCGGCGAGCGCTCGCGTCGGGATCGTCGGGTAGAAGGGTGACGACGTCCGGCTGGCCGGTGTTTGATTGGTCGACTCCAGAGTTTGCGCACACGAAGCCGTGACGGGTCTCGGTGATCAGCACACGCTCGGATCGGAGCACGCGCACGCTCTCGTCGAGGATCACCTGGACTAGACGCGGATCAGGCAGCGCGATCAGTTGCTTGGCGATGCGATGCGCGTCATTGCCGGCGACGACCGAGGCGAGGTCTCGCATTTTGCCTTCTGACTTCGACACCACTTTCTGCGCGACCACTAGCACGTCGGCCGCCTTCAGCTCTGCGCGGGCGCTGATCAGCTCGCCGAGGTCGTCGCCGGGCTGAACCTCCGGTAGACCATCGACGGCCAGCAGCTCGAGGCTGTTCACACCGCCCGGCGCAGGCGCGCGAGGTCGGCGGGCTCGTCCAGGTCGAGCGCCATCGCCGGCGCGCGATGCATCACGAAGCGCACATCCTTGCTCTGCGCCTCACGTTTGAAAGCCGCGAGCGAATCGGCGCCGAAGTGCATGCCGATCGCGCGTGGCGGGTGCAGGTACAGAGCGTTCGTGCCCCCTCGCCCGACGGCCGGCGCCGCCACCACCACCGGTGGAGCCAGCCTCGACGCGCTGTCTAGCAGCTCGCGCACGGCCTTCTTCGTAACCAGCGGCAGATCGCTCGACAGCAGCAGCACTGCGCTCGCACCGGATTCGATTGCGTACCCGATGCCGCGCTGCGCGGCCACGTTCTGGCCTTCCTGGCGAGGCTCGACCAACACCTCGGCGCCGAGCTCCGAGGCCAATGCTGCGGCGTCGGCACTGCCGGCCACCACCAATCGCCGCTCACCGGCCGCGGCGGCGCGAATTGCGCGGGTCGCATTGCGCCGCGCCAGTGCTCGTCGCCGGGCCGGATCGAGCGCCGGCCCCAAGCGCTGCTTGGCGGAATCGAAATCCTTGACGAGGACGATGACCCACGTGCTCATCGCGTGCCCCACCGCTCGCGGATTCGGGGGACGATCTGCGAGCCGTACAACTTCAGGAATCGAGCCTGGTCGTTGCCCGGTGCGTGAAAAACCAGGTGCGTGAAGCCCAGCTCGAGGTACGGGCGCAACTGCTCGAGATGCTCGTCCGGGTCGTTTGACACCAGCCATCGACGGTGCGCGACATCTTCGACACCGCGAGCTAGTCTCTCCATCTCACGAGGATCGTCGACCCCGGCCTTCGCCTCCGCGGGCAGCGCGAGCGCGGCCCAGATCTTGGTGTCTTCGAACGCGCGCGACCGATCCGTGTCGTACGAGACCTTGACCTCGATCATCTTGTCGAGCTTCGAAGCGTCGCGCCCATCGGCCGCGGCGCCTTCGGCAAAGGCCGGCAGCAGCTGCTCTGAGTAGAGCTCCATGCCTTTGCCGGAAGTGCAGATCAGTCCATCGCCCGCGCGGCCCGCGTACTTCGCGACCTGTGGGCCGCCGGCACCGATGTAGATCGGAATCGGCTGATCCGGCCGGTCGTAGATCGTGGCGTTGCGCGTGCGGTAGTACTCACCCTCAAACGTCACGCTCTGCTCACTCCACAACAGCTTGATGAGCTTGACCGCCTCGCGCAGCCGCGCGAACCGCTCTTTGTTGTCCGGCCAGGCGATGCCGAGCGCGCCCTCGTTGAGATGCTCGCCCGTGCCGACTCCGAGAATCATGCGTCCCGGGTTGAGCGAACCCAATGTGCCGAATGCCTGCGCAACGATCGCCGGATGGTAGCGAAATGTCGGCGTCGCGACCGACGTCCCGAGCAGCACGCGCTGCGTCCGTTCACCCGTCGCCGCGAGCCACGATAAAGCAAACGGCGCATGACCGTCGGAGTGCCGCCACGGCTGGAAATGGTCGCTCACGAACACGCTGTCGAAGCCATTGCGTTCGGCCTCGACGGCGAAATCGAGAAGCGTGCGCGGCGCGAACTGTTCGGCCGAAGCCTTGTACCCGATCCGCAGCATGCTTGTGAAACTCAGCGGCGCGAGTAACGCTTCCAGCTGAAGCCGATGCCGCCTGCGGCGGCAAGGACCACCACCACGCCGAGAGCGACAAGGCTGCGGCCGTTGAAGTTGGCCACCGCGGTGATCATGAGCAAGCCGAGCGTCAGGACCGCCAGCAGCATCATCACCACAAGCGTGGCGGCGCGGTGAACCTTCATCCCCTTCATCCCCTCCGCTAGCTTAGAGCCCTCATGGAAAAACCACAGGTCGTCCGCCTCGGCACGGTGACTTCGACCCAGGACATCGCGCGCGATCTCCCAATTGGGTCGGTGGTGATGGCGGACCACCAAACCGCCGGCCGCGGCCGTCTGTCTCACCAGTGGGAGACGCGGGCGGGCACGGCCCTCCTCGTTTCCTTCGTCCTCGAACCCAATCCCCTGCTCAGCCTCGCGGCCGGCGTGGCCGCGGCCGAGGCATGCGGTCCAGGCGTGCGCTTGAAATGGCCCAACGATCTGCTTCTCGACGGGCGCAAGGTCGGTGGCATCCTCGTCGAGGCCTCGGCAGCGAAGGCGATCTGCGGGATCGGGATCAACCTCACCTGGGCCCCGAAGGGCGCCGCGACGCTAGGCGAGCCGCGTGACCAGGTGCTCGAGAAGCTGCGAATTGCAATCGAGCGATGGTCGGCGGCGCCGGCGGGACAGGTCATCGCACGCTGGCGCGAGCTCTCCGACACGATCGGCAAGAAGGTTCGCGTCGAGCTGCCGGATCACGTCATCGAGGGCGTGGCCCAGGACATCGACGCCAACGGGAACCTGGTTGTCGACGGTTTGCGCGTGAGCGCCGGGAGCGTGACCGTCCTAGGCGGGTGACATCAACGCCGCGAGCTCAGGCAAGACCTCGCCCGATCTGCCGCGGATCAGTACCTCGGCGTGTCGGTCGAGCGGCGTCGCCTCGGCGTTGATGACGACAAGCGCGGCGCCGGCCTCGACGGCCGCCAGCGGGATCTGCGCGGCGGGGTACACGACCAGCGACGACCCCACCACCAGCATCACGTCGGCCGCCCTCGCCAGCGCGAAGGCTTCCTGCATCGCGGGGATCGGCATCGCCTCACCAAACAGCACGACCGTCGGTTTCAAAAAAATCCCGCCGCACATGCGGCATAGCGGCGGCATCTCGGTGGCGAGCCGGGACTGCACCTCGGCTCGCTTTTCGCGCGCGCCGCAGTCCAGGCACTGGACCGTCCTGCCCGAGCCGTGCAGCTCGATCACACGCTGAGTGCCGGCGTCCTGGTGTAGACCATCGGTGTTCTGCGTGATCACCGCGACGAGGTGTCCTGCCTCTTCGAGTGCGGCAAGGGCGGCGTGGCCGGGATTCGGCCGCGCGCTCAACACCGCTGGGCCGCGCTCCCGGGCCACGCTCCAGTAGGCAGTCGGATCGTTGAGGAAGTTGCCGATCGAAGCGACCTTGACCGGGTCGTACTGCGACCACAAACCGCCCTCGCCGCGAAACGTGGGAATTCCGCTCTCAGCGGAAACCCCGGCTCCGGTGAGCGCGATACCGGCATGCGCGCTCGACAGCAGCTCCGCTGCCCGCCCGATCCGTCCGTTGATCACCTGCAGCTATCTTAGGAAGGGTGCGGCCGAGCGTCCTCGAATCGCGGCGGACGCTCGCGATCTACATCGCGGCCGGTGCATCCTTCGCGGCGCTCTCGGCGCGTGGTCTCACGGTTCCGCTGTACGCGCATGGGTTGGGAGCGGATCGTTTTCAGGTCGGGGCGCTCTTCGCGGTGGCCACGCTGGCGGCGGCCGCTCTCTCGATGCCGTCGGGGCTGCTGATCGACCGCTTCGGCGCCCGATCGCTGCTCATCTTCTCGATCGTCGTCGCCGCCGGTTCTCAGCTCGCCGCCGCCGCCACCACGACAGTGCTGCCGCTGTTCATCTGGCAGGTGGTCGGCGGGCTCGGCGGCGGCGCTCAGCAGGCGGCGCTGTTTTCGGCCGTGACAGAGTCCGTGAAGAGCGGGCGGCTGGGCCGCGCGATGGGATGGCTCACCTTCTCGATGCAAGCAGGATTCTTCATCGGGCCTTCAATCGCCGGGCTGCTGCTGAACTGGCTCGACATCCGCACCGACCTGGCGGTGACGACCGCGATGCTGATACTTACCGTCCCGGGCGCTCTGCTGGCCAGTGGAACCGCACAATCCACTCAACGCGGGCTCTCGCTGCGAGAGCCTCTGAGGGCATTGGTCTCGCAGCGCTCGTTTCTGCCGGTCGTGATCGGACTTGTTTCCGCCACGCTGGCATGGGGCACCATCGGAGCCTTCCTTCCCATCTTCGGCAAGGAGGCACTGCGGCTGCCGAGCTCACAGGTTGGACTTCTGCTCGCCCTGCAGGCAGTTGCCAACGGCCTCTCGCGCATACCTGGAGGATTGCTTGTCGACCGCGCTCGTCAGCGCTGGCCAATTGTGTTCGTCGGGGTGGTCCTCTGGTCGGCGGCGATGGGCGTCGTCGGTCACCTGACAGGTTTCTTGTGGCCCGCGATCGTGCTCATCGTCGCCACTCCATTCATGGCCACCGCATTTGTCGCGATGGGCGTCGTCTTCGCGGACCTCTCGGCCGCGTCGACCCGCGGCGTGACCATGGGGATGTACGGCACGGTCCTTTTCCTCGGTCTAGCGAGCGGACCCTTGCTTTTCGGTCCGGTGGTTCAGAACTATGGGTATGCGGCCGGCTTCACGGCTTGCGCCGTGGTCGCGGTTGCGCTGGCGCTGGTGATGGCCGCGCTTCACGCGGAGCCTCTGCGACGACGCGCCGGGTTGAGGATTCCGCCGCCGACGCCCGGGACTTGAGGAACTCGTCGAGGACGTACCGGTGGCTGGGAAACGCCAGCGGGGGAATCGAATCGACTGGAAACACGCCGATCTCGAGCATCTCAACACCTGGTTCGAGCCGCGCGCCGTCGGCCAGCCGCGCCCGGTATGCGATTCCAACCATGCTGGGTGCGTCACGCTTGGGCACGTGGTAGACGCCAATCAGCGACGTCAACTCGACGGCGGCGCTGATCTCCTCCAAGCACTCCCGCATGGCGGCCTCCGCGGGATGCTCATGACCGCAGACGCAACTTTGGGATCGCGCCACAGAATGAAATCGTCGTTGGGGCACGCCTCGAGCTCATGGCCTTCGGTGATGCGCGTCACTAGCTCGGTGCCGCACCGGACGCAGTAGTGGGACATCTCCCACGAGGTTACGCGCGCTGCTGCTGCTTGGTGGGAGCCACCTTCATGTCCGCCACCCGCACCTGGTTGCGACCACCCATCTTGGCGGAGTACAGGGCCTGGTCGGCGCGCTCGATGAGCGTTGTGAACATTGCCGCCTCAGTCGTGGCCGCGACGCCGATGCTGATTGTCAGCTTCAAGCCTCCAGGAAATGTATGCGCCGCAACCTTGGCTCGAATTCGCTCGGCGAGAATCCTAGCGCCGGCGTCATTCGTCTCGTGCAGGATGAGCGCAAACTCCTCGCCACCATATCGCGCGCATACATCTGATTCGCGCGCGCCGGTGCTGAGGATCGAGGCGAGCTCGGCCAGCACCGCGTCGCCATGCAGGTGGCCGTATGTGTCGTTCACCTGTTTGAAGTGGTCGATGTCGACCATCAGGAATGCGATCGGCTTGCGATGACGGCGCGCACGCGTTGTCTCCTTCAGGAATTCTTGAGCTAACGCACGTCGGTTGGGCAGCTTGGTGAGCTCGTCGGTGAGCGCGTTCGCCTCCTGGGCCTGGAAGAGCTGCGCGTGCCGGATGGCAATGGCGGCCTGTGATGCGACCCCGATCAGGAGATCGCTCTGGTCTTCGGTAAGCTCGCGCCACGCGTTGAGGTAGAGCTCCATCGCGCCCATCAACTGCCCTGAGCGTTGAACCGGAACCACAAGCACGTGCGGCGGATGGCCTCCGGTCTCGAGACCGGGCGCGGATTCCTCGCCAAGGCGGACGACCACCGGCCGCATGGTCGCAAGCGCCGAGTGCAGCGGCTCCTCGGTGAGTGCGCGAACACCGCCGCGTGCACGGGTCGTGAGTCCGAACTGCGCCTGGCGGCGCATCTCGGTCTTCCCCGGCACCACCAGGTACATCGCGCCGGCAACCGCGCCCATGATCCGCCCGGCATGGCGGATGGCCACGTCGAGCACTTCTTCGAGTCCCAGCGACGAGTTGACTGCCGATGCCATCGCCAGCAGAAGCGCGGCGCGGTCGCGCGCGCCGCTTTCGTCGTCGAGTGCCAGCTGCAACCGGCTTGTCATGCTTCGCATCCGCATGAGGGCGATCGTGAGCAGTACCACCGCGATGATGAACAGCACCGAGGTGATCAAAAGAACGGACGCTACATCCGGCACGAAACCCTCCCGGCGGTCGAAGTCGTCATAGGTTAACGCCCGGGCCCGCGATCTTGATCCCGCTATACTCGCTCCCGACCTGGAGCCGATCTCTTTCGACGATCTGCCTCTCGGAGGCGAGTGGACGACCCGCCGTCGCACCATCTCGGATTCTGAGATCGCGCTGTTTGCGGCGGTGGCGGGCGACTTCTCTCCCCTCACCATCGACGTCGGCCACGCCGGCGCGCGTTTCGCCCCGCCCGCCCTCCTGCTGGCGGCTGCGATCGGGCTAGGAACGATGGACATGCCGGTGCCTTCAGTGGCGGAGTGGGAGTGGCTGAACTGGAAGTTCCCGCGCCCGGTTCGCGCCGGCGAGACGATCTACGCGCGCTGGACGCTCACCCAGAAGCGGGCGCCGGTTGGCGGCGCCCCGACGGCGATCGTCGTGTGGCGAGTGGACGTGCACACCGCCGACGGAGCGCTCTGCGCCGAGGGCGAGGTCGGGGCCAGCGTTCGGCGCAAGGCGAAGGGCGCTGGACTGCGGCCGGTCGAGGCCCCAGCGCCCGGGGCACCCGCGTCGCGAAGGCGGCGCGGCCGGCGTTCTCCGGCCGTACAGCCGGTGGAGCAGCCGGCCCCGGCAGCTGTCGAACCGCCCGCCAAGGCGGCGACGATCGAAAAGACGGGTACAGCGAGGCGGCGCCGTCGGCGGCGTCCCCGCGCCGGGACCGCGGCTGGGTCTAACGGCCCGTCGGCTCCGCCGGCAGCCGCTGCGCCCGAGACGGCCCCAACACCGGGGCCTGTAGCCGTGTCCTCATCCAACCCGCCCCCGGGCGCGATCAGCCGGGTGATCAAGAGACTGCGCCGAACTTAGCTTCCCCTCCCACCTTCAGTGGGGAGGGTCGGGGAGAGGGGCGTGACCAGAGTCGACCGCTACCCGGGGGCTTCGAGCGCCTCGATGTACTCGATGACCCTGCGCGTGAGCTGCGAGGGGGTCGAGGCGCCACTCGTCACGCCCACCTTCTTTGCCCCCCTCAGCCATTCGACGTCGAGGTCCTCGAGCCGGTCGACCAGGTAAGCCGGCTTGCAGCCGAGCTTCTTCACGACCTCGACCAGGCGCAGTGAGTTCGATGAGCGCGAGCTGCCGACCACGATGACGACGTCGACATCTTTGGCTGCTTCGACCGCCGCCTCCTGCCGCTCCTGGGTCGCTCGACAGATCTCGTTGTGGACCTCGGCCTGCGGATAGCGCGCCTTCACGCGTCCGATCAGGTCTTCGGTGTCCCACACGGAGAGCGTGGTCTGGCAGGTGACCGCGACGCGGTCGCCCGTGATGTCGAGCGCCTCGATGTCCTCAGGGTCCTGGACCAGGTGCACCTTACCCGGCGCCTCGCCCATGACTCCCTCTGGCTCGGGATGGCCTTTGCGGCCGATGTAGACGACCTCGTAACCCTTGCTGGCGAGGTCGGCGACCAGCTCGTGGGTGCGCACCACGTCCGAGCAGGTCGCGTCAATCGCCTTCAGCCCCAGCTCTACCGCTCGCTGCTTGACCTGCGGCGAGACGCCGTGGGCGGTGAAGATGACGGTTCCGTCTTTGATCTGGTTGAGCCCGGCGAGGCGGTCCGGAGGATCGACGAGCGCGATCCCCTGCGTCTGCAGGTCGTCGGTCGCGTGAGTGTTGTGGACCAGCATGCCGAGCATGTGCACGGGTCCAGAGGTCTCCTCACGCACCCGTTTGGCGATCCGGAACGCATCCACCACGCCGTGGCAGTACCCGCGGGGCGTGATCCTGATTACTTCCAAGGCTCTTTTTGGAGTCTACGCGGTGGGAATCGATGGCATGATCCGCTTCGGGATGGCCGTCGCCGCCACCGCAGGGAATGTCATCACCGGGCGGGCTGCCCAGGCACGGGCGGCTCAGTGGACCAGGTTCCGCGCCCTGCTGCTTGACCTGGTTGTGTTCGCCATCGTGACGGTGGTGGTCGACGTGGTTTATGGGGTGAATACGCTGCCATGGCCGTGGCTCATTCCCCTCTGGATGGCGTACTACATCGTGCCCGAGGGACTGTACGGGGCCAGCCTGGGCAAGATGCTCCTTGGCCTGTGCGTGGTGCGGGTTGACGGCCGGCCGCTCCGCCTGGGATCGATCTGGACTCGCAACCTGCTCAGGTTCATCGACGTCCTGCCCCTCTTCTATTTGCTGGGCGGCCTTTCCGTCCGGCTGACGACCTACAGCCAACGGGTCGGCGACAGGTGGGCCGGCACGACTGTGGTCTTCAGAGGCCACGCTGCCGAGCCCGGCGCGACCCGGCATCCGCCGCGCGGCGCCAACCGGCTGCTCGTTGCGGCGCTCCTGATCGCGACACTGTTCACGATCGCGTTCGAATACTTCGGCAGGCCCGCCGTTGTGTTGGAAGGCCTGTACAACGAGCACCAGCTCTTGGCGCCGGGCTTGACCTCGTACCAGCTCGGAATCCCACGATGGTCGCTGGGCCGAGTGACGTATCCCTTGAGTGGATACGAAGGCGCCAAGAAGTGCACTGGTTACATCTCGCTGAATTGGAGCTGGCCGCTCGGGTGGTCGGAGAGCGACGGCACGCTCGACTGCGTCTAGCTGATCCCCAGGAAAAGGTCGTTCTCTGGCAGCGCTGACCCGGGCTTGCCTCGAGCCAGCTGGTAGTACTCGGTGCCGAACGCCAGCCGGTAGACCTGGTCGGCCATGGTCGCGAACCACGAGTTGGGATCGTTCTGGCTCACGTGGGCCGCAAACGCGTCGCGCTTGCGATCGACGAAATCGCTCACGTCGATCCGCGTCGTGACCAGCTCGTCGGGGGTGCCTTCAATGCGCATGTCCGGGTTCATGTCCCGGCGCGCTTCTTCGGGCATCTGCTCCATGAACGCCTGCATCATCGAGCGCGGTATCGCCGTGTAGTACAGCTTCTTGGGGGTCCACGGTTCGCTCGAGCGCAGAAGGGCATCCAGCGCCGCGATGGTGACTTGATGGGCCTTGATGTGGTCCGGGTGGCCGTAGATCCCATCCTGCGCATACGTCACGACGACGTCGGGTTTCTCCTCGCGCAAGATCGCGATCAGCTTCGCGGCGGCTTCTCGCAGTGGCGCCTGGTGAAACGACCCTGGATCTTCGTTGTCGGCAGTTCTGACCATGCCTGAATCGCGATAGCCAAGGATCTCGCCGCGGTCGACTCCCAAGATTCGCGAGGCGTTCTCCAACTCTTTGGCGCGCACCTCGCCAAGCCGGGGACGGGTGGCCGCCTCGTCCATGTTGTAGATCTCTCCCGCTTCGCCACGTGTGGCGGTCACGAGGACGACGCGGCGCCCATCAGCGGCGGCCTTCAGCATCGCCCCGCCGGTCGAGACCGCCTCGTCATCGGGATGGGCGTGAACGAGAAGCAGAGTGCTCACGATGCGACCAACAGGTCGGCGAGCTGCTTGATTCCACCGCGGCCGGGTCCGGGGATCGTTCGGTCCGCGGCTGCCTGGACCTCCGGCGGCGAGCCCTCGATCGCGACACCGAGGCCGGCCCAGGCGATCATCGAGGCGTCGTTGCGTCCATCGCCGACGGCAATGCACTGCTCCCGCGGAACTCCCATACGCGCGCACAGGAACTGAAGCGCCGAAGCTTTGTCGCTCTCGATGCTTGTGAACTCGAGATAGGTCGGCATCGACGTCGCCGCGTTCAGCCGGCCTTCCCACTTGCGTCGCACATTCGGGAGCAGCTCCTCCAGGGTCACTCTCGACGAAACGATGACGAGCTTCGGCGTGGTGGCGCCCATCGCCTTGTCGAGGTCCGCGACGACGTTGATGGGCATGCCGGCGTGCCTGGAATATTCGCGCGCCTCCGGCCGATCGCGCTCGACGAGAAGCTGATCATCGCGGTAGGCCTGGATGTGGAGATCGCGCTCGCGAGCGAATCGGATCACCTCCATGGCGATGTCGTGGTGGATGCCGTGGTCGAGGAGCATCTCGCCGCTCGGCGTTCGCACCTGGGCGCCCTGGTAGCAGACGATCGGGTTGTCCAGGCCCAGCCGGATCGCCCATGGCAGCGCGCCTGGGAAAGGGCGTCCGGTGCATGCGATGACCTCGACACCGGCGCCGATGATCTTCCTCAACGCCTCGACGTCTCGCGGATCGAGGTTCAGGTGGGTATCGATGATCGTGCCATCGAGGTCGAGGGCCAGCACCCGATACCGCGCCTCGACTATCGCTTGACCTCTGGGTTGAGAAGGTTTGGCGGCCGCCCGCCTCGAACCGCTGTGGCCATGTTGCGCGCCGCCATCGCGGACATCTCGGAGCGCGTGCGCACGCTTGCGCTGGCGATGTGCGGAGCGAGGATGACGTTCGCCAACGGGATGAGGCCCGGGTGGACCGCCGGCTCGCGCTCGTAGACGTCGAGCCCCGCACCGGCGATCTTCCTGGCGTTCAGCGCCTCCACGAGCGCCGCTTCATCGATGACCGGCCCGCGCGACGTGTTGATGAGGATTGCCGAATGCTTCATCTGTCCAAACTGCTGCGTGCTGAGCAGGTGGTGCGTCTGCTCTGTCAGCGGCACGTGCACCGACACGAAGTCCGACTCGACCAGCAGTCTCGCCAGGTCGACACGCTCCGAGCCAAGCTGCTGCTCGGCCTCGCGAGTCAGCGGATTCGGATCGTAGTAAAGCACGCGCATGTTGAAGCCCTTGGCGCGGTGTGCGACCCCGCGCCCGATGCGACCTATGCCGATGATGCCAAGCGTGGCGCCGTAGATGTCGGTGCCGAGCATCATGTCGATCGCCCAGCCTCTGAACTGGCCCTGGCGGGTGAAGTAGTCGGCTTCGACGACCCTGCGCGCGGTAGCCATCAGCAGGGTGAACGCAAAGTCGGCTGTGGTGTCGTCGAGCACACCCGGGGTGTTGGTCACCATGACCTTGTGTGCCGTCGCGGCCGCGACGTCGATGTTGTCGAAGCCGACTGCGACGTTGCTGACGACCTTTAGCCCAGGCGTCGACAGGACCGTCTCGCGAATCGGATCCATCACCTGGCTGACGATGCCGGTGCAGCCCTCGGCGTGCGATCTGATGCTGGCCTCGTCGAGGGGCCGGTCGGGCGGGTAAGGGACCACCTCGGCGGCCTCAGCCAAAATCGCCGGCCCGGGGTCGAGGATCGGATGCATGAGGAGGACCCGTGGCTTGCCCTGTGTGCTCATGGATTCAACCCCAGCTCTCCTGCGATCGGCTTCAAGGCATCGCGGACGTTCTCCACGTGCTCGTCGAAGGGTATACCGAGCGCCTGCGCGCCGGCCAGGAGCTCTTCGCGATGCACGCCTCGCGCGAAGGCCTTGTCCTTCATCTTCTTGCGCACGGTGCTCGGCTCCACCGAGCTGAGCGACTTGTCCGGCTTGACCAGCGCGCACGCAATGATGAAGCCGCACATCTCGTCCACCGCGTTCAGCGCCTTGCGGATGTTGCTGTCGCGCGGCACGTTCAGGTAATCGGCGTGCGAAGCGATGTCGTCGAGGATGTCCTCGGGCCAGCCCCTCTCGCGCAACATCGCGATCCCGCGCATCGGGTGCAGCTCCGCGGTCGGCCCGGTCTCGTAATCCCAGTCATGGATCAGGCCCAGCACCGCCCACCGCTCCTCGTCCTCGCCGTAGCGCCGCGCGTACACGCGCATTGCGGCCTCGACGCTGCGCATATGCCGGCGCAGCTGTTCGGACTGGGTCATGGAGGTGACCAGGTCCCAGGCTTCGTTGCGGGTTGGCGTCACAGAATCTCCTTCAAGGCCTCCAGCAGGCGTTCGTGCTGCCGGCGGGTGCCGATGGTGATGCGGAACCAACCCGCGATCGGCTCCCGATCGTAATGCCGGATGAGCACCCGGCGCTCGCGAAGGGCGTCGGCGACCGCTGCCGCGGACGCGCCGCGCGGCGGCTTGACGAACGCGAAGTTGGCCGCGGACGGCGAGTGTTCGAAGCCATCCTCGCTCAGCTGGTCCTCGAGCCAGGCGCGCTCGCTGACCACGTGCTGGACGATCTTGCGGTGGTGCTCGTCGTCGTTGATCGCGGCCATGGCGGCGACGATGGCCAGCCGGTTGAGGTTGTACGAATCTTTGACCGCGTCGAGCGCGGCGATCAATTCCGGATGGCCGAAGGCGAAGCCGATGCGCATGCCGGCCAGCGCGTACGACTTCGACATCGTGCGCAGGATCAGCAGGTTGGGGTGCTTGCCGATCAACCCGAGCTGCGATTCGGGTGCGAAGTCGACATACGCCTCGTCCAGCACGACCACCCCGCGCGATCTTCCGAGCACTCGCTCGACGGTCATCCTGCCGTGGTGGGTCCCGGTCGGGGAGTTCGGGTTGATGAGGAACTTGAGCGGTGCCGGGTCATCAACGAACTCGGGCGACCACGTCCACTCTTCGGCGGTGGGATGGGTCGATGCGACGACCTCGTGAACGCGGCACAGGGGATCGAGGAGTGGGTACGTCGGCGTCGAGTAGGCCACGCGATCTCCAGCGCCGGCGAACGCTCGAAAGCACATCTCGATCAGCTCGTCGGCGCCGTTCCCGAGCGCAACCTGGTCGGCGTCGAGCCCGAAGTGCTCGCCGATCGCCTTGCGCGCCGGCGCCGCGGTGGGACTCGGATATAGCCTCAATGACTCGTCTGTGGCGGCCTTGATCGCCTCGATGACCTTCGGCGAAGGGGGCAGCGGCGACTCGTTGGTGTTGAGCTTGACCCAATCCTCGCCGTCGGGCGGCTGCTCGCCGGGGACATACGGCCGGTAGCCCTCGAGGGCATTCTTCAGGAAGTGCGACATTCCAACAGGAAGGTTTCAAAGGCGAGGCGCGGATTGACGTTCTGCTCCAGGTATCCGAGCGTGTCGTAGGAGAGCTCGAGCAGGCGCGCCCATCGGCCTTGGATCTTGCCGCTGCTCGACAGCATCCGGCGCCGCAGCTCGATCTGCCAGCTCGCAATCGCGAACAGCGCGGGATCCTCGGCCTCGCCTTCGCCTCGGCGCCACGCCATCTGGCTGCCGTCGAGCTCGGCGGCGACTCGAAGCGGCACATCGGCGGGCGCGCCGAACACCTCCTCCAGGCGTCGCGTCCATTCCTCGTGCTGCTCGATCACGCCGGCATCGCCCGCGACGCGCAGAGCCCAGCCCGGCCGGCCGCGAGAAAGGTCGGCGAGCAGACGCGCGCGTCCCGGCTCCACGTCGAGGTCCAGAAGAAGCTTCTCGATCTCCGGCGCGGGCACCGGGTGAAAGAACAGACGCTGGCATCGCGAGACGACCGTCGGCAGCACGACGAACGGATTCAGGCTCGGCGTCGTGAGCACGATCACCCGGTGGGGATGCGGCTCTTCGAGCGTCTTGAGCAGCACACCCTGGTCCTGGTCACGAAGGCGGCCAACATTGGTCACCAACGCGACACGTCGTGTACCCACGGCGGGCTTGAGGTTGAGAAACGCCTGCAGCGACAGCTCGTGAAATTCCGGCGGCTTGTCGGGAAGCAGCCTGATCTCGTTGATCGACAGCGCCTTGATCCGGTCGTCCTCCCAATAGTCGGGGTGCCTGTGCAGCGGCGCCTCGGGGAGCAGGGCCGCGGCGAGCGTGCGCGCGGTGGTCGCCTTGCCGAGCCCGGCCTCCCCGACGAGTAGGTATGCATGCGCCAGTCGGCCTGATTCGAATTGCGACCGAAGCTGGTCCAGTGCTCGCGTGTGCCCGGCGATGCCGGCGAACGGATCCCCCACCACGGAGAAACTCTACGGCTTGACGGGTTGACCGCTTCGAAGCGCCTTGGCTGCCTCGCGCTCGCGCTCCAGTCGCTGCGCGCGGCCCTGCAGCCACACCTCGCGGATGCGCTGGAGCGCGGTCAGGTTGGTCAGTATCGCGAGCAGGAAGACAACGGCTGCGAGCACCACCCCGCCGAAGATCAGACCGATCACCGTCATCACCACGCGCTCAGGCCGCGCGAATAAGCCTGTTTCGCATGTGAAGCCGAGACTTTGGGCACGCGCGCGCACGTAGCTCACAAGGAACGAGCCGGCGAGTGCCGTGACCGTCGCAAGCACGAGCCACCGCTCCAGCGGTCCGCCCGCGCCCACGAAGTACGCAACAAGGCCGATGTACATCGCGCCTTCCGAGTATCGGTCGAGCGTGGAATCGAGGAATGCGCCGTACGGGTAGCTGCGCTTCGTCGAGCGCGCGAGGGCGCCGTCCAGGATGTCGAACGTGCCCGCGAAGGCGAGGACCACACCACCCCAACGAAGGTGGCCGCCAGCGGTCAGCACCGCGGCCACAAACGTCAGGGCAGTCCCGAGCACGGTGATCTGGTTTGGGGTCACCGGCATGCGGCCAAGCGCGGCCATCAGGGACTCGGCGTGGCGGCGGACCCAAGCTTCAAACCGCGTCGTGAACATTCAGCACCTCTCCTGAACGGACCATCTCTCGCTGCGCGCGTATCTGGCGGGCCTCGCCGTAGACCTCAAGGACCTGTGAAGCAACCTCGTCCCATGCGTATCGCCGGGCCTTCTCGAGCCCGTATGCGCCCATCCGTGTCCGGAGCTGGGCGTCACGCGCGAGGATGACCAGTGCTGCGCCGAGCTCGGACCAGCTTTTGGGCTGCACAGTCAGGCTGTCGCGTCCGGGCTCGAGCACCGACATGTAGCCATCGATCTCCGTGGCGACGACTGGCAGCCCGGTCGCCATCGCTTCGAGCAGCACGATCCCAAAGCTCTCCGCGCCGGTCGCGGGCGCGCAGAAGATGTCGGCGCTGCAGTAATAGCGCGGCAGCACCGTGTCGGGAACGTAGCCCGCCATCACAACGTCGGGCACGCGATGCCTGGAGATGTACGACTCGACGCTGCTTCGCAGCGGTCCGTCGCCGACCACGATGAGCCGGGTGTTTGGCACGCGCTGCTTCATGAACTCGTAACCCCGCAGCAAGTAGCCGAGGCCCTTGCGCTTCTCCAACCGGCCGACGAACAGGATGTTGACCCTCTCGTCCCGCAGGTGCCGGATCGGCGCGTGACCGGGATGGAACACGCTGACGTCGATTCCATTGGGTATGACCTTCAGCGGAAAGCCCGGGAAGTACCGATTGACGAATGCCTTGGCGGGCTCGCTCACCGCAATCCCTCGATGGAGGTGCGCAAGGTAGGGCTCGAGCAGCGGGCGGCCGTAGAAGTAGCCGATGTTCGACTTGGCGAATGCGTGGAACGTGCCGACGTTGGCCGCCTGCGACATGCGCAGCATCGTGATCGGCAGCGCCGGCATCAACGGCTCGTGAAAGTGCAGAACGTCAAAGCGCTCGCGCTCGATGATTTCGGCCACGCGATCGGCGAGGTGGAAGCTGAGCGTGATCCGCGCGACCGAATCGTTCACCGGCACCGAGATGGGGCTGCCGATTCGATAGAACTCCGCGGTGTCGAAGTCGACGTCGGCTCGGCTCGAGGGCGCGAAGATGCGCACCGCATGGTCCAGCCGCCGGAGCTGTCGCGCAAGGTGGCGGACGTGGTCGGTGACGCCGCCGGGCGAGGCGAAGTCGTACGGCGAAACGAGGCCAATCTTCACTTCATGGAGATCCTTCCCACATTCGGTGCGGGACGTGCCACTGATCGGGGTGCCGGCGAATGAATCCCTCGATGTGCCGCAGCAGCTGCTGCGTAACCCGCACCTCGTCGACCCGAGCGTCTCCGGTCGACTGCGCGATCACTGGCGCCGCCGCCTCGGCCGAGTAGGTGTCGTCGGCAAGGCGGAAAACACACACCGGCAAAAGAGGGGTGCCAAGACGCACCGCGATCGCCGCCGGCCCGAGTGGGATCGGCGCCGGGCGGCCGAAGAAGGGCATCATCTGACCGGTCCCGGTGATGTCGCGGTCGATCGCCGTGACGACCATCTCCTGATCGTGCAGCGCCTGCGTGACCTTGCGCAGGCCGCCGAGATGAAGAGGCAGCACGCTGATGCCGAGGCGCGCCCGAGTATCCCGGTACCACTCGAACAGGGCTCGCGGCTCCAGCTCCTCCGCGAACAGGCTGACTGGCGCCAGGGTCGCCGACCAGATCGCCGACACCACCTCGTATGAGCCCATGTGGCACGAGACCACCATCACGCCCTTGCCGACCGCGCGAGCTTGCTCGAGGTACTCCAGGTCCTTGGCCTCGAGGTGCAGAAGTGGGCGCATCGCCTCGACCTTCATGCTGGGCAGCATCATCAGGTCGGCGTACGCCTTGGCGTGGTTGCGGAAATTCAGCCGCGAAAGTTCCTTCAACCCGGACGTCGTGAGCTCTGGGCACGCGACCTTCAGGTTGTACTCGAGCCGAGGCCGCGCCAGCGGCGAGAACCACCAAGCGACCCGGGCGGCCATGACGGCGAGCGCGTAGGCCCACGTCCGTGGCAACCGCTCCACCAGTGACTGGACGATCTTGAATGCGCGCCAGCGCCATTCACTCACCCCTGAACATCGGCCGGAATGCGTACCACTGATCAGGACGCTCCCAGATGAACACTTCGAATCGATCCACGACCCGCTGCATCACATGCTCTTTGGTCTCACCTTCACCGATGGAGAGCGGCGCGTCGAGTTCGATGTTGTACCGACCTGGCGCCGTCACGTACTGGCAAGCGGGCATCAGCGCGGCCCCTGTCTTGATCGCCAGGGCGGCGGGTCCACCAGGTACCACGGCACGTCTGCCGAAGAATCGGACATCGACTCCCGGTCCCTGCTCCAGGTCGCACAGCAGGGCAACGATGTGATTTGCGCGTAAGGCCTCGGTGAGGGACCGGACGGCGCCACGGCCGAGCATGATCACATTCATTCCGAATCGCTGCCGCGTTGCCACGACCGCCTCGTTGAGCGACCCCGGGAATCGATCGGCGACCGCGGAGATCCTGTAGCCAAGCGCGCCGGCGTACGAGCCGGCCATGTCCCACGAACCCATGTGGGGGGCGGCCATGATTGCGCCGCGCCCGCGTGATAGCGCGGCATCGAGTCGGTCGCGGCCGTCGAGCGTGACGCGATTGACCAGCTCGGCCGGCGTGAGGCTTCCCATCAGCACAAAGTCCATGAGCATCCGGCCGTAGTTCTGGAAGGCGCGCCTGGCGACGCGTCCAACCTCAGGGTCCGACCGCTCGCGGCCGAGGGCGGCCGCATAGTTGTCGAGCGCGGCGCGGCGCTGGCCCGGACTGAGCCAGTACCATGCGGCGCCGCCTGGTGCCGCGGCGGCATGGCGAAGTCCCCGCGGCACGACCCGCAGGATCCGCGCACCGACGCCGTAAGCAGCCCCGGCCACCGGGAGCCCGCGACCCTGCGCCGTCCCAGGCGGCCGATCGGCGCCCGTCGGGCGCCTATCCGTCGTCGGCTCCTGCGCTGCTCGCTCACGCATCACAGATGCGCTCGCTCCGCTGCTCGTCGCCTCCTTGGCTTCGGCTGCCGATGCCAGCGCATGTCTCGCGTACCCCCGATGGCCGAGGCTACCGGCGAGCAGCGGCGGTCGCCGGCTTGGTTCGCACGCTGCGGCGGACGCGGCCATTCGGCTCGCTCTTGCCAGCACCGATGAACTCCTCCACCAGGTTTTTGGCCTCGGAGTCGCTGTACTGCACGGGCGGCGACTTCATGAAGTACGAGCTCGGCCCTTCGAGCGCACCGCCAATCCCGCGATCGAGCGCGAGCTTGATGCAGCGGACGGCGTCGATGACGATTCCCGCCGAGTTGGGCGAGTCATGCACTTCGAGCTTGAGCTCGACGTTGAGCGGCACATCCCCAAATGTCCGACCTTCGAGGCGGATGTACGCCCACTTGCGGTCGTTCAGCCAGGGCACATAGTCCGACGGGCCGATATGGACGTTGTCGGCACCGATGTCGTAGTCAAGCTGGGATGTGACCGAGCGCGTCTTCGAGATCTTCTTCGACATCAGGCGATCGCGCTCGAGCATGTTCAGGAAGTCGGTGTTGCCGCCGAAGTTCAGCTGATACGTGCGCTCGAGCTTCACGCCGCGGTCACGGAACAGACGCGTGAGCACGCGGTGGATGATCGTCGCGCCGACCTGCGACTTGATGTCGTCGCCGATCACGGGCAGGTTCTTCTCGGCGAATCGCTTCTGCCAGTACGTCTCGCGAGCGATGAATACCGGGATGCAGTTGACGAATCCGACGCCCGCCTGCAGCGCCTGCTCGACGTACCACTTGGTCGCCTCTTCGGAACCAACCGGTAGGTAGCTGACAAGTACGTCGGCCTTCGTCCTCTTGAGAATGCCGACCACGTCGGATGTCTCGCCCGGGGCTTTGACGACGATCTCCGACAGGTACTTGCCGATCCCGTCGTGCGTCATGCCGCGCTGGACCTTGACGCCGGTCTTGGGCACGTCGGTGAACTTCACCGTGTTGTTGGCGCCGGCGAAAATCGCCTCGGAAAGATCGAGGCCAACCTTCGTCTTGTCGACGTCGAATGCGGCCACGAACTCGATGTCGCTGACGTGGTAGCCGCCGAGGTTCACGTGCATCAACCCGGGAACCAGAGCCTTCGGAGAAGCGTCGCGGTAGTAGTGGACTCCCTGCACGAATGAAGACGCGCAGTTGCCCACGCCCACTATCGCGACGCGCACCTTGCCGTTGTGTTGACCGTTGCTCCGGCCGTCGCGTTGGCCGTTTTTCATGCCCCGACCTCCTCGTGAAGCTTCATTTGATCTGTGATTCCGAGCAGTTGGTCCAGGCGCGCCCGGACGCGCGCAATGTTTTCGACGTCGAGCGAGCAGTAGACCTGGCGGCCCTCCCGCCGGGTCCGGATCACCCCTCCCAGCCGGAGCATTCGCAGGTGCCAGGAAATGCGCGGCTGGCTCATCCGCAGATACGCGGCGAGGTCGTTGACGCTCTCCTCGCCGACCTTGCCCAGGCGCTCCAGGATGCGGAGGCGGGTGGGGTTGGCGAACGCCAGAAAGTGGTCAGGAAGCTCGTGACTGGGGTTCGGGAGAAACATAAAGCTTGCTTTATAGGAGTCTAATGCATAAAGGACTGTTTATGTGTATTGCGGAGGCCGCCGGGGACGCTACGGGCGGCGGACCAGCTCCAGGAACTCGGCGCGCGTGCGCGCGTCCTTGCGGAAGGTGCCCAGCATGCACGACGTGATCATCTGGCCTCCAGGCTTCTGCACCCCCCGCATCTCCATGCACAGGTGGCGCGCCTCGACGACCACGCCGACGCCCTTGGGCGCGACCGCCTCGTTGAGGGCCTCGGCGATGTCCTTGGTCATGCGCTCCTGCAGCTGCAGCCGGTGCGCGAAGGCGACGACCAGGCGCGGGATCTTGCTCAGCCCGACGACGCGACCTTTCGGCAGGTACCCGACGTGGCAGCTGCCGAAGAACGGCAGCATGTGGTGCTCGCACAGGCTGTAGAACGGGATGTCCTTGACGAGGACCATCTCGTCGTAGTCCTGGTCGAAGACGGCGCCGGCGACGATATCAGCGGCGCTGACGCCATATCCGTCCGTCAGCTCGCGCAGCGCGCGCGACACCCTGGTAGGGGTCGCCTTCAGTCCCGGACGCGTCGGATCCTCGCCCAGCTCGGCGAGCAGTGACTCGACCAGGTCCGGGATCTGGTCGCGATGGGTGAGCTTCGGCTTGGCCATGCCGAGATGGTCACACAATTGCTACGTGGATGCGATCGCTGCGGCTCAGGTCCTGTCTGAGATCGGCTATCTCCTGAGGCAGGATCCCAAGGAGGTCTTTCGCGCCAAGGCGTTTTCGGCGGCGGCGTGGGCGATCGCGCTCGAGCGGCCGGACCTCGAGGCGCTGCACAAAGCGAACAAGCTGACCTCGATCGAGGGCGTCGGGGCGGGTATCGCGAAAGTCCTCGCCGGGCTGGTCGAGACCGGCCGCAGCTCATACCTCGAAAGGCTGCGGGCGGAGACCGGGCAGCCGGCGCGCGATGACGAGTCGACGATCGACCTCACCGCGTACCAGGGCGACCTTCACGCGCACACGGATTGGAGCGACGGCCGCGCGACGATGATCGACATGGCTCGCGCCGCGAAGGCGCTGGGCTATAAGTACCTGGGGGTCACCGACCACTCGCCGCGCATCAAGGTGGTCAACGGGCTCGATGCCGAACGCCTGCTGGCCCAGTCGCAGCAGCGCGAGAAGGTCGAGCAGGAGGTCGGGGGGCTGGCCCTGCTCCAGGGCATTGAGGTCGACATCCTCGAGGACGGCGCGCTGGATCTTTCCGACGCCGTGCTCGAGCTGCTCGACATCGTCATCGCCTCCCCGCACGTCAAGCTGCGGCAGGAACCGACCGCGATGACCGAGCGCATGCTGCGGGCGGTCTCGAATCCCAATGTCGATGTAATCGGCCATCCGACCGGGCGCAGGCCAGGCTCGCGAGAGGGTGCGACCTACGACTTCGAGCGCGTCTTCCGCGAGGCGGCCGCCCACGGCGTGGCGCTGGAGATCGACTGCGATCCCGCGCGCATGGACCTGTCGCCTGAGCAGGCTCGGCTTGCGCTCGAACTCGGCTGCACCTTCTCCCTCGACGCCGACGCCCATGCCCCGACCGAGTTCGCATACGTGCCGATGGCCGCGTGGATGCCGAGGCGGGCCGGCATCCCGATGGATCGGATCCTCAACTTCCGTCCGCTCGAGGCCTTGACAATGGTTGCAAAATGACGTCAGATTGACCGATGCCGAAGGCGACGACCGTCCGGTTCACCGATGAGATGTTCGCTCGGCTCGACCAGGCTTCGGCGCGGACCGGGATGCCCGTCAACTCGATCGTCATCGCCGCCTGCCTGGAATGGATGGAGCGCCACACCCAGACGCCGATGGAGCCGCGGATAGGTGTCCAGCTCCCCACGACCGAGGGCATGCGCATCACGGTCCCGCCACGGTGGGCAACGATCCGGCGAGCCGTGGAGCAGGCGGTGGGGAAGCGTCCGTCGACTATCTATCCATTCGAGCAGTTCACGCCCAGCGCGCAGAAGCTGCTGACGCTGGCTCAGACCGAGGCACTGAAAGCCGGCTTCTCCTACATCGGCACCGAGCACATGCTGCTCGCCGCATATGGAGACGCCGATTTCCAGTCAGCGAAGATCCTCGCCGCGCTCAGCGTCGACGAGGCCGCGGTTCGATCCGCCTTGGAGAAGGCGCTCGGCCGCAAGAAGCGCGCAGTGCCGACTAAGATCATCCCCACCTCGCGGGTGAAGAAGGTGATCGAGCAGGCTTTCCAGCTTTGCGGCTCGATGGGCGATCCTCGTGTCAGCACCGGTCACATGTTGCTGGCGCTGGCGACCGAGGGCGAGGGCATCGCGGCGCATGTGCTCAAGGACCTGGGCGCGACGCGGCAGCGGATCGAGTACCAGCTCTCTCAGTTATCTGAGCCGGAACCCTGAGCGCGTCGCTTGAGATGCCGCTGCTCGCCGGCTGAATAGGCGTCGTCGAGCCAGCTCTCCACCTCGCCGTCGCCCTCGTCGGGCGGATGAATTCGAAAGACGTAGCCCATCCGCAGCTGGAATTCAATCCGGCCTTCTCCGGCACGACCGTCACCGGTCCTGATTTCTCGGATGCGCTGAGCAGGCGCTGGAATGTATCCACCACCTGTGGATCTCGACCGCCGAAGTGCACATCGAGGCGCCGGTTGCTGCAGAAATGGAACCGGTTGCGATTCGCGAAACTACCCCCGCACTTGGGCACGTCCCCAACGGCTGCACCGGTCGCAGCTTACGATCACACGGTCGTGGCGAAGCTCGGAATCATGATCGAAGGCCAGGAGGGCCTCAACTGGGACCGCTGGCGCAGCCTTTGTCACGACGTCGAGGCGCTCGGTTTCGCCTCGCTGCGACGAAGCGAGCACCTGATCTCACTCATGGGTCACGACGACCGCGACTGCATCGACTGCTGGACCTCGCTTGCGCTCGCGGCAGAGTGGACGAAGTCGATCCAGTTCGGGCCGATGGTGAGCCCGATGACGTTCCATCACCCCGCGGTGCTCGCACGCAAAGCGGCGGCAGTCGACCTGCTTAGCGGCGGCAGGCTGATCCTCGGAGTCGGCGCGGGCTGGAATCAGCACGAGCACGAGACGTTCGGAGTCCCGTTTCTCACCACGAAGGAGCGAATGGACCTCCTCGAGAACGGCGTGGCACGCATCCGCGACACGTGGAAGATGTCCAACCCGAAACCGGCCCAGAACCCGATCCCACTCCTGATGGGTGGCCGGGGTGAGAGGAGGGCGCTGCCGATGATCGCGCGTGAGGCCTCCGAGTGGAACCTTTCGCACATGGACGCGGCCGAGTACCAGCAAAAGCGTGGAGTGCTGGAAGAAAGCTGCCGCACCATCGGGCGCGACCCATCAACGATCCGCCATTCGACGATGGCGACCTACATCATCGGACGTGACCGCGCCGACCTCCGCGAGCGGGCGGGCAAGCTTCGCGAATTCCTGCCAAGCCTGCAGGGTTTCGAAGTCGACGAGGCGATGAGCGAGGTGCGAAAGCGCGGCCTGGTGGGCACACCCGAGGAGATCGTCGATCAGATACGAAGCTACGCAGCCATGGGTGTGGACCTGTTCATGCTCCAGCACTTCTTGCTCGACGACCAGGACGCGTTGAGGCTGTTGGCCTCTGAGGTGATTCCCGCGATCGCCTGAGCTAGGGTTCTTCGACCTCGCTCATCGAGCGGGGGAAACGAGTGTGCGAGAAGGTCATCGCTCCTTTTGGCACCATCCAGGAGATCACCGTCACAGAGAATCGGCCTGCAATCACAGCGGGATCTTGTTTTTTCAGCGCAAGTGCTCGCTCCGGCTCGACGTTCAAGATGGTCAACCCGCGGAATTTGTCATCGAACAATGGCCCTGCCGCGAGCAGATAGCCCGCTTCGTGCAGGTCCGCGAGGTGCGACATGTGCGCGTCCTGCAGGCGATTTGCCGCTTCCTCGCCCAGCTGCGGGGCGTCGGGGCGGAGTATCAGCAAGGCGATGCTAAAACGGTCGAACTGCACACCCATCGAAGGTTTGCTCTTAGATTACTGTCGTGGACTTCGAGCTGAGCGAATCCGAAAAGAAGTTTCGCGACGAGGTTCGGGCGTGGCTCAAGGCCAACAAGCCTCGCGAGAACGGCTCTAGCGACGAGGGCCAAAAGGTATTCATCGAAAGCCGGCGGGCATGGCAGAAGAAGCTGGATGAGGCGGGCTACGTAGGCATCACCTGGCCGAAGGAATATGGCGGCCGTGGCGCCGGCTTCATGGAACAGCTCATCTTCAACGACGAGATGATCGTGGCCCAGGCCCCGGAACCCATCAACGTGATCGGACTGGGTATGGGCGGACCCGTAGTCATCACACACGGAACGGATGAGCAGAAGAAGCGCTACCTGCCGCCGCTTCTCTCAGCCGAGGAGATCTGGTGCCAGGGTTTCAGCGAGCCCAACGCAGGCAGCGATCTCTCCGGTTTGCAGACGCGCGCAGAGGACCGGGGCGATCACTACCTCGTCAACGGACAGAAGGTTTGGACCACGCTCGCGCACGTCGCGAAATGGTGCATGTTGCTCGCGCGCGAGCGCAAGGAAGCGAACCCACGCGATGGTCTGACCTACTTTCTGGTCGATATGGAGAGCCCTGGCGTCGAGGTGAGGCCGCTGGTCCAGATCACCGGCGACGCGGAGTTCAACGAGATCTTCTTCAAGGACGTCAAGGTGCCCAAGTCGCAGATCCTTGGCGAAGCCGGGAACGGCTGGGCCGTGGCGATGACGACGCTGCTGCATGAGCGCGGGACGCTCGGGATGGCCCTCGCGACACGCGCCCAAATCACAGTGGCGGAGCTGGCCGACCACGCGCGCAAGCTCGGCCGTGGATCCGACCCCCTCGTGCGCCAGAGGATCGCCCGGTATACGATCGAGGCTCGGGCTCTGCAGCTCAACGGCTATCGCGCGGTGACAGCGATGAAGCGGAACGGGGTCCCCGGACCCGAGGGCTCGATCCTCAAGCTAATGTGGTCGGAGCTCAACCAGCAGATGGCCGAAACGGCCGTGGACATCGCCGGCCCGGCGGGCCAGGTGGGCGACGGCGAAGGGTGGAAGTACCAGTTCCTGCGCTCGCGTGCGAACACGATCGAAGCGGGAACTTCAGAGGTGCTTCGCAACATCCTTGCCGAGCGGGTGCTCGGCCTTCCGCGCAGCCGCTAACCTCCAACGCCAAGGTCGTGGAAGCTTTCGTTGCGCTGAATGGTTTGGTATTGTGAAACTATGTCTCAAGCCTCAATCGATGACGCGCTGGCGGGCTACAAGCGCGTCCACCGCGCGCTTCTAACCTCGACCGCGAGCCGCTGGCGCGACCTCGACATCTCCATGCAGCAGCTGCGCGCGCTGTACCTGCTCCGCGACGAGGAGGAAGCGTCCGTCGGCCGCCTGGCCGAGCTGTTCGGCATCGGCCTGCCGGCGGCCAGCCTGCTTGCGGACCGGCTTGTGCGCTCGGGTTTCGTCGAGCGGCACGGAGATCCCCTCGACCGCCGACGGGTGCTGCTCAGCCTCACGCGCGCCGGGGCACGACTCGTCACAGATCTGCGCGAAGGAAACAACGCCCTTCTTCGCCGGTGGATGGCTTCGCTTTCGCCGGAAGACCTCGCGGCGCTCAGCCGCGGCTGGCGGGCGCTCGCCGAGGTCGCCGCGCATCACGCCCACCCGCTCGAGAAGAGCGCCGTATGACCGCAGTCGCCACAAAGACTTCAACCACAGCAGCCGAGAAGAAGGGCGTCGATCGAGCCGTCCTCGCCGTCTTTGCAGGGTTGATGCTGGGTTCGCTCATCGCGTCTCTCAACATGACCCTCGTCGCGCCCGCCCTCCCCACCATCGTGGCCGAGCTTGGCGGCATCGCCGACTACAGCTGGATTCCGATCTCCGCGATGCTGGCATCGACGATCGTCGTTCCGATCGCGGGCAAGCTCTCCGACATTTACGGACGCAAGCCGCTCTACATGACTGGGATCGTCGTGTTCGCGGTCGGATCCGCGCTTTCGGGGCTGGCGCCCAACTTCTGGTTTCTCGTTTTCGCGCGATTCGTCCAGGGCGCGGGGATGGGCTTCATCATGCCGCTCTCGCAGGCGATCATCGGCGACATCATCTCGCCGCGCGAGCGCGGCAAGTACCAGGGGATGATCGGCGCGTCATTCGGCCTCGCCTCAATAGTCGGCCCCGCCGCGGGCGGCTTCATCACCGACCACTACTCGTGGCGCTGGCTGTTCTTCGTCAACCTCCCCTTCGCGGTGCTCACGCTGCTGGTGGTCGCGCTTTACATGCACGTGCCGAACGAACGGCGCAAACACACCATCGACGTCGCGGGTAGCCTGACGCTGTCGCTGGGCATCACAGCCGCGCTGCTCGCGACCGTCTGGGGCGGCGGGCAGTTTGCGTGGGGGTCGTGGCAGATCATCGGGCTCTATGTGGCCGCGGCCGTGCTGCTGACCGCCTTCATCTGGTTTGAGCGCCACGCCTCGGAACCGGTGCTTCCGCTGTATCTCTTCAAGAGCAGCATCTTCACCTTCTCCAACATCGCGGGGATCGGCGTGGCCATGACGATGTTCGGGGCCATCTTCTTCCTACCCGTCTTCGTGCAGGGCGTGGTCGGCAACAGCGCCACCAACTCGGGCGCGATCCTCGTCCCCATGCTGCTCGCGATGGTGGTGACAAGCATCGGCAGCGGCCAGCTCATCTCCCGTACGGGCCGCTACAAGCTGACCATGCTCGCGGGCCTGGTCCTCATGGGCGCTGGCTTCTACATGCTCAGCACTTTTGATGTGAACACGACCAACGAGACCGTAATTGAAGCGATGATTCTCATCGGCCTCGGCCTCGGCTCGACGATGCAGACCTATACGCTGGTCGTGCAGAACGCAGTCAGCCGCGCCGAACTGGCGGTGGCGACGTCGGCGACGCAGCTGTCGCGGTCGATGGGCTCGGCGCTCGGACTGGCCATCCTGGGCACGATTCTCACGTCGGGGATGGCCTCGTCCATGGCGAAGTACATCCCGGCCGCCGCGCTTCAGAAGCTCCAGTCGGCAGGCAACTCGGCGACCGCCGGCTCTGTTTTCGACCCAACCGAGCTGGCGCACCTGCCGGCAGCCATCGCGGCGGGCATCCGCCATGGGCTTTCGGATGCCCTGCACCCTGTTTTCGTGGCCGGCCTGGCCATGATCGTGGTGTCGTTCATCGCCACCCTCTTCATCAAGGAGGTCCCGCTCCGCCAGACCGCCCACGTGGCAGCCGGGCGAACTCGCGCGGAATCTGTCGAGGACGTAGGGTCAGCCGTCTAAACTGACCGCGCACGTGGAACCGACCGTCTATCGGGATCAGCGCGTCGTGTGGTCGTTCTGGATCGCTGCCGCGCTCGTTGCCGTCGGCGCGGTGGCGCCGTTCATCACGAGCTTCGGCGCCAACAGCCGCGTCGGCGCGGTGTTGATTCCATTCGGAATCGCGGCGGTGGCGTTGGCGGTCAACGCCCGCTTGTACCACCATGGGCGGCCGCTGGCGGTGGCCCTGTACTTCATCGCCGGGCTGGCGATCGTGTACGGGATTCTCCTGATGGTGTCGGTTCCGATTCGACTCGCCGTGGTCGGCACTTGTCCGCCATCGCCCGCCCAGTGTGCGCCCGGCGCCGAGGTGGCGATGACCCACGGCGAGAGCAACGGCTTTGCGATCGCGACCTTCTGCGGGGTGCTGGGCGTATTCATCGGCTTCTACGGGCTGCTGATGCTGTACCGCCGCCGCGCGGCGCTGGCCAAGGAGGCGCCCCAGGTCTGGCCCGCGCAACCGCCCGCCAAGCCCGCCGCGGAGACGCCGGTGGAGGCCGTCGCGGCTGCGCCTCCCGCAGCGACTGCCGACACCAGCGCCGAGGTGAAGGTGGAGTCGGATGACGAACCGAAGGAGCTTCCCGCGCCGCTCGAACCCAGGGAGCTTCCTCCGCCCGCCTGACGGCGCTCCTTACACTTCACTAGCCGCATGGACTTTGCTTTTTCTCAAGAGCAGGAGATGCTTCGGCGCTCGGCTCGCGACTTCCTGGCCAAGGAATGCCCGCCGAAGGTCGTGCGCAAGCTCATGGAGGAGCCCGACGCGTACGATCCAGCCCTCTGGGCGAAGATCGCGGGGGTCGGCTGGACCGCCCTCGGCATCCCCGAGCAGTACGGCGGCGTCGGCACCTTTCTCGATCTGATCGTCGTCCTCGAAGAAGCGGGGCGCGCCTTGCTGCCGGGTCCATTCTTCGCGACCATGGGTCTCGCGGTGCCGGCGCTGATCGAAGCGGGCACCGAGGCGCAGAAGAAGGCGGCGCTTGGCGCGATCGCGTCGGGCGACGCCAGGGCCACGCTCGCGTTCACCGAACCGTCCGCACGGTGGGACGCGATCGGGGTGACGTTGAGCGCGAAGCCGAGCGGCGGCGGATGGAAGCTCGACGGGGTCAAGCTCTTCGTGCCCGACGCGCAGAACGCCGACTACACGGTCGTCGCGGCGCGCACGCGTGGCGAAGGCGAGGATGGCATCTCCCTCTTCCTCATCGAAGGCAAGCCCAAGGGCATGTCCGTGCACCCCCTGCAGACGCTGGACATGACCAGGCGTTGGGGCGAGGTTCGTTTCGAAGGCGTCGAGGTCGGCGCCGACTCGGTCATGGGCGCCCCCCACAAAGCCTGGCCGGCCCTCAAGCGTGCTCTCGAGTGGGCGACGGCGGCCCTGTGCGCCGAGATGATCGGCGGCGCGCAGAAGGTGCTCGAAACCTCAACCGACTACGCGAAGACCCGCCATCAGTTCGGCAAGCCCATCGGCATCTACCAGGCCGTATCGCACAAGCTCGCCGACATGCTG
>VBHX01000175.1 GCA_005879945.1 Chloroflexota bacterium | reverse complement strand
TTCGAATCGAGCTGTCCAGTTGAGATGTGCGCGTGCGTGTCGGGTTTGACCCCGGGTGACAGGCGCAGCATGACCGGCGTGCGCTTGCCCCCGGGGACGATTTCGCGCAGGAGCTCGAACTCGTACGCGCCGTCGATGACGATGGTGGCTCCGGCGTCGTATGCGGCCTGCAGGTCTTCGCGGCTTTTGTTGTTGCCCAGGAAATGAACCCAGTCACCGGGGTATCCCGATTTGAGCGCCAGATAGAGCTCGCCCGCGGAAACCACGTCGAGCCCGAGACCCTCCTCGGCGACCACGCGCAGGAACCGCGGAGATGCGAACGCCTTGGCCGAGTACAGGACCTGACCGGCCGATCCCATCGCGGCAACGTATTCGGATGCGCGCTGGCGGACGGTGGCCTCGTCGTACACGTACAGCGGAGTGCCGTGCTTGTGCGCCAACTCGACCAGATCGCACCCGCCTACCTCAATGTGGCCGGCGGGATTGACCCGGTACGTGACCGGGAAGAGCACCCCTAGTTCGCTAGTTCGGACTCGACCCGCAGGAGCCGCACGCGCCTCCGCAGCAGCCGCCGCCGGTCTGCTCGCTCCCGAAATCGAGGGACGAGGCCGACTCGCTGCCGCCCGCGACCGCGAAGCTCGACACCATGACCCTGGTCTTGGTCGACTCGCAGGACGGACACATCTGGAGGCTGTCCCGCTCGGCGAACCTGGTCAGGACCTCGAACTTCCCGGAGCAGCTCTCGCACCGATACTCGTAGATGGGCATCTCAGTGAACGATTCTAAGCTGGATCAGCTCGTCCGACTGATCTCGGAGTGGCCGGGACTCATGTCGCGGCCCCACCGTGCGCTCATCGATGACGGCCTGGTGCTGCTGGACCACCTCGGCGATGCGCGGAGCCTGGTCGACGTCGGATCGGGCGCCGGCCTGCCGGGACTGCCGATCAAGATCGTGCGGCCCGAGCTGGGCGTGACGCTCATCGAAGCCGACCAGGACAAGGCGGCGTTCCTGGCCCACACCTGCGCGGCGCTCGACCTCGACCGCGTCGTCATAGTTGCCCGCCGGGCGGAGGAGGCGGGTCACGACCCGACGCTTCGGGAGCGGTTCGACGTCGCGGTCGCGCGGGCGCTAGCGCCAATGCCGGTGCTGGTGGAGCTCTGCCTCCCATTTGTTCGGGTTGGTGGCCGGCTGCTGGCGCAGAAGACCGAGACCGAGGATGTCAGCGCCGCGGCGCGCGCCATCGAGATGCTCGGTGGCGAGCCGCCGGTCGTGCACCCGGCACCGTCAGCGGCACGGGGTGGAGGCACGATCGTCGAGATCCGCAAAGCACGCCCGTCGCCGGAGCGCTATCCGCGGCGCCCAGGCGTGCCCGGGCGCCGCCCTTTGTGAGATAGCTTCTTGTCGCTTTAGCTCAGGACTGGTTTGCCCCCGGCCTGGATGGCCTTGAGGTTGGTGAGCGCCAGGGTCTGGACGGGCTTGGGCAGCGCGGCGTACTGAAGCGACGTGCCGTCGGCCTGGCCGTCGGTGACGAGCCACTTGAAGAGGTAGACGAGGGCCTTGCCCTTCGTCGCGTCGGTGACCGACGTGGGCAGGATCACCCAGCTGAATCCCGCGATGGGGTAGGTGTCCGCGCCGGGCCCGTTGGTGATCGAGAAGTTGGTCGGGCTGACGTTCGTGTTCGCAGCCGCAGCGGCGGACGCTCCCGCGACGCTTGCCTGCACGAAGTTGCCGGCTTGGTTCTTGATGTACGCCTGGGACATGCCGGTCTGGACCACGTAAGCGAGCTCGACGTAGCCGATCGCGCCCGCGGTCGATGTGATGCCCTGCGCAACACCCTGGTTGCCGCTTTGCCCGATGCCTGCCGGCCACTTGACCGACTTGGCGACGCCGACCTTTGTCTTCCACTCGTCCGACACCTTGGAGAGGTAGTCGGTGAAGTGGTACGAGGTGCCACTGCCATCCGACCGGTGCACGACCTGAATGGCAGAGCTCGGAAGCGTGACGCCGGAGTTCAGCGCAGTGATCGCAGGGTCGTTCCACTTGGTGATGTGGCCGAGAAAGATGTTCGCGAGCGTCGGACCGTCCAACTGCAGCTTGGTGACGCCCGACAAGTTGTAGGCGATGGAGATGACACCCAGGGTCGTCGGCACCTGCACGAGCCCAGCCGCGCCGCCCGGCACCTTGGCGATGTCCGCGTCGCCCATCGGAACATCGCTGGCGCCGAAGTCAACCGTACCCTTCTGGAACTGCGAGATGCCCGCACCCGATCCGACTGACTGGTAGTTCACCGTCACCTGCGGGTATTTCGCGCTGTAGTCGAAGAACGCCTTCTGATAGAACGGCGCGGGGAACGTTGCGCCGGCGCCCGTGATGGACCCGCTGCCGACATCGACCGGGGCCGGCGATGCCGAGCCCGTGTCGGTGCTGCCGCACGCGGCTGCAAACACGGCGCCTGCTACGCCAACGAGCAGTGCCCGCCCGACCTGTCTGCCTGCAAACATGAAACCCTCCTCCAACGGTTGGACGCGTTATTCAGATGAAGTTCACGCTAGCCAGGGCGGTTTAAGCCGGGGTTAATCGCCGCTTAAGCGTCAGAGCGCTCAGGGCCGCTCATATACTCCGGCCGTGATCTGGGATCGCAGTCGCAACGAGGAGCAGCCGGAAAGGCGAACTGTCCAGCGCGATCCTTTCGCCGCGCTGCTCGAGCACGCACCTCTGATGGTCCTTCTGCTGGACGAAGAGGGACGCGTCGTCACCGCCAACAAGAGCGCGCGAGAGTTCTTCGAGATTGAGCAGGATCGATTGCCTGCGAGCCTCGTCGAGGTGACGCTCGAGGCGAGCCTGCTCGAGGTCCTGGGCAGCTCCGCCAGCGAGTCCGAGGCGCACCTCGTCCACCACCGCCGCACGGTGCTTGTCAAGCTCGAGCCGAGCATTCGCGCTGGTGAGACGTTGATGTTCCTCACCGACGTCACCGAGCTTCGCCGCCTGGCCACCGTGCGCCAGGAGTTCGTCGCCAACCTGGTGCACGAGCTGAAGACGCCGATCACCTCGCTTCGACTCACCGCCGAGAGCCTTCTCGGCGACCCATCGCCCAAAGACAGGCATCGTTTTGCGGAGCGCCTCGTCAAGGAGGCGGACCTGCTCAGCAAGATCATCGACAACTTGCGCCAGCTCGGCGAGATCGAGGCACGGACGATGGCCGTCGAAACCTCCCAGTTCGACCTCGGCGAGCTGGTGCAAGAGAGCGTGACCAGGCTGGGCATCGACAGGCCGGTCAACACCGACGTCCCCGCCTCGCTGATGGTGACCAGCGACAGGCCGAAGCTGGTCCAGGCCCTGGACAACCTGCTCGACAACGCGGCCAAGTTCTCCCCGCCTGGGTCGGCGATCGACGTAAGCGCTCAGGTGGCCGGCGACGAGGTGCGCTTGAGCGTCCGCGACCGCGGCCCCGGGATCTCGCCCGAGCACTGGAGCCGCGTGTTCGAGCGCTTTTACAAGGTGGACCGCGCCCGCCCACGCGAGGCGGGCGGCTTCGGGCTGGGGCTGGCCATCACCAAGCACCTGGTGCAGGTGCTGGGCGGCCGGATCTGGACTGAGACCGCTCGAGACGGCGGCCAGGTGTTCACGATCGCCCTGCCAGGGCAAGTCTTAACGAACGCATAAACCGGCCTTAACCCGGCTCGGCTTATCCTGGGCATCGGGTGGCGGACGCAAGACCGATCATTCAACCGCTCGCGTCGGTGGGGAGGCCCGAGCTTCGCGCAATGCCGGGGTCTGCTGAAACGAAGCTGAAGGTCGATTCCCTCTCCTTCTTCTATGGCAAGACCCGTGCCCTCAAGGACGTGTCCTTTGAGATTCCCGAGCGCCGGATCACGGCCATCATTGGCCCGTCCGGCTGTGGAAAGACCACCCTCCTGAGGGTCTTCAACCGCATGTACGACCTGGTCCCAGGCGCTCGCGCGGTGGGCACTGTGTTGCTCGACGGCAGCGACATCGTGACTACGACCAAGCTCCTCGACCTTCGTCAGAAGGTGGGGATGGTTTTCCAGCGGCCGAGCCCGTTCCCGATGTCTATCCGAGACAACGTCGCCTTCGGCCCGCGCCTGCTCGGTTGGAACAAGGCGCGCATCAACGACGTAGTCCGTCGCAGCCTGGAGAACGCGGCGCTGTGGGAGGAGGTGTCCGACCGCCTCGATGAGCCCGGCACGTCGCTCTCCGGCGGCCAGCAGCAGCGGCTCGTCATCGCGCGCTGCCTGGCGGTGAGCCCAGAGGTGATCCTCATGGACGAGCCGTGCTCCGCGCTGGATCCCGTGGCCACTCTGAAGATTGAAGACCTCATGGTGCAGCTGGCTCGCGACTACACGATCGTGATCGTCACGCACAACATGCAGCAGGCGGCACGCGTTTCGGACTTCACCGCCTTCATGCTCATGAACCCCGAAGGACGGCACGGCGAGCTGATCGAGTTCGCCCCGACCGCCACCCTCTTCAATGCGCCGAGCGACCCGAGGACAGAGGCTTACATCACGGGGCGCTTCGGCTAGTTGATGTCCGCAGCGGCCAGCCAGACCGCATTTCATCGGCTCAGGACGCCGATGCGTGCGTCACGGGACCCGGCCCGTCGTCGTCACGCATCAACAGATGCGCTCCTCCTAGGGCCACCCGTTCCTTCGCCTAGGCGCCCTGACCGGCGCCCTATCGGGCGCCTGCCGCGATCTGCGGGCCGTCCGGCCACCGCAGACATCTGAGTGCCTCGCCTGACATTCGAAAGAGAGCTCGCGAGCCTTCGCGAGAGTGTCGTGCGCATGGGCACACTCGTGGAGTCGCAGATCGAGGCCTCCCTGGACGCCCTGCGCAGGCGCGACGGTCCCGCGGCCGAGAAGGTGCGGGCGCAGGATCAATACCTGAACGAGCTCTTCAAGCAGATCCGCGAGCAGATCTTCATGGTCATCGCCACCCAGCAGCCGGTCGCGCGCGACCTGCGCCGCTTGATGGGCATCCAGTACATCGCCACCGAGCTCGAGCGCATGGGTGACTATGCGGTCCGCATCGGGCGCATGACGAAGACGCTCGTCGGTTTGCCGGACAGGCCGCTACGCGCGGAGTTCGGGCTGATGGGCGACCTCGCGATCGGCCAGGTTCACGACATCCTCGAAGCATTGATCGATGAGAACGAGGCGCACGCGCGCGAGGTCGCGGGCCGAGACAACGAGATCGACCGCCTCTACCACCGCGTGTTCGACGAGCTGATCTCGGAGATGGGCACCGGCAAGACAGACTCCGACGGCGCGCTGCGCGCCGTCACGCTGCTGCTGGTCGCGCACAACCTCGAGCGCATCGCTGACCGCGTGACCAACGTGGCCGAGGACATCGTGTTCCTGGAGACCGGTCAGGTGGTCGAGCTCGGATGAGCCGGGCTGCCGCCGCGGCCAACTCGGGTCGCGTGCTCGTCGTCGAGGACGACGAGGGCATTCGCGACATGCTGAAGTACAACCTCACTGCCGCCGGGTTCTCGGTGCAGGAGGCGAGCGACGGTGCGTCGGGCCTGCGCACGGCTCGCACCGCGAGGCCGGACCTGGTCCTGCTCGACCTCATGCTCCCCGGCATGAGCGGTTTCGATTTCTGCCGCGCGCTGCGCAAGAGCAGCAGGGTGCCGATCATCATCATCACCGCCAAGGATTCAGAGGTCGACAAGATCGTCGGCCTCGAGCTCGGCGCCGACGACTACATCACCAAGCCTTTCTCGATTCGAGAGGTGCTGGCGCGGGTGCATGCGGTCCTCCGCCGTGCGCAGCCCGAGGCCAACGAGCCGAAGTCGATCCCCGAACAGGATTCGATCGGCGCCTTCAGCATCGATCGAGCCGCCCGACGCGTGATCCTCGACGGTGCGGACGTCAAGCTGACAGCGCGCGAGTTCGACTTGATCTCATACCTCCTCGCATTTCCCGGGCGCGTGCATACACGCGACTCGCTGCTCGAGAACGTGTGGGGCAGAGAGTTCACGGGCGACCGCAAGACGGTCGACGTGCACATACGCTGGCTCCGCGAAAAGTTCGCCGCCCGGGCGCCTTTCGAGATCGTGACGGTGCGGGGCATCGGCTACCGGCTCGACCGACAAGCCGCGACAACCGACCTGGCGTCCGGGGCCACCGAAGCGATGCCCGTCGTCACCAAGGAAAGCCAGATTGGCGGCCGCGGTCGATAGCACCGTCGTCGTCCCGGCCTCGATCCCGAGGCCGCCCGACCGCTATCGCACATTCACCGCGGTGATCAGCTGGGCGGCGCCCGCGTCCCTGATTCTCATCGTCGTCGTCTTGCTCCAGCAGGCCTGGCCGTCGGTGGTCAGGTTCGGGCCCGGTTTCATCATCGGCCAGGACTGGAACCAGGTCACGAACACCTTCGGAGCACTGCCATTCATCTTCGGAACGGTGGTCACCAGCGCGATCGCGCTGGTGATTGCGCTGCCAGTCGGGATCGCGGTTGCGGTTCTCCTCGCCGAACCCGGGGCGCAGGGACTGCGCGGCGCCCTCGGCACAGGTATCGAGCTCCTCGCCGCGATCCCCAGCGTCGTATATGGCATCTGGGCCCTGTATGTGCTGGCGCCGTGGGCCCTGCTACATATCGAAACCCCCATTACGGACCACCTGGCCGCGATCCCCTTCCTCGGTGGGATTCCGCGGCAGACGAGCCTGTTCACGGCCGCGCTGGTCCTGGCGGTAATGATCCTGCCCACCCTCTCGGCGGTGTCGCGAGACGTGATCCGCGCGGTCCCTCGAGGGCTGCGCGAGTCGACCGTCGCGCTCGGAGCCACCTGGTGGGAGACGATCTGGAAAGTGATCCTGCCGGCGGCGCGGGCCGGCATCTTCGGCGCCACGGTCCTCGCGTTGGGTCGCGCGCTGGCGGAAACGGTCGCCGTGGCCATGGTGATCGGCAACCGCCCAGAGATTCCGCACTCGATCTTCGCGCCCGGCTACACACTCGCGGCAGTCATCGCCAATGAGTTCGTCGAGGCGACGGGCGAGATCTACCAGGGCGCACTGGTCGAGATCGGTCTCGTTCTCATCCTCGTGACCCTGACGGTCAACGTGCTCGCGCTCATCCTGGTCCACTCCGCGAAGGCGAGAGCTGCTGTATGAGACGAAATCTGTGGCGGCGGTTCAGCAGCAGCTTCGCGGCCGGCGTCATGTACGCCCTGACGATCCTCGCCCTCGTCCCGCTCGGGCTCGTGCTCTGGTTCACGGTCACCAAGGGCCTGCCGTCGGTAGCCAACCTGGAGTTCTTTTTGAATTCGCAGAGACCCAGCGGTATCCCGGGCGGAGGCATCGCCAACGCGATCGTGGGCAGCGCGGTCATCGTCGCCCTCGCCTCGCTTGCCGCGATCCCCATCGGCGTGCTCAGCGGCGTTTACCTGGCCGAGTACGGAGCGGGCCGTTGGGCCAACTGGGTCAGGCTCGCAAGCGACGTGCTGGTGGGAGCCCCATCGATCGCGCTCGGGCTCTTCGCATATGCGCTCGTCGTGGTCCCGCAGCACCACTTCTCGGGAACCGCGGCTTCGGTCGCGCTCGCGATCCTCATGCTGCCCGTTGTCATCCGCACCACCGAGAGCGCGGTGGGGCTGATTCCGAACGGACTGCGCGAGTCTGGCCTCGCTCTCGGCCTGCCGCGCTGGCGCGTGTCGCTGCAGCTGATCCTCCCCGCGGCCGCGCCGGGTGTCATCACCGGAGCCCTGCTTGCGGTCGCCCGCGCCGCGGGCGAGACGGCGCCTGTGCTGTTCACAGCGCTCGGCAACCAGCGCTTGAGCTTCGATCCGAACCATCCAATGTCGACGCTGCCGCTCGTCGTCTTTCGAGACGCCCTCACGCCATACAAGGACCTGCAACAGGAGGCATGGGGAGCAGCGCTGGTGTTGGTCGTCATGGTGCTCTTCATCAACCTCGGCAGTCGATGGGTGCTGCGGCGACAGATTCGACTCGCGAGACAGCTCTAGGCGTTTGATAAACAATGGCGACACAAAGGCCCGCGCAGGTAAACTCACACCCGTACGTGGACCCCATCGGTTCGAAAATTAGAGAATCGTCCTAGCCCGCCGATCAAGCAGACGAAGGAGCAATGGTGGCTACCAAAATCCTCGAGTTGACCGATGTGAACGTGATACGGGCGGCGGGCGGCGTCGTCTACCGCACGGATCAATCGGGTGAGACGCAGTTCGCAATCATCCATCGCCCGGCCTACGACGACTGGACCCTGCCCAAGGGCAAGGTCGAGCCCGACGAGTCGCCCGAGGACTGCGCCCTGCGCGAGGTCCGTGAGGAGACCGGCCTTCGCTGTGAGATCGAGCATCCCCTCGGCTGCACCGCGTACGTCGATCGGCGCGGCCGCGACAAGGTCGCGTGCTACTGGCTGATGGAGGCCAAGAGTGGGCGTTTCCGGCCTGGAATCGAGGTCGACAAGCTCCAGTGGCTCTCGGTTGACGATGCGATCAAGCGCTTGACCTACCCTCGCGACAAGAAGTTGATGGAGCAGCAAGACCTCCCTTAAGCGTTCGGTCGATCTGTATCACTCGGTAAGCTGAGGCGGTGCAAACGGCCACAGCCGACCGCCTGGTCATCGCCGGTATCGAGCTGAGATCTCGTCTGTTCCTCGGCACGGGCAAGTACGCCGACAACGAGACGATGCTCGCGGCGCTCGAGGCATCTGGCTGCGAGGTCGTGACGGTGGCGCTGCGACGCCTCGACCTCGACGACCCCAAGAAGAAGACCATTCTCGACGTCATCGACTGGAAGAGGTACCGCATCCTGCCCAACACCGCCGGGTGCCGCACTGCAGACGAGGCGATTCGGATCGCGAGGCTCGCGCGTTCGATGGGACTGTCGGAGTGGGTGAAGCTCGAGGTCATCCCCGACCCGCGTTACCTGTTCCCAGACCCGGAAGAGACGTTGAAAGCGGCGCGGTCGCTGGTGACCGAGGGCTTCAAAGTTCTGCCCTACATCAACGCCGATCCCGTGCTCGCGAAGAAGCTCGAAGAGATCGGCACCGTCACGGTGATGCCGCTGGGCTCGCCGATCGGCTCGGCTCGGGGCCTGCAGACGCTCGAGCAGATCCGGATCATCATCGAGCAGGCAAAGGTCCCGGTTGTTGTCGATGCTGGCATCGGTTCGCCGTCGGATGGCGCGCTCGCGATGGAGATCGGCGCGGATGCGGTGCTCGTCAACACCGCGATCGCGCTGGCGCAGGACCCCGAGCTGATGGCCGAAGCAATTTCGGGCGGGGTCGAGGCAGGCCACAAGGCGTACCTGGCTGGTCTCATCCCCAAGCGGGAGCACGCGAGCCCGAGTTCGCCAACCGAGGGCATCTCGCCTTCCCGCTAGTCACCCCAGCCGCGATGGCGATCGTGATCAGCGCAAGCGAGGGAATGAGGGCGGCCTCGCGCGCCACGATCCTGCAGCTTCGCAATCCGCTGGCCACTGCTCGCGCGATCGAGGATGAGGCAAAGGCGCTCGTCGCAACCTCCCCAGTGCCTGTCGTGGTCAGCTCGCGATGCGATATCGCGCTCGCCGCCGGGGCGGCAGGGGTGAACCTGCCCGAGAACGACATCTCGGTCGACGCCGCGCGCGGCCTGATGGGCGAACGGCTGATCGGCCGATCGGTGCACTCGCTGGAGAGTGCGCTTAGCGCTGAGTCCCAGGGAGCCGACTTCGTGATCTTCGGGCCGGTCTGGGCCAGCGCGAGTCATCCGGGCTCGGCGCCGGGCGGCATCGATGCGCTCAGCAAAGTTGCACGCGCCCTCAAAATCCCCGTGCTGGCGATCGGTGGCGTCACTCAGGAGCGGATCGCCGAGGTCCACGCCGCGGGTGCCGCCGGCTACGCAGCGATCAGGTTGTTCCAGTGATCGCTTTGCAGGTCAACGGCCGTCGCGTCGAGCTCGACGGACCCACGTCGCTCCTCGACTACCTGGAAAAGCTGGGCGTGAACCCGCGGGCGGTCGCTGTCGAGCACAACGGGGTCATCATCGAGCGCTCGAGCTACTCGGACGCGAAACTGGAGGAGGGGGACGTCGTCGAGATCGTCCGCATGGTGGGTGGCGGCCGCTAGCGCGCGCCGGCCTTTTCCTTGATCGCCGCCTCGGCCTCAGCGCGCTCGTCCCACGGTTCGGCGCCGGCGGCCATCTGCATGGTGCGCTCGTGTCCCTTGCCGGCCAGGAGCACCGTGTCGCCAGGCATGGCGACGTCGATCGCGCGGCGGATCGCCGCGCGCCGGTCGATCACGATCTCGTAATCGCGGCCGGGAGCCCTGCCGGCCACACCTGACTGCACGTCGCGCGCGATCTCCATGGGGTCCTCGCGCAGCGGATCGTCTGTCGTGATGACGAAGAAGTCGGCAAGGTCGGCGGCCGCTTTGCCCATGCCCGGCCGATCGTGGTCGGAGCGCGCGGTCGAGCCGAAGACCGCAATGAGCCGGCCGCGTGTGTACGGCCGCAGCTCGGCGAGCGCGCTGGCGAGAGCGCCCGCGGAGTGCGCGAAGTCGATGAACACGCTGAAGTCCTGGCCGAGGTCGACGCGCTCGAGACGGCCGCGCACACCATCGAAGCCGGCCAGCCCGCGTCCGATCTCGTCGATGGGCACGCCGACCGCCAGGCACACACCCGCCGCGCACAGCGCGTTGTAGACGTTGAATCGCGCCGGCACCGCGAGTGTCACCTCGGTCTCGCCGAGCGGGGTCTTGAGCCGGAATCGAGACCCGGTCGCGGTCATGCTCAGGTCCAGCGGATGCAGGTCGGAAGCAGTGGTCAGTCCGTATGTCCAGCGCCGCGAGATTGGCCGCCGTGAAAGGCGATCGAAGCTGGGATCGTCGCGATTGAGCACAGCCGTTTTCTCGATCCCCTTGTCCGCGCCTGAGGCCGCCAGGTCGATGAGCCGCGCCTTCGCTTCGAGATAGGCCTCCCAGGTCGCGTGGTAGTCAAGGTGGTCGTGCCCCACGTTCGTGAATGCGGCCACGTCGAAATCGCACGCGAGCACACGGTCTTGCACCAGCGCGTGTGACGTGGTCTCGATGACGGCGCATCTCACGCCCGCGTCGACCATCCTGCGCAGCCAGTCCTGCACCTGGGGGGCCTCTGTCGTCGTCTGCCCGCTGGTGTTGTCGATCTCCGCTCCCTTTACCGAGAAGGCGACCGTGCTCATCGCGCCCGCGACTATGCCGCCGGCCATCAGCACGTGCTCGGACATGTGCGTGACGGTCGTTTTGCCGTCGGTGCCGGTGATTCCCGCCACGTAGAGATGACGCGAGGGCCGTCCATAGAACTCGGCGGCGATCTCGGCCAGACCGCTCCTGGTCGACGGAACCTTCAGCACCGGCGTGCCAGGGAGCAGGTCGACCGATCGCTCGATCGCCACCGCTGCTGCGCCCGACTTGATCGCGTCCGCGGCGTAAGAGTGGCCGTCCGCATTGATCCCGCTCACCGCCACGAACAGGTCGCCGCGGTTGACTTTCCGCGAGTCATAAGCGATCCCGCTTACCTCGACGTCGCTATTGCCCTCGACAGCTGCTCCGGGCACGCCGCGGGCAAGCTCTCCCAGCCTCATGTCGCCTCGCAAGATACGGATAATCGCGGGGTGATTGCGGACATCGGCGGGCGCCAGTTCGCTTGGGGCAGCCGAACGTACGTGATGGGAATCGTCAACGTCACGCCGGATTCTTTCAGCGGCGACGGGCTGGGAGACGACCGGGCCGCGGCGGTGGCCCAGGGCCTGCGCATGGTCCAGGAAGGAGCCGACATGGTGGATGTGGGCGGTGAGTCGACCCGACCCGGACACGTACCCATTAACGTCGCCGAGGAGATCTCGCGAACGGAGGATGTCGTCCGCCGCCTATCGCGCGAGTCACGCGTTCCCGTTTCCATCGACACCTACAAGCTGGAGGTGGCGGAGGCCGCTGTGGCCGCCGGTGCCACGATGCTCAACGACGTGTGGGGCCTGACGCGCTCGCCGGCAATGGCCGAGCTTGCGGCACGCCACGGCTGCGCGCTGGTCCTGATGCACAACCAGGACGGCACCGAATACGCCGGCGACCTCATGGAGGAGATCAAGCGATTCCTGCGCGCCTCGGTCGCTATCGCAACCCAGGCGGGCGTCCCGCCCGAGCGGATCATGATCGACCCGGGCATCGGCTTCGGGAAGACGGCCGAGCAGAACTGGGAGGTCATGCGGCGGCTGCACGAGCTGCGCGATCTCGGCCAGCCGGTGCTGATTGGGACGTCGCGCAAGTCCTTCATCGGCAAGCTCCTCGACCTGCCCGTCACAGAGCGCATGGAGGGAACCGCCGCGACCGTAACGGCCGCCATCCTGCGCGGTGCCGACATCGTGCGCGTGCATGACGTGCGCGAGATGATGCGGGTGGTTCGCGTCGCCGATCGAATGCGGTGAGGGGTCCTCGCGACCTCAAGGCGAAGCCTCCGGGTTCGTGGGGCAAAACGGTTGCGTATCTGGGGCTCGGGTCGAACCTCGGCAGCCGCGCCCGCAACCTCTCCGCCGCGCGGAGGCGGCTGCGTCAAACAGGCGCGCGCATCTTGCGTCAAAGCCGCGTCATAGAGACCGAGCCGTGGGGGGTCAAAGATCAACCGCGCTTCCTCAACCAGGTCGTCGAGGTTGAGTGGCATGGATCACCGCGCCAGCTGCTGGCTGCAGCGAAGGCCGTCGAACGCGAAGGCGGTCGCAAGCAGACCCGGCGCTGGGGGCCGCGCGTGATCGATGTGGACATCCTTCTGTTCGGAACGGAAAAGGTGAACGAAAAGGATCTGCAGATCCCGCATCCTCGGATCCCCGAGCGGAGCTTCGTCGTGGCGGGCCTGAAGGAGCTCGGGGCCGAGGGCGTAGTCACCCCCGGCCCGCAAGCCTGACTTCAGTCGTTGGCGTCCTTGCGGCCGGTGAAGGCACGGCGAAGGTCATGGGCGTTGGCGTCGCGGGTGCCCAATGCCTCCAGGTGCCAGCGGTGCTCGATGGTGGCCAGGATCGAGGTCGTGTCGTAGAGCGTGTGGTCGACGAAGTGGCGCTTGGCAAGTGGCGAGATGATGATCGTGGGCACGCGGGCGCCCGGTCCCCAGACGTCGGAGTGCTTCTTGCTGGTGGGCGGCGCGACGTGGTCCCAGAAACCACCGTGCTCGTCGTACGTGATGACGATGGCGGTGTCCGCCCAGTTGGGGCCGTTGCGCACGTCGTTGATCAAGTCGATCAAGTGCTGCTCGCCGCGGACCAGGTCCGTGTAGCCCGGGTGCTCGTTGTCGGGTCCCAGGGGCTTGACGAACGAGACGGCCGGCAGAGTTCCGCCCTTCGCCGCGGCAATGAAGTTGGTCTCGTCCTGAAGATGGGCGCGACCCTCGGTGCCCGGCGCGTAGTTCGCGTAGTAGTTGAAAGCCTGGTGGTGGTACTGGAAGAGCGGGTCTGCGTGGCCCGCGACGGCGTCGTTCCAGCCCCCTGAGTACCATGCCCAGCTGACGCCGCCGGCGGTGAGCCGGTCACCGATCGTGGCGTTCTTCAGCAGCGGAAGGTGCGCCGCCGTGGCGATGGTCGGCGCGACGGCTGGAAAAATCGTGTTGATCGCGTAGTCGCCGGTGGCGACGGTCGTGAGCTGACCGTCTTTGGTCGGCAGCCCATCGGGGCCAAGAATCGTGTGCAAGTCCTTCGAGCTGCCGTCCTTGACGGCGTCCGCGTACACCGGTGTGCAGGCGCACACGAGCCATTGGTGGTTGAGGAACGACCCACCGAAGGCGGCATGGAAGAAGTCGTCCGCGAGCACGTAGTTGGCGGCCTCCGCGGCGACCGGTAGCTGTGCAGTCGGGTAGTAACCAACCGCGAGTCCCTTCGCGTCGCTGACCGCGACGAATCTGTCCATCTTGCCGCCGTCGATCTGAACCTGCTCCTGGTAGTAGCGGTGCACCAGGTCACGGGTCTTCTGGTTGGCGGGCACGTACTTGGTGATGTCGAACGGCTCATTCGGCAGGGTGGCCGGAATGTGTGGATCGGTCTGCGGCAGCGCGCGGTAGGGCACGCCCGCCAGCGTTACCTGTGTCTTCGACGTCGTGCTCGCCTGGCTGATGCCATTGGCTCCCGGGAACGAGCCGTACAGGTTGTCGAAGCTGTGGTTCTCGTCGTAGATCACCACAAGGTGGTTGATGCCGGCGAGAGAACCGATGTCGCCGTCACCCTCGTGGTTTGGCTCGGCGCCTGCCGTTACGGTAAGAATCGATCCGGTGGCGATCACCGTGATCGATCCGACTGCGAACGCGACGACGCGACGCAAGGATCGAGTCATCAGCTGCCTATCCCCTTCTAGTCGACAGAACCTGAATCGATATCGAGAATAAACCTCGGAAGGCTAACTGCGGGCTAAGTCTCGGCTAACCCTTAAGTGGGCCGGGCGTTCGTGAATCGGTAGCCGATGCCGGGCACCGCCAGGATGTAATAAGGACGCGAGGGCTGGGCCTCGATCTTTCGCCGCAGGTTGCGGATGTGGACGTCGATCACCCGGGTCTCGATTGGATATTCGTAGCCCCAGATCGAGTTGAGGATCTTCTCGCGGCTCAGCACCTTGCCGGCGTTGCTCGCCAGGAACGTCAGCAGGTCGAACTCGGTATGCGTCAGCTCGACCTCCTGGCCGGCGCGGTAGATGCGTCGCTCGTTGACATCGATCAGCAGGTCGCGGAACTCGAGCCGGTTGCGGGTTGACTCGGCCGATTCCATGCGCGTGCGCCGAAGATGCGCGGCGATTCGCGCCGCGAGCTCGCGCAATCGAAGCGGCTTGACCACGTAGTCGTCGGCGCCGATCTCGAGGGCGACCACGGCGTCGATCTCATCGGATCGCGAGCTCATCATGATCACCGGCACCGCGCTGTCCCTCTTCCGCAGCTCCCGGCAGACGTCGAATCCCGATGCGTCTGGGAGAGCAACCTCGAGAAGGACCAGACTCGGCCGGGCGGCATCGACCTGCTTAAGGCCTTCGGCGCCGTTGTCGGCTTCGAGGACCTGGTATCCGTCCTGTGTGCATGCAGCCCGCACCTCGCGGCGCGTTGCCGCATCAGCATCGACGATCAGTACCTTCCGCGCCCCATTCGCCAGCTGTGACACCGTACTAAATCCTAACCGAATTGAAGGATTGTTAGGAGATGTTGCGTTTCAAGGCCCGAATGTGGCCGCGCGCTTTCTTCTCCAGGCTGATCAGGCGCGAGCCGGCTTTCGAGAGCTCAAGCCGCCAGGCACCCGCGTAAGCCATCTCCTCACCGCCGAACTCGGCCTTGAAGAAGCCGAGGCCGTGCCAGGGATGATCCGGACCGGCGCCGGGAGGCGGCACGCCCCAGAGGTCGTAGTCCCGGCATCCATCCTCGGCGGCGGCTTTGATCGCCGCCCACCAGGCGAGGTCGTTGCCCATCAGCCCGGGATGGGCGCCGGTCCGACCGGCGAACAGGTGATACGCGCGGCCTGCGTGCCGTGCCACAAGCACGGCCGCCAACGCTTCGCGCGACTCCGGCTGACGAGCGACGTAAGTGCGGCACCATGGAAGCTCGTTGAGGAGCAGCTCGTAGTAGCTCCGCGCCGGCAGGTGGATCGACTCTCGGCGCTCGACTGCGGCTGACTGCCGCTCCAGCTCAGCGGCGTCTTTTCCTTGTTCGATGACGACGCCGCGCTTCTCCCCTGTGCGGATGTTGTAGCGCCGGCCGTGCTTGAAGGTCGCGAGCATCTCGGCCGGCGGAGCGAGCTTGAGGATGCGCGTGTGCTGCGGCTGGACAGGAGTCGCGGCCGAAAAACCGCGCTCACGCATCACGTCGCCAAACGCGGCGGGCGCCTCGGGCTCGATGGTGAGCCGCGCGATCCTGTTCGCACTCGCCCATTCGACCAGCGCCCCGACGGCCTCGGACGTCGCGGGAACCGGACCCCGCGGCACGTATGCCTCGCGCACCGGACCCACTCGGCGCAGCTGCACGCTCGCGATCGCTCCGCCCGCGAGCCTCACGCGCTGGATGGTCCAACCCGCGCGCGACTGCACCTCGCCCCAACCCCATGTCTGCAGCAGCGGCGAGGGCGAGGCGCGCTCGTCAAGGTCGCGGTCCCAGCCTTCTCCGTGGCCGCTCAATCCGCACTCTCGAGGTGGCTGGTGTCGTTGACACGTGAAACGACGAATCGGCCGTTCCGTTTTTCGATGACCGAGATCGACGCGTTCTCGATCCGAAAGGGAAACAGGCCGTGATTGGGGCGGCCGACGATGCGGTGCAAGGCGACCTGGATCACCCCGCCGTGCGTGACCACGAGGACGTCGCCATGCTCGTGGCGACCCAGGATGGAATCCAGCTCGGCGTTGACCCGGCTCTCGAAGCGCTTCTCGCCCTCCCCGTCGGGTACGACGTCCCACCTCGGTTCCTTCGTCCACAGCGCCCACGCCTCGGGGAACCTCTGCTCGATCTCCGCGGTGTTCAAGCCCTCCCACCGACCCAGGTAGACCTCGCGCAGGCCGGCGCTCGGCAATGGGGAGGCGCCCGTTGCCTCGCCGATCAGCTGGGCCGTCTCCAGGGCACGCTTCAGGTCACTCGTGTAGGCGGCAACGAAGCGACGCCCCGCCCATCGCCGGCCGAGCCGCTCAGCCTGGCGCCGGCCTTCTTCGGAAAGCGGGGGATCGAGCTGGCCCTGAATCCGATGCTCGCGATTCCAGGTCGATTGGCCGTGGCGGACAAGCAACAATCGAGCTGGCGAGGGCTTGGGGGGGAGGGGGAGCTCAGGCGGCTCCGGGCGCCAGAATCTGATCTTGATATCTATACTAGCTTTTCTTAGTCCATCGATCGGTGTTGGGCCGGTCTCGGGAGACGCAATTGCAGTCGCACGGCACTCTCGCCGAAATTCCCCTTCGCTCGCTTCTGGAAAATGCCCAGGGCGAGAGGTCGACGGGTACCCTTACGCTCCGGAATGGGAACGGCGAATCGACCGCGCTCTATTTTCTCTTCGGCCATCTCTTCCACGCAGAGGGCGACGGGAAGGCGGGCGACGACGCGGTCATCAGCGCCCTGGCCTGGACGAAAGGTGAGTTCGACTTCGACGCCAAGGCCAAGCTGCCGGCTGACGAAACCGTCAAGGCCGGAATTCCTGAGCTGGTGCAGGCAGCGGAGTCCGCGCCCAAGGGCGCGCCGCCTGCTCCGCCCGAGCCAGAACCCGCCCCAGTGCAGGGCGGCAACACCGAGGCGCACACTGAGCGCCGAGATCATCCTGAACCGGAGAAGAAGGTGGAAGCACCCCAGCCGAGACGAGGCGTGAAGCACAGACCCCAGCCGAAACACGGGCGCGAGCCGATCCCTGTCCCAGCCGGCCAGGTCATCTATGACTCCCTTAAGACGTCCTTCGTCGATTTCCCCCGACTGATCACGACGCTGGAGAAGGAGGGCTACACCGGCTACGTCCGTCTCCTGACCGACGACGCGTCCGGGCTCATCCTGTTCCGCGAAGGCTCCGCGCTCGAGTGCATGTACGACGGACCGAGCGAGGCCTCGGGCCTCGTGTTGGGAAAGCAGGCGCTCCACAACTTCAACGAAGACGTCACCAGCGGTCACGGCGTCCTCGACGTCGTCGGCCTCTCGCCTGAGCTGATCGACGGACTCTACGAGCTCACCGTCTCCAAGCCCATGTACACCGAGCTGTACGCGGGATGGGTGGACATGAAGGCGCTGCTGAAGTTCCTGAGCGATCGCAAGCTCAGCGGCAGCGTGATGATCCGCGCTGCTGCCGGGACCGGGGTGATCATCCTCTCGGAAGGCGAGCTCGCGGGCGCGTACACGAGCGAGTCGCGCGACATCTCCGACAAGCCGGACCGCGCGCTGGCGCTGTGCGACGACCCAGGTGCGATGATCGAGGTCAAGTCGGCGGACGCGATCAAGCACCCGCCCCTGGACGTCGACGAAATAGTCGCCATTCAGCGAGCCGCGCAGGCGCCACGGAATAATCCATCGCCCGTACCTCCACCTGCGCCTCCTTCACCACCGCCCGCCACGCAGACTCCCACGCAGCAGTTCCCCGCCATCGCCACGCCACCGACGCTGCAGACCGTGCCTCCAATCGCGGCCCCGGCGGCGCCCTACCAGCCATTCGGTCCACCGACGCAGCCGTCGGTCGCGCCGACTGCACCTCCGGGCTCTTCCAGCAATGCGCAGCTCGACTGGGGATCGATCGTCGCCGAGCTCCAGGCGATGGCCGAGGACTCTCTCGGCAACCGCGCCCGCAAGGTGAAGGACATCCTCGGCGCCGCTGACCCGTCCCTGGCCGGCATCGAGGCCGCGATCGACCAGGTCCCGAGCATCTCGCTCCTTTTCGTCGACTCGTCTCGACTGGAACAGCTCGCGCAGGAGATGAGGGCCCGGCTCAAGTCTCATCTCTAGACCGCCCGGGCGATCAACAAAAGCCCGGTAGCCTGATCACGTGAAGGCGGCGGTTCTGGCAGCGGCGTTGATGGTGCTCTTGGCCCCGCTCGCGGCGTGCGGCGGCAGCCCACCCCAGATCGTCGATTATTCGCCTGAGCGCGGCACGATCGACGTTTCCACGGCGGTGCCGATTCTGATCACGTTCGATCACGACGTCGACAAGCAGTCGGTCGCGAGCAGGATGCTCCTGGTCCCCGCGACGGTGGGCACAGTCACATGGCTCGGCCCGCGACAGCTCGAGTTCCAGCATTCCACGCTGCTGCCGAAGACCACGTACGAGGTGGTGCTGCAGCCCGGCTATCGAGACCTGGCCGGCAACGCCTACGCGCTGCGTCACCACTGGACGTTCACGACCGAGGGACCGCCAAGCGTCGCTGGGTCGACTCCTGCCAACCTCGACAGCAACGTCGATCCCGCGTCTTACCTCGCCATCGACTTCACGCGCGAGATGGATCCGTTGACGCTCAGCAACGCGATCACCATCGAACCGTCAGTGCCGTTCTCGGTCCGCCTCGATCCCACCGACGCCAAGCGCGCGGTCGTTGCCCCCGACTCACTGCTCGATCCGTCGACGACGTACACCGTCAGCGTCGGCGCCGCGGCGCTCGATGCGCACGGCAACCAGCTCGACCGTGATCAGACCATCGTGTTTCATACCGGCTCCGCGCGGCAGCTCCACCACTGGGTCGCCTTTACCACCGCTCTTGGCGACGGGTCCTCGGGCGGCGTGTGGATCGTCAACGAGTCGGGCTTCCCAAGGCAGATCTTCAGCGGCTCTTCGGTGCGGTCTTTCAGCTGGGCGCCAGATGGGGCGAGCCTTCTGGTTCAGACCGACCTGGTGAGCTGGTCTGTGTTCACGCCAGGCACGGGCGCCACGACCCTTCCATTCTCAGCGACGTGGGCTGCCGCGCTGGCCATGGGCCGCGGTTACGTGTACTTGCAAAGCGACGGCACGCTGCATCGATGGTCGACCGACGGAGCGGATGAAGTCATCGCGACCAACGTCTCCCAGGCGGCGGTTGCACCCGGCGGACTGCGCGTGGCATTCGTGAAGTCCGGCGGGTCGGCATCGACGCTGTTGGGCTACGACGTCGGTTTGCTCTCGCAGTACGAGCTTGCATCCGAGGCCGGGCCGGTGAGCGACCTGAGCTGGTCACCCACCGGCAACCGCATCGCTTATCTACGACAGGACCCGAGCGGGATCGCGCTTCGCGTGCGCAGCCTCACGGGGCAGGCGGCGACGACCACCATCGCCACCGGGAGCATCGCCCACCCGACCTGGCTGCCCGACTCGACCCATGTCGTCTTTGCGGCTGGAGTCGTCACGCCGAGCGGGGTTGTTCGAAAGGCTTTCCTCATCAACGTAGTCGCGCCACCGGCCGCATTGACCGCGGCGTTAGCGCTTCCGTCGAGCACCGCGTTCGATGTTGCAGACCCCGTGCCGTCGCCGGATGGCCACCAGATCGCCTTCGTCAGCAAGGACCAGGTGTGGATGATGAACGCGGACGGAACGCGGCCAACGGCGCTGACTAGATTCGACCCGGCGTCGTTCCCTTACTCGTGCCGCACGCCGGCTTGGACGCGGTCCTGATCGCTTTCGATCAGGCGATCGAACCGCTCCTCGAGGCGGTCCGCGGTCCGGGTCCACGAAAACCGCTGCGCCAGCAGGCTGCCCCGCCGGCCCATCTGCTGCGCCAGCTCGCGATCCGCGAGTAGCCGCCCGATGCGCTCCGCGTAGGCCGCGGGATCGTTGCCGTCGATGAGATAGCCGCTTACCTCGTCGCGCACGACTGAGCGAAGTCCCGGCACGCCTGAAGCGACGACCGGGCAGCCGCAGGCCTGAGCCTCGAGGCCGACCAGCCCAAACGATTCGCTGTACGAGGGCATGACGCAGGCGTCAGCCGCGGAGTAGAAGAACGGCAGCTCGTGTTGCGCGACCGAGCCCAGGAAATCCACGCGGTCGCGGACGTTCAGCGAGGCTGCCAGCGATTTCAGCCGTTGCTTCTCGCTCTCGTCGCCGTCCCGGCTGTCCTCACCGAGCACCAGCAGCCGAAGATTGGGATGAGCGCGATCCTTGAGCAAGGCCAGCGCGCGGATCGCGATCTCGACGCCCTTCAGCCTTTCGAGCCGGCCCACGAATAGCAGGAGCGGCTCGTCCGCGTATCCGATCTTCCGCCGCGCCTCAGCGCGGTCGAGAGGCCGGAAGGTGGTCAGGTCGACCCCAGGCGGGACGACGAAGACGTGGTCGGGGTTGGCGCGATACGAATTGACCAGCTCATCGGCCTCGTCGCGGGTCGACGCGAAAAGCATGTCGGCCTGCTGGGCGATCTCGCCCTCCAGCTGGATGCGCAGCGCTGGCTCAGGCCGCGCGCCGCTCGCAAGGCTGCGGTTCTTGACCAGCCCCAGCGTGTGAGCGATGTGCGCCCACCGGGCGGCCAGCTGCGGCCTCAGCAGGCACGCGACCTCGCCTGAGAGCCAGTAGTGGGAGAAGAGGAGGTCGTAGTCGATGCCCTCGGTCGCGGCGAAGGCGCCGATGCGCCATGCAAACGCAGGCACCTCGTTGATCAGGGAGTACTTGTCGATGCCGTTGCCCGCCGGCAGGTAGATCACCCGCGACAGCGGCGCCAGGGTTTCAATAGCCGGGTCCTCTGGGGACTGGCAGCGGGTGAACACGTCGGTGGCGATCCCCCGTTCGCTAAAGGCGGCGCAGACCTCGCGAACGTAGACGTTGAGGCCGCCGTTGCCGTTCTCGCCCAGGGAAGCGGTGGGCGATGTGTGCATGGAAATTACCGCCAGGCGCCTGCCGGCGGAGCGGTTGGAGATCAGTGCGCCGTGATCAGCCACGATAGGCCGATCTCGCGTCAAGCCAGCGCCTCGAGACGCAGCAGAACCCAGACCTTGAGACCGGCGAACAGGAAGCCATATCCCTGAAAACCTACGCGCATACGGGCTATTCCCGCTGGGAGGACCCTCCCCACCCACTGGGGAGGTCGCCACGGCCCATCGGGCCCGGGCGGGTGGGGAGAACGCTTTTGAAGGGCGGGTTATGATCTTTGCCGGCATGCGCCTGGTTAAGGGCTTCAAAGTCTCGGCCCTGGTCGCGCTGGCGGTTCCGGCGCTGCTGGCGTTAACCGCGATCACCACGTTGGCCGATTCCTCGCCCGCGCGCACCGCGTTGCCAGGCGACCCGACCAGGGGCGCAACCCTCTACGGGCAGAACTGCGCCACCTGCCACGGCGTCAACCTGGAAGGCGGCATCGGGGCGGTCCTGAACCCGATCGACAAGCTGCCCGGCGTGGCGAACCCGCTCGACCCCGACTTCCTGATCAGCATCATCACCAACGGCCGCCAGCCTCAGCCGGGCGATCCGAAATCGATAGCCATGCCCGCCAAAGGCGGCAACGCCAATCTGACCGGTCAGGACATCAAAGACCTGGCGGCGTACATCATTCAGCAGAACCAGAACCCGGGCGGCGCCCCGCTGTCGGCCAATGAGCTGGCGAAGCGAACGATGCTGTGGGTCGGCATCGGAATTGTCGGCATGGTCTTCATCACGTATCTGCTGGCCCAGTACAACATGCGCTGGATTGCGCGCCGGGCGGCGGCGCGACACAGGTAAGCGCCCAGCCGGCGGACGCGCTTCCCCGTCCCGCGCCGCCGATCCTGACTCCACAAGGCGGCTCGCCAAGGATCCTCATCCTCTTCAGCGACACGGGTGGCGGTCATCGCGCCGCAGCCCGGGCATTGACCGACGCGTTGAAACAGCTTGACCCCACGTGCACGGTCACGGTCGCGGATCCCCTCATCTCGCAAGGCCCGGCGGTGGTGAGCCGCCTCGCGTCCCTCTATTCGCCGGTGATCCAGCGCTCACGCGTTGCGTGGGGTGCCGTCTACCACTCGAGCAACACCAAGCCGACGTTCGCGGCCATCCGCGCCGTGTTCGGACGCGGGGTGCGCAACTCGATCGCCGACTTGCTCGAAAAGCATGATCCCGACGTCGTCCTGTCGGTGCATCCGCTTTTGAACCATGTCGCCCACCAGGCAATCCAGAAGGGCGCCCGGCCGCGCGCGCTCATGACGGTCATCACGGACCTGGTCGATTTCCATCGCGGCTGGACCTTCAGCGGGGCGGACCTGGTCGTGGCGCCGACGGAGCTGGCGCGCAAGGTCGCCGTGCGCCGGCGCGTGCCGGCGGACCGGGTCAAGCTTCTAGGGCTGCCGGTCGACCTGCGCTTCAGGCCGCCCGCGCCCGGCGAAAAGCACGCATTACGCCGCCGCTACGGGCTGGACGAGACGAGGTTCACCGTGCTTGTGATGGGAGGCGCGGCCGGCGTGGGCAACCTCCTCAAGCAGGTGGGCGTTCTTGCGTGGGAGCCCTACAACTGGCAGGTCATTGCGGTGTGCGGGCGGAATGAGAAGCTGCGCCGCCGGCTCGCGCGTGTTCGCTTCGCCACCCCAACGCTGGTCCTGGGATTCGTCGACTTCATGCCGGAGCTCATGCGCGCGTGCGACGTCGTGGTGACCAAGGCCGGCCCGGGCGCGATCGCCGAAGCGCTCGCCACGGGCGTGCCGGTGCTGGTCACCGGTTTTCTTCCGGGCCAGGAATCGCCCAACGTCGACTTCGTCATCGAAGCCGGCTTCGGCGCGTTCACACCCAAGGAGAGCGACCTGCTCGACGAGGTCCGCGTGCTCGCCGAAGGCGGACCGACGTGGCAGGAGATGTCGCGCAAGGCGGCCGAGATGGCGCACCCTTACGCATCCGCGGACATCGCGCGCGAGTGCCTGTTGCTGGCCGCGCGCTACAGGGCGTCGGCGCATACGAGGCGATAGGGACACAGGCGGCAGCGCCGCCGGTCGGGACGAGCATCGAAACGCTCCGACCTCACGCCCTCGGCCACCGTCGCGCCCTGGCGCATCGCCTCAGCCCGGAGAGGACCGGTCTGCTCGACTCGAACCGATTCGCCTGAGGCCAGGTAGACGACGTCGAGCTCGACCGGGTCGAGCTTCAACGCCGACTCGGCGCCCAGCGCATACAGCGCAACCTGCAGGTCGCGGCGGCCGCGGGCGAGCTGGCGCCCGGTCTTGTAGTCGATGATCCGCCAGCTCTCGTCGGCTCGATCGATGCGGTCGATGACGCCATTCAGCATCCAGCCGTCGACCGCGACCGAGAAGGCATGCTCGACGTACTCGGGACGCGCCTCCAGCCCGCCACGCTGCCGGTAAGCCTCCAGCTGCGCGGCGCCATTGCGTTGGAACGTGGGCGCACGCCTGGGGTCGGGAAACGCTGTATCGCCCCAGACGGTGCTGTGGAGCGCACTCAGCATGTCCGCCGTGACCGTGGCGCCGGCCCGCTTCGCCTCGGCCGCGCGCCGCAGCGTCTCGTGGATGATCACGCCCTGCACCGCTTCCGCGGACTGGGCCGCCGGCAGCCGCTGGACGTACCGGTACCAGTACTGGCGCGGGCAATCGAGGTACGCCGCAATAGAAGAGTAGGAAAGGACAATCTCTCCCTCTCCGCTTCGGGGAGAGGGAAGGCAGAGGGATGCGCCGGGAACTGGCTTCTCCAGGCCCCGCGCATTTAGGGGGGAGTCCCCCCTTCTGGCAGAGGGGCGTGAGCTGGCAGCGACGTCCCGCAGCACAACGGTCCGAATCCCCGCCGCCCGCACCTCTTCGAGAAAACGCGACTCCCTCCACCGCCGTCCGCCCTCGTAATGCGACGCCCGCGTGAGATAAAGCGACCGCTTCGCTCGCGTCATCGCCACATACAGAAGGCGGCGCTCCTCGGCGATAACGTCCTCGCGACCGCGCACAAGCGGTTCCAGCACGGCCGCAGGCAGTTCGAACCTCGGCGAGCGGCCGGACTGCGGCAGCCTGCCTTCGACGAGGCCTGGAACGAACACGGCCTCGAACTCCAGTCCTTTGGCCTGGTGGATCGTCATGACCTGGATCGCGTCGGCGAGACCCTCGACCTCGGCCGGCCCCTCATCTTCCTGAGATAGAAGGACGAGGTCGAGGTGGCGCATGTACGCATCCAGCGAGCGGTCGGTGGCGCCCTCACAGAATTCCGCGATCAACTCGGCAAAGCGGCTCACGTTGGCGACCGCCCGCGCCCCCTCGCTGGCCTCGAGCGTCGACGACAACGATTCCAGATAGCGCGTCCTTTCCATCAGCTCGAAGAACAGATCGCGAACGTCGAGGAGGGCCGCCTGCGCGCACAGGTTTTCCAGCACGTTCGCGAAACCCGCCGCCCGCGCCCAGCCCTTCAGCGCATCAAGTGGTGATGAATCCTTGCGGTCGCGAAGGACCGCGAGCGCCTCTTGCGGTTCCAGGCACGCTGGCGGACGCGTGATTGCGCGCGCGAGCGCGACGACATCACCAGGGTCTCGCAACACGCGCAGCAGCGCGATCACGTCCCTTATCTCGTGGCGGTCGTTGAATCCGTGGCCGCCGATGACGACGTGCGGCAGCGAGTGCGCGGCGAGCGCGCCGGCAATCGGTCGGGCGATCGCGTTGGTGCGGCAGAGCACCGCGATGTCGCAAGGAGCCACTCCGGACGCGATCAGCCGCGCAGCCTCCCGCGCGATTGCATCGGCTTCGGTCGCGCCATCGGGGCACGACCAGAGCTCCACCTTTTCGCCGCCCTGCGATGAGCGCAGCTGCTTGGACAACCGGTCTGGATTGTTGGCGACCAGCGCAGAGGCCGCGGCGACGATGCGCCGCGAGCTGCGGTGGTTGCGAGCCAGAGTCACGGTGTTTGCGGCCGGGAAAGCGCGCAAGAATCGCTCGAGGCTGGCGCGCGACGCACCGCGGAAGCGATAGATGCTCTGGTCGTCGTCTCCGACCACAAACGGTTCACCGCCGCCGGCGATCAGCTCGACCAGGCGCTCCTGCGCGAGGTTCAAGTCCTGGTACTCATCGACGAGCACGTGAGCGTGCCTGGCGCGATACGCCTCGAGAAGCGCGGGGCGGCGCTCGAGCATCCTGACGGTGAGCGACAGCAAGTCGTCGAAGTCGAGCAGGTGCTGCTTGCGGCACTGGGCCTCATACCCACTGAAGAGCCGCACGCAGGCCTGCATGAGCTCTGCCTTTTCACGGTCCTCGGCGCTTTCCGCCCATGCGCTCAGCCGTTCGAGCGGAACGAGCTCCTGCTTGAGCCGCTCGAGCATCTGCAGCGCAGGCGACACGAGGTCGTCCGGACGCTCGTCGCCGGTCAGGGCCAGGTCGCCGAGCTCCCACATCAGCTCGCGAGCAAGGATCCAGCGGTCCGCACCGGTGATGATCCGAAATCCCGCCGGCACGCCGACGGCCCGGCCATCCGTCCGAAGCCACGACAGCGCGATCGCATGGAATGTCCCCACCGCCGGGGCGACCCCGCCGATGAGGTCCTCGATCCGCTCGCGCATCTCGGCGGCGGCGCGGTCTGTGAACGTCATGACCAGGATCGACCCTGGCGGCACCCCACCCTTCACCAGCCGGCGGAACCGCTCGGCGATGACCGCGGTCTTGCCTGTGCCTGCTCCGGCCACGACCCGCACGGGCCCACGGCCTACGGTGGCGGCGGCGCGCTGCTCCGCGTCGAGCCGGATCATTCCATGAGTGCCGAGCGCCCGATGCGCACCCGGAGCGACCGCACGCGACGCCCAAGATCCATTCCGTTGAGGCGCGCGACGATCATCTCGGAGTCGAGCCGGAGCTGATGCGCCAGCGCAGGGCTTGACGTCGTGACCACGAGCGCCCCCGACCGAAGCTCCACCTCGTCGCATAGACGGGCGGGCTCCGAGCCGATCATCGCCCTGAACGCGGACGCCACCTGGGTGCCCAGCAGGCGCCCTCCCCCAGGCTGCCGGCGGAGCACGCGGGGCAGGATATTGCCCAGCTTATCCACAGGGCTTGACCTCTCCGGCTTCAACGCTCCAGACCGTGGCCGCGGCGATAAGATCCGGCGGAAACGGGCCCGCGTCAACCGAGGTGATCACCACCTGCCCGCCTGTGGCCACGTGGCGCAGCAAGGCGCTGCGCCGCTCGAGGTCCAGTTCGGACAAAACGTCGTCCAGCAAGAGCACTGGGCGCTCTCCCGTGCGCCTGGTGACCAGCTCGGCCTCCGCCAGCTTGAGGCAGACAACTGCGGTCCGCTGCTGGCCCTGGGAGCCGTAACCGCGGGCGTCCCGGCCGTCCAGCAGCACGCGCAGATCGTCTCGATGCGGACCCACGCTGGTGGCACCGCGGCGCAGGTCCTCGGCGAGCGAGTTATGCACAGCCGCCGCCAGATCCTCCGGCGGGCCCAGGTATTCGATTTCGAGACGTTCTCCGCCGCCGATTTCCGCGTGGCAGCGTGCTGCTTCCGGCGCGAGCTCGTGCACCGCCTTGGCGCGCGCGTTGACGACCTCGGTGCCAGTTCGCACGAGCTCTGCGTTCCACACCTCGAGCTGCTCGGACGCCTCCTCGCCGGCGGCGATCCGCTTCAGCAAGCTGTTGCGCTGCTCGAGGATCCGGCGCAGGCTCGACAGCGACCGCGCGTAGCCGGGCTCGACCTGGACCAGGAGCTGGTTGAGGAATCGCCGGCGCTGGTCCGGGCCGGCCTTGATGAGCCCGAGGTCGTCCGGCCAGAAGAGCGTGACCCTGAAGTGCCCCGGCAGATCGAACGCCCGGCGCCGCGCTCCGTCCACCTCTATCGTGCGATGCGCCCGGTCTCCCTCCACGTTGAGCGCGATGGTCAGCTCCATGCGCCGGCCCGACGCCTCGATCACAGCTTCGATCCGAGACGCGGCGGCCACAGGACCGACCAGCTCTACCTCCCGGCGCGCTCGCGGCGACGCCGAGAGTGCCAGCATCGCGACCGCTTCGAGGAGGTTGGTCTTGCCCTGGCCGTTGGCGCCGATGAAGACGTTGACTCCGGGCTTCATCGAGAGGTCCAGGTGGGCGTAGTTGCGGTGGTTTCTGAGCTGGAGGCGCCGGAGGAGCACTAAGGTTCGATTAGGACATAGCGACCCGCACGGGCATGATCACGTAGAGGTAGTGGTCCTTGCCCGGCGGCCGGAGCAGGCCGGGGCTGAGCGGGCCGTCGAACAGAAGCTCAACCTGATCCTCACCGATGACGCCCAGCGCGTCGAGGACGTACCGGGCGTTGAAGGCGATCTGGATATCGGAGCCCTCGACGTCGGCTGCCATCTCCGCCCTGCTATCGCCGACCTCGTTGGTGGTGGCGGACAGGATCAGGGAGCCGGCCTGGGCCTTAACCCGGATCACGTTGGCGCTGTCGCGGGCGAACAGCGAGACCGCGCGTACGGTCTGGGTGAGCTCTGAGGTCGAGACCTTCACTGTGGTCGAGCTTTTACTGGGGATAACCTGTGCGTAGTTTGGATACTTTCCGTCGATAAGACGGGATGTCAGTTCGGAGCTGCCCGCCTTGAAAAAGATCTGATTGCGGGCCTTGGAGATGATCACTTCCACCCGCCCCGGCTCGCCTTTCAGCACCCGCGAGAGCTCCGCCAGCGCCCGCGCCGGCACGATGAGGCTCGCCTCCAGATCGCCCGCTCCGCCGGCACCCAGTTTGCGCACCGCGAGGCGATGGCCGTCGGTGGCGGCCAGGGTGAGGTTGCCGCCCTGGACCTGCACCAGCACGCCCGTCAGGACCGGCCGCGCCTCATCCGTGGAAGCGGCCATCGACGTCTGCTCGACGGCGCTGACCAGGTCGTCCAGCGCAACCTCGATGCGGTCGCCTTCATCTGGCCGCGGCCCCGGAGGAAACTCCTCGGCCTCGATGCACTTGATGTGCGTGTCGAAACGCGCGCATCGAAGATTGAGAGATTGAGTGGCTCCATCGAGGGTCATCTCGAGATCTTGATCGGGAAGGGTGCTTACGAAATCTGTGAGAAGGCGAGCCGGCGCGGTGGTGCTGCCTTCCATCGACACCTCGGCGGCCACCAGCTTGCGAATCCCGATCTCGAGGTTGGTTGCCGTCAGCACCAGGCCTTCGGATGTGGTCTCGATGAGGATGTTGTTGAGGATGGGCAAAGTGGTGCGGCTCGAGATTGCGCGCGAGACGACCTGCAGGGCCTGACCAAGAATTCCTGGCCTGCACGTCACCTTCATCTGAGCTTCGATGGCTTTGGCTTTCAAGACAGTTGTCCCCCGTAATAAGAGTTTCTCTTAATAGAGATGACCCGTAGTCGATAACAGTAAGCGCTGTGCAGACTGTGGATGTCGAGAGTCTTTACAGATCGAATTGAATGGGGGATAAGGTCCGGACAAGCTCTTGAGTCGGCGGCCTTGCCTGTTAGCTCTCTGGGGAGGAATCGGCCGCTAGTCAATGATGCGTGTCCTCTCCCTTGCCTATTGGCATAACGTGTGGAAAGTCGCCGCGGCGTGACCATCACTGGGCGTACAGGCGCTCGCGGATGGCCTGGACCTCGTAGCGCAATCTCTCGTCTTCCTTGAGCTCGTTGGCGATCTTCTCGATGGAGTGGAGTGCAGTCGTGTGGTCACGGCCGCCGAATGCCTTGCCGATCGCCGGCAGCGATGAGGGGGTCTCTTCGCGGACGAGGAACATCGCGACCTGGCGAGGGAAAACGATGTGCTTGTCGCGCCGCTTGCCCTTCATGTCGTCGAGGGTGACGTTGTAGTAGTCGGCGACAAGCGCCTGGATGCGCTCCACGTTGATGGGCTTGCGCGTGCCCGCGGGAATGATGTCGGCGAGCAGCCGGGCTGCCTCTTCGGCGTCGACGGGGCGCTGATGCACAGCGGCGAAGGCCTGCACACGTGTAAGAGCCCCCTCGAGCTCGCGGATGTTGCGCTGCACCTTGTGCGCGATGAAGCTGAGGACGTCTTCTGGAACCAGGGTGATGTTGTCGCCGAGCTTGGAATGGAGGATGGCGAGGCGAGTCTCGAAATCAGGGGACTGGATGTCGGCGATGAGACCCCACTCGAATCGCGAACGGAGCCTGTCTTCGAGAGTTGGGATCTCCTTCGGGGGGCGGTCCGAGGAAATGACGATCTGCTTGTTGATCTCGTGCAGCGCGTTGAACGTGTGGAAGAACTCTTCTTTGGTGCGGTCCTTGCCGGCTAGGAACTGGACGTCGTCGATGAGCAGCACGTCGACGGTTCGGTATTTGTGCCGGAACTCGCCCATGCGCGCCGTGGCTATGGAGCTGATGACCTCGTTGGTGAACTGCTCCGACGTGAGGTAAACAACGCGCTTGCGCGGGAAGCGGTCGTGGACCTCGTGGCCGATTGCATGCATGAGGTGCGTCTTGCCCAGACCGACTCCTCCATAGAGGAACAGGGGGTTGTAGCTGTCGCCGGGAGCTTCCGCGACGGCCTTGGCCGCCGCGTGAGCGAACTGTGAGTTGTGACCGACCACGAATGATGAAAACTTGAACCGAGCGTTGAGCTCGGACGGGGCGATGACCGGAGCATCGGGCAGGGTCTCGACGTCGTTGTCGTGTCCGTTGTCGCCGTTGACGAGGTCGCCGGCAGTGAAGAGCTGGGGCCGATGACCGGTCGGAGAGATGACGAAGTCAACGTCGACCTCCGAGCCCGTGACCGCCTGGAGGGTTTCCTGGATCAGTCCGGAGAAGCGATCCTCCAGCCAGTCCTTGGCGAGCTTGCTGGGCACTCCGATCCGGAACGTATTGCCGTCGGCAGAGACGACCGACGTGTTTTTGAGCCACATGTCGTACGTCCGCTTGGCGAGCTGGAAGCGTAGCTCCTCCTGGACCTGAGACCAGATCTGGTCCTGGTTCACCTCACGCCTTCCCTTGCGCCGTCGGGCCAGTCTCATGACCAGTCAACCTGGCCCTCGAGGCCTGGGGGCAAAGGCTCGCGCCCTTTTGCAAATCCTGTGGACAACCTGGGTTCAAGGTCACCGTTCATTTCCTCCTGCTCCCTCGCTCGCGAGGCGATCATTGAATTACCTGCTCGCAAGCACAGGTTCAAACGAAGCTCCACCGTTTTCAGCCATGGCATCTCAGTCTCTGTGGAAAAGAACGGCCCGGATTTCCACAGGCTGGCGGGGCCGACCTAGTTGAAATCCACGATCCGATCTGATCCGAAACATGGAAGCGGTAGTGTTCGCTTAAGTCAACGTCGAGAGAGCTGATGAATGAGTTCGGCCCGCACGTCTCGTACTGGATTGGGCGCCTGGTCCGACCCCGTCTGCTTCCGGGCGGGGATTGTAACAAACGCCTGTGCTTGCCGCAAGGCATCAAGGCCAATGGATGAGGTGATACAGGCGGTATCACGGATGTGAGAGCGTCTCTCGGCTACACTACCGCGGTTCCAGCAAGATCGAAGGTCGGGGGAATTCCTCATCAAACGAACCTATCAACCCAAGAAGCGCTACCGCCGGCGGGTGCACGGCTTTCTCCGCCGCATGGGCTCCAGAGGCGGTGCGCGCGTAGTGCAAAACCGGCGTCGCAAAGGCCGCCAGCGCCTCACTCCGTAAAGGAGGCGAGGGCGCTTGAAGCGGCGTTTCCGGCTGCGCCGCCAGTCGGATTTCCGAGCCGTCATCGAAGGTAGACGTGTCTATTCCGGCCGCTCCCTGGTGGCGTTTGCAGTGGAGGGGACCACCCCCGACAGCCGGGTGGGGGTCACGGTCAGTCGCAACGTAAAGGGGTCCGTCGACCGCAACCGGGCACGGCGGCGACTCCGGGAGGCGGCGCGCGAGCATCTGCTCGGGCCTGATTCGCCGCTGAGCGGTGTGGGAATACGATATGACGTGGTCCTGATCGCCCGCCCCGCGGCGCTCGAAGTGACGTTTGCAGACTTGAAGGAAGACATGCAGCAGGCGGCGCTCAGGCTCGCGAAGTTGAACTCATGACGACCATCCTGCTGGCAATGATCCGCGGTTATCAGATGACATTCTCGAAGATCCTGCCGCCATCGTGTCGCTACTACCCGTCGTGCTCGCACTACACGTATGAGGCCGTGGAGCGGTATGGCTGGCTCAGGGGCGGATGGATGGGGGCGGTGCGGATCTCGCGCTGCCACCCATTCGCCAAGGGCGGCTACGATCCTGTTCCCTGACCACCACTCACATCCTTGGAGACGCTGACATCAACCTGAGCTCCTTCTTCGACGTTTTTTTGCCGATCCAGCACCTGTGGCAGGCTGTAATCGAGGCGCCGCTGGCGTCGTTCTTGAATTTCCTGTACGTCCACTTCCAGGCTGTTCCGATCATCAACTCGATCGGGGCCTACGGCGTGGCGATCATCGTGCTCACGCTCATCATTCGCCTGGCCCTGTCGCCGCTCACGCAGTTCCAGCTGGTCACCCAGCGCAAAACGGTGGCCGAGCAGCGAAAGCTCGCTCCCCAGGTCGGGGAGCTGCGAAAAAAGTACAAGAAAGACGCTCAGAAGCTCAACGCGGAGATGATGAAGCTCTACCAGGAGCATGGAGTCAATCCGCTCGGCGGGATGATCGGCTGCCTCCCGCTTGTCGTTCAGATCCCGATCCTGACCGCGCTCTATTACGTCTTCCAGGGCTTCGCCAAGGCCGGCCATCCACCGCAGCCGTTCCTATTCGTGCCGAACCTCAACGATATCCCGATGCACCACGTGCTGATTCCGGGCTTCCCGATACCTTCGCCAGAGTATTTGATCTTCCCGCTGCTGGCCGCGATCACGACCTTCGTCCAGTCCAAGATGCTTCAGCAGCCACCGCCGCTCAACCCCACCGAGCAGGAGCTGCAGACGCAGCAGATGACGCGGACGATGGTCTGGCTGTCCCCACTGATGATTGGCTACTTCGCCCTTCAGGTGCCCGCGGGTCTGGGCATGTACTGGTTCATCGGGAACTGCGTGAGTATCATTCAGCAGTACTTCGTGGTCGGGTGGGGCAACCTCCTGCCGAAGCGAAATGCGGGTGGCGGAGGGCCCACGCAGGCGGTGGTGAGGAAGGGTGGGGATGGTCCGCGGAACGGTCCGAAGCCGAGCCCGAGCCTGAAGCCGGTGCCACAGAACGGTAGGCCCAGGCGGCCGAAGAAGTGAGCAATATCGTGGGGGCATTCCGATGAAGTCAGCAGAAGGCCGAGGCCGCACCCTCGACGAAGCGGTCGACGCAGCCTTGATCGAGCTTGGCGAGAGCCGTCGCAACGTGGACGTGCGCGTGATCAGCGAAGGGCATGAGGAGACCGTGGTCGAGGTGAGTGTGATCGACCTGACCGCTGCCCCGGCGGTAGCTGCGGGCGCGCAGGGCAACGGCAAGGCCGACGTTGCGCGCTCGCTCGTTGAGGGACTGCTGAAGCTTATGGGCGTGCGCGCGCAGGTCACTGTTCGCACCGGCACCGATCCCATCACGCTCGATATCAGCGGTCGCGACCTGGGCGCACTGATCGGCTGGCGAGGTGAGACGCTGCGCGCGCTGCAATCCGTGACCAACGTCATGGTGGGCAAGCATCTCGCTGAGGGCGAGCGCGTGATCGTCGACGTCGAGCGATACCGCCAGCGCCGCGAGCACACCGTGCGCGAGATCGCCCTGCGGGCGGCGCGGCAGGTGAAGATGACCGGCGACGCGATCACGCTGGACGCCATGCAGGCGTTCGAGCGGCGCGCAATCCACCTCGCCCTGCAGGACGATCCGGACGTCGGCAGCTCCAGCATCGGCGAGGAGCCCGATCGCCGGGTCGTGGTCGGACCCCGCAAGCCGGCGAACGGCTGATCCCATGCCCGGCCGGGCCGCGGCGGAGCGGATCCGGAAGGCGATCGCGCTCGTCAACGAGGTCGCGGACGGCGCCGGGGACGAGGAGATCACGCCGACGGAGATCGCCGAGGCTATCCGTGATTGCCTTGAGCTGAAGGAGATCGAGCAAGGATCCAACGTGCGCAAGTACCTGGGCGAGGCGCTGGATGCGGTTTCGGATGGGATGCCTGCCGACTTTGTGGCCATGACCCTGTACGCAGCTTTGGGCGCGCTCGGGGAGAGCCGGCCGGAGCTCTAGGCCGCCCTATACTGGCTCCTCCCATGACTCACCGGGTGCATGGGCTGGCGGCTGGCGCGACTCTTGTCACTGCCGCCATGCCCGAACGACTGTCCGCAAGCCTCGTCCTCGCATTCGGCGGGGGCTCGAGGCTCGAGGACGAGCGCCACGCGGGCGTGTCGCATTTCATCGAGCACCTTTTCTTCAAGGGCACGCACAAGAGGCCGACGTCGAAGGAGATCGCCGACGCGATCGAGGGGGTTGGTGGCTTCATCAACGCATCGACCGACAAGGAGCTGACTGCCTACTGGACGCGCGTGCCTGCCGAGCACGTGGAGCTCGGGCTCGACGTCATGCTCGACATCGTGTCCAACTCCAAGCTGACTCCGGCCGACATCGAGCGCGAGCGCATGGTGATCCTCGAAGAGCTGCGGATGTACCAGGACCAGCCCCAGGATTTCGTCCAGAACCTCTTCGAGGAGATCATGTGGCCAAACCATCCGCTTGGCCGGGACATCGCGGGAACCGAGGAGTCCGTCGTGCGGCTCACGCGGGACGACATCATCGAGTACGCGAACGCGCATTACCGCTTGCCGAACCTGGTCATGGGCGTGGCCGGAGCGGTAGACGAGATGCGGATGCTGGACCTAGTACGGTCTGGGTTGACGCTTCCGCCCGAGCCCGATGGTCAGCTGGCGCCGATGCGTCCCGAGCCGCTCACCGGTCCTCGCGTCCTGATGCGCCGCCGGCGGACGGAGCAAGCGCACATCTGCCTGGGCGTGCGCGCGATCAGCTATCTGCACCCGGATCGATTCACCATCGATCTGCTGAACACGGTCCTCGGCGAAGGGATGAGCTCGCGCCTGTTCTTGAACATCCGCGAACGGCTCGGACTGGCATACGACGTGCACAGCTTCACCCAGAAGCATCGAGACACGGGTTTGCTGGGCGTGTATCTCGGGGTCGATCCGAAGAATGCGGTGAGCGCAGTCAGCGCGGTGATCGCAGAGATGCAGAACCTGTGCGATCACGACCTGGCCGATGAGGAGCTGAATCGGGCGAAGGAGTTCACGAAAGGCCGCCTGCGGCTCGAGCTCGAGAGCACCAACGGCGTTTCTTTCTGGCTCGCGTATCAGCAGCTGCTGATCGGATCGATCAAGACGATCGAGGAGGAGGTGGCGATCGTCGACGCCATCACCGCGGCCGATGTTCGTCGGGTCGCCAACGAGGTGCTGCGAGGGCCGATCCAGATGGCGGTGATAGGGCCGTTTGCCAAGGACGCCCCTTTCAGGGCAGCGGTCGGAGCCTAGCCGCTCCCAGTCTCCAGGGTCGGCGTCTTGGAATAGATGTTGCCGAAATTGTTGAGCGGCCAGATGCGGAACCACGCACGTCCATCAATGCGGTCGCGACCGATGGGTCCGAATGTTCGTGAGTCTTGCGAGCGGTTGCGGTTGTCCCCCATGACGAAATATTGGTTGGGTGGCATGACCTGGCCGTCGGGAGCACCCCAGTTGGCCTGCGATGTCCAATTCTCGGGTAGGTATGGCTCGTTGAGGCGGTGGCCGTTTATCAAGACTTGGCCGTCGCGTATCAGGAGTCGTTCACCGGGCAGGGCGATCACGCGCTTGATGAAGTCCTTGGAGTCGTCGGTGGGGGGTCGAAGGATGATGATGTCGCCCCGTTGTGGGGCGTGGAGGCGGTAGGCGATCTTGTCGGCGATCAGGTAATCGTTGTCGTCGAGAGTCGCGAACATCGACAGCCCTTCGACGTGCACGGTCTGCACGGCGAAGCTGATGCCGAAGTAAAGAATGATGGCGAGAACGACGACCTCGGCAAGCTCGCGCAGAAGCGAGGAAGCGGTCGAAGCGCGCGGTTGGGGAACCGCTACTGCGGGCTGTTGGGGGGCGGCCATGAAATTTTTTAGGAGACGAGCTTAGCGCAGACCCGTTCCAGCTCTTCTGGACTGGAGTAACGAAGCTCGATCTTGCCGCGATTGAGACTGCCCGTGATTTTCACGGGTACACCCAGCTTGGTTTCGGCGTCTGCCGCGATGTGACGGAGTTCCGCAGGCGCATTTCCACGCAGTACGCGGCGTGGCTTGTAAGTGCGCACCCAGTTCTCCGTCTGCCTCACAGAGAACCTTTTCGCGATGACAACCTTCAGCCCGTGCTCCTGCGCGGCCTGGTTCTCGAGTGCGATGAGCGCGCGCGCATGACCGGCGGTGATGGCGCCTGCGGCGACTGATGATTGGACCGCGGCGCAGCCACTCAGAAGTCTTAATGACTGTGTCACCGTCACGCGATTCTTGCCGATCCGCTGCGCTACGTCGTCGTGAGTAAGACCGAATTCTTCGGTGAGGCGCTTGAGCCCCCGCGCTTCTTCGATCGGGTCGAGGTCGGTGCGCTGGAGATTTTCGATGAGACCGAGCACGAGCTGCTCGTCATTGCCGGTGTCCTGGCGGATGATCGCGGGCACTGCGTTGAGGCCCGCGAGTCGCGCCGCGCGCCATCGCCGCTCGCCTGCGATCAGCTCGTAACCGTCCGGACGCCTGCGCACAAGCAGGGGCTGCAGCACGCCGTGAAGGCGGATCGACTCCGCGAGCTCGCCCAGCGGTTCGGCGTCGAAGCGGGTGCGGACCTGCTGGTGCGATGGACGGATCTGATCGACGGCGATCATCTGCGGCACCATCGCCTCGCCGTCGCGCGACATCGGGATCAGGGCTCCGAGTCCGCGGCCGAGTCCGCGCAGTCGTGGTTGCTTCATCGTTCCAACAGCTCCTTTGCGAGGGCGCGATATGCGGCCGCGCCCCGTGATGCGGGGTCGTGCTGGATCACCGGCTTGCCGTGGCTGGGCGCCTCGCTGATCCGAACGTTGCGTGGGATGAGCGTCTTCAAGACGTGTGTGGGATGTGTCCGCCGCACCTCCTCGAGCACATCCCACGACAGGGTCGTGCGCGAGTCGAACTGGGTCATAAGGATGCCGGCGACCTCGAGCTTTGGGTTGAGGCGCGAGCGCACGAGCTGATGCGTGTAGAGGAGATGTCGCAAACCTTCGAGCGCGAAATATTCGCACTGGGTCGGGATGAGCATGGCCGTAGCGGCCGTAAGCGCATTGAGGGTGAGAAGGCCCAATGAGGGCGGGCAGTCGATGATCACGCACTCGACCCCGGCAGGGATCTCCTGGAACGCCTTGCGCAGCCTGGTCTCGCGCTCATCGAGCATCGCCAGCTCGATCTCGGCGCCGGCAAGGTCGATGTGCGAAGGCACGAGGCTGAGGTGCGGCACCGCCGTCTCGACCATCGCCTCCTCGACCGTGGCCTCGCCGGCGAGCAGCTGATAAATCGAGTGCCGTAAGCGGGCCGGATCGAGGCCGAGTCCTGAGGTGGTGTTGGCCTGCGGGTCGAGGTCGACCAGGAGGACGGGGTGGTCCAACTCGGCCAGGGCAGCGCCGAGGTTGATGGCCGTGGTGGTCTTGCCCACGCCGCCCTTCTGGTTCACGACCGCAATAACGGCGGCCCTGGTGGTGGTCAACATCTTGGGGTTGGCTTTTAAATCAACTGCTATATCTGGGGCCATTCATGCGGATTGTAGCGTGTGCTGTTGAGTCTGCCAATACCGGTTGTTAAGCGTGGTTGCGGCTCGATATCCGGGAACAATATCCGGCCTCGCCTGCCCGGCACAGGCCGTCACCGCCGCCCACCCCGCTGCCCTTCCTTTTTGGGGCCCTCCCATCCCGGTGCGGCCCCTCCCCCGCCTCGCACCATAGGGCCGAGGCTACGGGCTCGATCTCGGTCCCACAACCCAGGCTGTCAAGAACCCCCGCCTGTCGGATTCGTCGCGGCGGCCAGGCGGCGCCGAATCGACCACAACGCGTATGCGGTCAGGAGCACCAGAGCCAGCTCGGCGGCGATCGCGAAGCCGAGGAACTGACTGCCGACGCCGATGCTGACGGTGAGGTTGTAGGTGGCGTGGCAGATGCTCGACGTCGTCGTGTTCGTGTATTTGCGGATGACACCCAGGCCGAGCGCGAGGATGAACACGGCTAGCGTGTCGAATGACACACTGTACTGGGTGTGGATCGAAGTGAACAGCAGCGCGCCGACAACCAGCCCCAGCCGCGGCTGGATCGCACCTCGAAACAAGATCTCTTCGCAAATCGCCGGCAGTATCGCGATGGCGGCAATCCCGGCCGGGTTATTCAGCCCTCCGAACACATGCTGGGTCGTGGTGTCGATCTGGTGGGCGACGCCTGGCGTCCATGAGTGGCTCAACGCGTCGACTCCCTGGGCGAACGCGAAAAAGACTCCGGCGGCGGCAAGTGCCAGCGTGATCTGCCACCAGATCGGCGTGACCACACCCAGCCTGACCGCCGTCTCGGCTCCGTTTCGGCGGATGAAGAGCCCGACTCCAGTCACGGCGATGATGAGAAACGGCAGCTCCTGCGCGAGCAGGTCGAGCACCGTCAGCGGCGGTTGTGCTTGGTCCGCTGCGAGAACGTTGGTAAAGAAGACGAGCGTGACCTGCGAGCCGAAGAGGATGACGGCTAACGCCAGTGCCAAGGCGTGGACAGGATTGTCAGGATCGAGGCTCAGTAGGTGGGCGATGCGCGTTCGGAATGGATTGGCCGCAACCAGAGCGGCGACCGCAGACGTGACCATCAGGCCGATCCCGATTGGAGCGGGCGAGACGCCTGGTGACGGCGGCCCCAGGACGCCGGCGAAGTAGATCGCGCCGAAAAGAAATGTCGCGCCAGAGGTCAACCCGGCGAGGATCCCCGCCGCGTGAACGGCCCACGGCTTGCCCACCGCAGAGTTGGCGACGATGATCAGGGGCAGCGGCAGCAAAAGCGAGACGAACGCGCCCGCCGCGTCGAGTGGCAGTTGCGGGATCAGCCTGGCTTCGAGGTCGTTGGCGACAGGACCGGGGCGCTGGTCGGCCCCGGTGACGTCGGCCTGGTCGAGGTGGCCTCCAGGATCGGCCGGAAGAGCTCGATCGGGATGGGGAGAACAATCGTGGTGTTCTTTTCGGTGCCGATCTCAACCAGCGTCTGCAGGAACCGGAGCTGGAGGGCCCCCTGCTGGGTCCCGATGATCTGGGCGGCGTTTGCGAGCGTCTGCGAAGCCTGAAACTCGCCGTCGGCGTTGATGATCTTGGCGCGCTTCTCGCGCTCGGCCTCGGCCTGCTTTGCCATCGCCCTTTGCATCGTCTGGGGCAGCTCGACGTCCTTGATCTCGACGACGCTCACCTTTATGCCCCACGGCTCGGTCTGCTCGTCGATGATCTTCTGCAGGTTCTGGTTGATCTTCTCGCGATTGGCGAGCAGGTCGTCCAGGGTGGCCTGACCGAGCGCCGCTCGCAGGGTGGTCTGCGCGATCTGCGATGTCGCATTGATGTAGTTCAAGACCTGGGTCACCGCCCTCTGTGGGTCGATGACCTGGAAGTAGATGACCGCATTGACCTTCGCCGTGACGTTGTCGTTGGTGATCACCTCCTGCGGAGGCACCTCGAGGGTGATGACGCGCAGGTCGATCTTGACCAGCCTGTCGATGCCGAACGGAATGATGAAGAACAGGCCGGGACCCTTGAGCGCGATGAGACGGCCGAGGCGGAACACCACTCCGCGTTCGTACTCGTTGGCGATACGAAGGCTCGAGAACGCGATGATCAGCGCCAGCACGACGACCACACCCACGACTACGAGCGTCGTGATGTCCATTACGCGTCCTCCTTCTTCGGTCCGGTGTCGCCGGCCTCCACTTGCAGCTGCAAACCCTTGCGACCCACCACGCGAACAGGGGTGCCCGTGTGAATCGGTCCGTTCGACGCGACCGCTTTCCAGAGCGCGCCGCGGACAAAGACTAGTCCTTCCGGGGCGAGCTCCTCGCGAGCCTCGCCCTTCGCGCCCACAAGCGCCTCGGACCCAGTCGTGACAGGACGGCGCCGCGCGGTCCACACCTTGCGAATGAAGAAGACGAAGAACCCGGTCGTCACCGCGGCCGCGATGACTGCCGCCAGTGGATTAACGCCGAGCCCGACCGGCCCGGTATTGATGAGGAACGCCATTCCCAATAGAAGGGCCACGACTCCGCCCGAGCTGAGGATGCCGTGCGTGTGGGCGTTGAGGTCGGCGATGAAGAGCACGAGCGCGAGCAGCAACAGCAGCGCTCCCGCGATGTTGACGGGAAGGTTGGCGAGCGAGACGATCGCGAGCACGGCTGCAATCCCGCCCACGACGCCGGGCAGGATCGCCCCGGGCGTGGAGAGCTCCGTGATGATGCCGTAGGCGGCGAGCAGGATCAGGAGCGCGGCGACCGTCGGATCGATAAGCGCGTTCAAGAAGAGCATCCAGAAGGGCATCGGGAAGTCCTGGATCTGGGCTCCCGCCGCGTGCAGCGTCAGCGAACCGGAGGGCCGAGGCACGACACGGCCGTCAATCGCGTTCATCAGTGAGGCCGGATCGGGTGACTCCAGGTCGGCCACGTGGAGCCGCACCGCTTCCTCCGCGTTGATGTTCACGCTGTTGCGCACTGCGTCTTCTGCCCAATCCGCGTTACGGCCGTGCATGGAGGCGAGGTTGCGAACCCGCGTCACCGCATCGTTGAGAACCTTCTTGCCGAGGTCACCGGTGATGTCCGAGCCGGTGGCCTGGATCGGGTGCGCCGATCCGATGTTGGTGCCGGGCGCCATAGCCAGGATGTCGGCTGCCTGGGCCACGAAGAGTCCGGCCGAGGCTGCCCGCGCGCCACTTGGATAGACAAAGGCGATGACGGGGACTTTGGAGTTCAGGAGGCTGGTCACGATGTCGTCCATCGAGGTGGAGATTCCGCCTGGCGTGTTGATCACTACCAGGAGGGCGTCGGCGTGGTCGGCCTCAGCGCGGGAGACAGAGGCCGAGATGTAGGCGGCCATGATCGTGTTGATGTCTCCGTTGAGGTCGGCTTGTTCGACGCGAGGCGTGGACGCGGCCGCTGGTGCGGGCAGCAAGGCGGCGATCGCCAGGGCGACCGCACCGGCTCCGAGCAAGTGGCGGACGCGCATGTTTTGAGTCTAGGCCCCCTTCGGAGCGGTGATGTAAAACGTGGAACATTGCCAAGCTAGCGCCGGCCGGGAGGGTTCGAGGTCGCGTCGTAAAATCCATTCGGTGGACATGTCGACTCCAGACGATCGCTCAGACGATGCCGCCGCACTGAGCGCGTTGATCGAGCAGGCACGCCTCGCCGGCCATCTGGCGCCCGGCGAGGAAACGAGGCTTCTCGAGCGCGCGGGACTTGGCGATCGAGCGAGCCAGGAGCGCCTCGTGGCGGCGCACCTGGATATGGTCATCCGCCTGGCCGCAGCCCGAGGAGAGCAGCGATTGTCGGTTTCCGACCTGGTTCAGGAGGGCTCCATCGGGCTTTTGGAAGCGGTCCGTTCGTTTGCCGAGAGCGGAGAGGCGGACTTCGCCACTTTCGCCGAAGGTCGGATTGACGCCCAGATGGACGCCGCCATCGCAGACGAGGCTGCGGCCGTCCGCGAAGCGGAGCTGCTCGTGACCGCAGCCGCGGACTACGAGCGAACCGAGCTGGTTACGCGCCGGCTGCTGCACCGCAAACCGACCGCTGCCGAACTCGCTGAGAAGCTTGAGTGGACCCTCGATCGGACGCTCTACGTCGCCCGTGTGGTCGCCGAGGCCCGGCGCCGGTACGACGAAGAACTGCTCGCCTTCATCGACCCTGAGGCCATCAACCTGGACGACGACGAAGACGAGCGCTCCGACCTTGACGGCTAGCCTGGCCAGGACGCCCCTGTACGACCGCCACGTCGCCCTCGGTGGGCGCATGGTCGACTTCGGCGGCTGGGAGCTGCCGCAGCAGTACACGTCGATCCGCGGCGAGCACATTGCGGTTCGGAAGGTGGCCGGCCTGTTCGACATCTCGCACATGGGCCGCGTGGTCGTAAGAGGCCCGGGGGCGGCGGGGTTTGTGCAGGGTCTGGTCACCAACGATGTCTCCAGGCTCGAGCCGCATCGAGCCCTGTATGCGCTCATGTGCCGAGAGGATGGCGGCGTCCTCGACGACCTCGTCATCTACAGGAGTGCCGACGGACCCGACGATTTTTTGATCGTGGTCAACGCGTCCAACCGACTGAAGGATCTCGAGTGGATGCGCGCGCACGCGCCCTCGGGCACACAGATCGAGGATCGGAGCCAGGAGCTGAGCCTGCTCGCATTCCAAGGCCCGCGGGCACAGGAGCTGTTGCCATCGACCGCCGAATCGGGGTTGGAGTCGATCCCGTACTTCGGTTTCCGGGATGGCGAGGTCGGCGGAACCAAAGCGGTGATCTCCCGCACCGGCTACACCGGAGAGGACGGATTCGAGCTGTTCGTCGACTCCCAAAAGGTCGGAGCGGTTTGGGACGCAATTCTCGAACACGCCACGCCGCATGGCGCCTTGCCAGCCGGCCTCGGAGCTCGCGACGCCACCCGCCTCGAGGCGGCGTTACGCCTTTACGGCAACGACATGGATGAGACCGTCAACCCGTACGAGGCCGGACTGGGCTGGACGGTGAAGCTCTCGAAGGGTGAGTTCATTGGCCGGCGCGCGCTGGCGCAGGTCAAAGAGGAAGGCCCAAAACGGACCCTGGTCGGGCTCAGGACTGCGCCCGGCGACATCGCGCGCCACGGCGCCGCGGTTTTCAGCCAGGATGCCAAGGTCGGCGCCGTCACCAGCGGCACTCACTCGTTCTTCCTCGGCCACCCCATCGCGCTCGCGATGGTGGAAGTCGCATCATTGCGAGTCGGGGAAGCCGCTCGCGTCGACGTTCGAGGTCGCGAAGCCTCGGCCGAAGTCGTACAGCTGCCTTTCTACCGTGGTTCGGCGCGATCGGCCGCCGCGCCCGTGAAGTCCTGAGCCGAGCGGCGGCAGCGTTCACGAAACAGGGAGGATGGCATGGCGGGCCGGCTTTACACCAAGACCCATGAATGGCTCACCGCCGACGGCAAGACCGTGACCGTCGGCATCACCGATTTCGCGCAGGCACAGCTCGGCGACGTCGTCTTCCTCGAGCTGCCGAATCCCGGCCGAAGGCTCGAAGCAGGCGAGAGCTTCGGCGTCGTCGAATCCGTCAAGGCGGCCAGCGACCTCTACTCCCCTGTCCCCGGGCGCATCAGTACAGTGAACGACAAGCTGGCCGGCAAGCCCGAGCTCATCAACTCCGACCCTTATGGCGACGGCTGGATCCTCAAGCTCGAGCTCGCCGGCGAGCTGCCCAAGGACCTGCTGGACGAAGCGGCCTACAAGCGATTCACGGAGTCGCAAGCCTAGGGTGCCCTACCTGGTCCACTCTCCGGACGAGCGCGCCGAGATGCTGGGCGCGATCGGCGTCGACTCCATGGATGGCCTCCTGGTCGACATTCCGAAGACTCTCCGTATCCCCCGCCTGGAGCTGCCCGACGGGCTGTCTGAGTTCGAAACGATGGCCCAAGTCGCCTCTCTGGCGGCCAAGAACACTGTCTTCCCAGATCGGCTGACATTCCGCGGCGGAGGGGTCTACCGCCGCTTCATCCCGGCAGCCGTAGCCGCGGTAACGGGGAAACCCGAGTTCTATACCGCCTACACGCCCTACCAGCCGGAGGCAAGCCAGGGGACCCTACAGGCGATCTACGAGTTCCAGACGCTCATCGCCGAGCTGACTGCGCTGGACGTTGCCAACGCCTCGCTTTACGACGGGGCGACGGCCGTGGCCGAGGCGGCGATGATGGCGGCGGTTCACACCGGACGCAAGGAGGTCCTCGTCTCCGGCTACGTCCATCCCGAGTACGTTGAGGTGCTGAGGGCATTCGGCGACGGTCGTGGCATCAAGGTCCGCAAAGGCAACGAGCCGACCTCGAAGACCGCGGCGGTCGTGTTTCAGCAGCCCGATTTTCTCGGTCTCGTGGTCGATGCGCCGGCCGCCACCAAGCGGGCACACGAGGCCGGGGCCCTCGCGATCGCCTGCGTCGACCCGATCAGCCTGGCCCTACTGGCACCCCCGGGTGAGTACGGCGCCGACATCGCAGTCGGCGAGGGCCAGCAGCTTGGCCTCACCCCCAGCTACGGCGGTCCTCACGTCGGCTTCATCGCGTGCCGCAAGGAGCTGGTGCGCCGCCTGCCCGGCCGCCTGATCGGGACCGCGCACGACGCGGCGGGGCGTCGCGGTTTCGTGCTCACCCTGACAGCGCGCGAGCAGCACATCCGCCGGGAGAAGGCGACCTCCAACATCTGCACGAACCACTCTCTGTGTGCCCTGGCCGCCAGCGTCTACATGACATACATGGGGGCTGAGGGCATGCGCCAAGTGGCCGAGGTCAGCTTCAAGCGCGCCCACGCGCTCGCGGAACGGCTGGCAGCGATCCCCGGATGGGAGCTTGCCTTCCCAGAGCGGCAATTTCTCAACGAGTTCCCGATCCGAGTTCCCAAGGCGGCCGTGGTGAACCGGAAGCTCGCCCGCAAGGGAATCCTGGGCGGCCTAGACGTGCACCGCTGGTTTCGCGAGCTCAAGGGTGTGCTCACGTTCACCTGCACGGAAGTCAACGACCCGCGGGCGCTGGACGAGCTGGTGGAGACTGTCAGCGCATGAAAATGAACGAGCCTCTCAGCTTCGAAAAAAGCCGGCCCAACGCCCATGCGCCTCGGCTGCCCGAGGCCGAGGTCGCCGCTCCGGAACCCGCGAGCGTTCTGCCCCGAGAGCTGCTCCGCTCGCGGCCGCCAACCCTGCCCAGGCTCAGCGAGCCCGAGGTCATGCGCCACTACAGCAAGCTCGCCTCGATGAACTATTCGATCAGCGAGCAGTTCTACCCGCTTGGCAGCTGCACCATGAAGTACAACCCGGTGGCCAACGAGGCCGCGGCCGCCCTGCCCGGGTTCACCGCCCTCCATCCCTACCAGGACGAGGACACGGTGCAGGGCGCGCTCGAGCTAATGTGGCGCCTGGAGCAGGCTCTGTGTGCCGTAGCCGGCGTCGATCGGGTGACCCTGCAGCCCGCGGCCGGTGCCCACGGCGAGTGGACGGCACTGCGCATGATCCAGGCTTACCACCGCTCTCGCGGGGAAGCGAGGACTGAGGTGCTGGTGCCCGACTCCGCCCACGGCACCAATCCCGCCAGCGCGGCCCTGTCTGGCTTCCAGGTCGTCGAGGTCGCCTCTGCTCCCGATGGGAGGATCAGCCTGGCCGACCTCGAATCCAAGCTGTCAAGCCGAGTCGCCGCGCTGATGCTTACGAACCCCAATACCTTGGGTCTGTTTGAGCGGGACATACTGGATATTGCGGAGTTGGTGCACAACACAGGAGCGAAGCTCTACTACGACGGGGCCAACCTCAACGCGTTCATGGGCGTCTGCCGCCCCGGCGACATGGGCTTCGACGCCGTCCACATGAACCTGCACAAGACGTTCACCACGCCGCACGGCGGAGGCGGTCCGGGAGCCGGACCCGTAGGCGTGAAGGCGGAGCTCGTGCCGTTCCTGCCCACCCCAACGGTAGAGCGGCTGAACGGCCACCTCAAGCTCGATTTCAAGCGGCCGCAGTCGATCGGGCGGGTCCGCAGCTTCTACGGCAACTTCGGCATGCTGGTGCGGGCGTACACATACATCGTCGCCATGGGCGGCGACGGCCTGACCCAGGCATCGCTCGACGCGGTGCTGTCCGCCAACTACCTGCGCAAGCGCGTCGAGGGCCAGTTGGACCTTCCGCACGAGGGCCCGTGCATGCATGAGTTCGTGGCCAGCGCCCACAACCTCGCTCCCAATGGAATCAAGGCGCTAGACGTCGCCAAGGGACTCCTCGAGCGTGACTTTTACGCCCCCACCATCTACTTCCCGCTGGTCGTCCCCGAGGCGATCATGGTCGAGCCGACCGAGACCGAGAGCAAGGCGACCCTCGACGCATTCGCGGACGCGATCAAGGAGATCGTGAAACAGGCGCGCGAGGAGCCGGAAAAGCTCCACCAGGAGCCACACAGCCTGCCCGTCGGGCGCCTCGACGAGGTGGCCACGGCACGCCGGATCAACGCCTACCTGCAGGGTCAGAGCGACGACCCGATCCTTCGTTGGAAACCGGTTCCAGACCAGGCCTGTTAAGGGCCTCCCGAAGGCCATTTTCGAACTCGAAATCCGGTAAAATTTAAATCCTGAAACTCCGCCCAGTAGTTCCCTACGAGTTCTCCAAGCTGGGAGGGCGCTGATAAACCGGTGAGCAAGGCCAAAAAGCCGCTCGCCGCGGGTAGTCGCAGGCCCCACCCGCTTGGCGCCGACGTGGCGTACACCGCCGAGCAGATCCAGGTCCTCGAGGGCCGGGAGCATGTCCGGCGGCGTCCAAGCATGTACATCGGTTCGACGACCACAACTGGCCTCCACCACCTCGTCTATGAGGTGGTCGACAACGCCGTCGACGAGGCCCTCGCCGGCTACGCCAACAAGATCGTCGTCACCCTCTTCGCCGACGGTAGCGTCCAGGTCGAGGATGACGGCCGCGGCATCCCCGTCGACATCCACAAGAAAGAAGGCCTCTCGGCGCTCGAGCTGGTCCTTACCCGCCTCAACGCCGGCGGCAAGTTCGGCGGCGGCGGATACAAGGTTTCGTCAGGCCTCCACGGGGTGGGCGTGTCCGCGGTCAACTTCCTCAGCGAGCGCCTCCAGGTGTGGGTCCATCGCAGCGGCAAGATCCACTACATGGAGTTCGCCCGTGGCGTGCCCAAGGGCCCCGTCAAGGTCGTGGGCAAGATCGACCACACCGGGACAATCGTTCGGTTCTGGCCCGACCCGCAAATCTTCCCCGACACCAGGTTCGATCGCGAGGTCATCCAGCACCGGCTGCGTGAGATGGCTTATCTCAACAAGCGGCTGGAGATCGCGCTCGCGGATGAGAGCCTTGGCTTCACCAACACCTTCTACTTCGAGGGCGGCATCGTCTCCTTCGTGCGCGCGCTCAATCGCGACAAGGCGGTGGTCAACCCGACTCCCTTCTACGTCGACCGTGAGGTCGAGGGCACACAGGTCGAGATCGCGCTGCAGTACAACGACACATTCGTCGAAACCGTCCTCGCCTTCGCCAACACCATCGCCACCATCGAGGGCGGAAGCCACCTCACCGGTTTCCGCTCGGCGCTGACCAACGTCCTCAATCGATACGCGCGCAAGGCCGGCATCCTCAAGGAGTCGGATCCGAACCTCACCGGCGAGGACGTGCGCGAAGGTCTTACCGCTGTCGTCAGCGTCAAGGTCCTCGAGCCCCAGTTCGAAGGCCAGACCAAGGGCAAGCTGGGCAACGCCGAGGTCCAGGGCCACGTGTCGACCGCACTCACCGAGGGCCTGACTCAGTACCTCGAGGAGAACCCATCCGAAGGACGTCGCATCGTCGAGAAGTCGCTGACAGCGGCTCGCGCGCGAGAGGCTGCGCGCAAAGCCCGCGACCTGGTGCAGCGCAAGAGCCTGCTCGAGTCGAGCACGCTGCCGGGCAAGCTTGCCGATTGCTCAGAGCGCGACCCTGCACTGTGCGAGCTCTACATCGTCGAGGGCGATTCCGCGGGCGGCACCGCCAAGGGCGGACGCGACCGCAAGACGCAGGCCATCCTGCCGCTGCGCGGCAAAATCCTCAACGTCGAGAAGGCTCGGCTCGACAAGGTGCTCACCTTTGAAGAGATTCGCAACCTCATCACCGCGATGGGCGCGGGGGTCGGCGATAACTTCAACGTCGACAAGATCCGCTACCACAAGATCGTGACCATGACCGACGCCGACGTCGACGGCAGTCACATCCGCACGCTGCTGCTGACGTTCTTCTTCCGCTATTTCCCGCAGATCATCGAGATGGGCTACCTCTACATGGCGCAGCCGCCGCTGTACAAAGTCTTCAAGGGCAAGCAGACGATTTGGTGCCATTCAGACGCCGAACGCGACAAGGCGATGAAGCAGCTCGGCAAGAATGCGGAAGCGGCGCGCATGAAGGGCCTTGGCGAGATGAATGCCGAGGAGCTGTGGGAGACGACCATGAACCCGGCGACGCGAGTCCTGCTCAGGGTTCAGGTCGAGGATGTCGCGGCTGTCAACGAAACGTTCGAGAAGCTCATGGGCCCTGATGTCGAGCCCCGCAAGAAATTCATTCAGGCGCACGCCAAGAGCGTCCGCAACCTCGACATCTGACGGGGCGGTTCAACAATGCGCATAGCAGTCGATGCCATGGGCGGCGACCATGCGCCGGCGCAGGTGCTGCAAGGCGCAGCGCAGGCCGCAGCCGAGTACGGGATCGAGGTGTCGGTGGTCGGCTCGCCGGCGATCGTGCAGCCCTTGCTGGACAACCATCCGCGCCTGCGGCTGGTTCCGTCCACACAGATCATCGCCATGGACGACCACCCAGCCCAGGCCGTTCGCTCCAAGCCGGATTCGTCGATGGCGGTGTGCGCGCGCCTATGCAAAGAGGGCAAGGCCGACGGATGGATCTCGGCCGGCAACTCGGGCGCGATCATGGCCACGGCGCTGTTCATCCAGGGCCGAATCCGAGGCGTGGAGCGACCCGCGCTGGGCTCGATCGTGCCCATCAAGAACGGGTTTTCCTATTTCCTCGACGTTGGCGCCAACGTCGAGTCGAAGCCCGAGTACATGGTCCAGTTCGCGTTAATGGGCGCGGTTTACGCGCGCGAGATGATGGGACGATCCGAGCCTCGGGTCGCATTGCTTAGCAACGGCGAAGAGGAAGGCAAGGGGGACGAACGGGTCAAGGAGACCGCGCGCCGGCTCAAAGGAACCATGCAGGGATTTATCGGTAACGTCGAGCCCAAAGACCTCTATGCGGGCAAGGCCGACGTGGTCGTGGCGGATGGGTTCGTCGGCAACATCGCGATCAAGATGGCCGAGGCCACGGCGGAGTTTCTCTTTCGGAGTATGCGCGAGGAGATCCCGCGCACCCTCACCGGCAAGATCGGCGGCGCCCTTATCCGGGACGGCGTGCAGCGCCTGCGCAGCGCCGTTGACTGGCGGGAGTTCGGCGGCGCTCCCCTTCTCGGCATCGACGGGGTGGTGGTGGTCGCGCACGGACGGTCAAACGCGCGCGCCATCAAGAACGCCATCCGGGTGACGAAGGAAGCGGTCGAGAACCAACTCGTGCGTAAGATTCGGGCTGAGGTGGGGAATTGAAGAAGAACGGTCGGGTGCGTGTCGTGGTCACTGGAATGGGCACGGTGAACCCGCTCGGCAAGACGCTGGAGGAGTACTGGGACGGGTTGATCGAGGGTCGCAGCACGGCCCGGATGGTCGAGGGCTCTTACTCGACCGAGAAGCTCACCACCAAGTTCGCCTGCGAGGTGCACGGCTTCGATCCGACGCAATACATGGATCGCAAGGCGGCGCAGAGGATGGCGCGGTTCTCGCAGATGGCTGTGGCTGCGTCAGCGATGGCGCTCGCGGACTCGGGTCTCGACCTCTCGAAGGAGGACGACTTTCGCGTCGGGGTGGACATGGGGACCGGCATCGGCGGTTTCATCGAGATGACCGGAGGCGCCATCTCCTATGCGACCAAGGGCCGGTTGAACCCGCTGTACGCGCCGATGATCATCCCCAACATGGCCGCCGCGTCGGTCGCGATGGCGTTTCATCTTCGCGGACCCAACACCACGGTCACGACTGCATGCGCGGCATCCACCCACACGCTGGGCGATGCGACAAGGATCATTCAACACGGCGACGCGGACGTGATGCTCGCCGGGGGCGCCGAGGCGTCTCTGTGCGAGGTGGGGATCTCCTCGTTCAACGCCATCCGCGCCCTGTCGACGCGCAACGACGCGCCCGAGAAGGCGAGCCGTCCGTTCGACCGGGACCGCGACGGCTTCGTGCCCGGCGAGGGCGCGGGCACGCTGGTGCTGGAGTCGATCGAGCACGCGATCACCCGCGGCGCGCGGATATACGGCGAGGTACTGGGCTTCGCCACGACGTGCGACGCGTTTCACCAGGTTGCGCCGGACGAGACCGGCGAGGCGCCGGCGCAGGCGATCAAGCTGGCGCTGCGAGACGCGGGTGTGGAGCCGAAGGATCTCGACTATGTCAATGCCCACGGCACCTCGACCCAGCTGAACGACGCGGGTGAGACCAAGGCTCTGAAGATCGCCCTCGGAGAAGACGCCTACAAGGTGGCGATCAGCAGCACCAAGTCGATGATCGGCCACCTGCTCGGCGCCGCCGGCGCGGTCGAGGCGATCGCGACTCTGCTGACAATCAATCGCGGCCTGATCCACCCGACCATCAACTACGAGAACCCGGACCCAGAATGCAATCTCGACTACGTACCCAACACCGCTCGACGCAAGGATGTACGCGTTGCGATCTCCAACGGCTTCGGTTTCGGAGGGCACAACGCCGTCGTTGTCTTGAAGAAGTACGAGGAGTGATTTGTCCGACGAAATAGGCGGAACCGTTCGTGACCGCAGCCTCCAGGAGGAGATGCAGACCTCCTACATGGAGTACGCGATGTCGGTCATCATCGCGCGCGCCCTCCCGGATGTGCGCGATGGGCTGAAGCCCGTCCAGCGCCGGATTCTCTACGCGATGCAGCGCGCCGGCGCCACCTCGGGCAGCCGGCACCGCAAGTGCGCCGCGTTCGTCGGCGACGTCATGAAGCTCTACCACCCGCACGGCGACGCGCCCGTTTACGACGCGCTCGTGCGCATGGCGCAGCCGTTCTCGCTGCGCTATCCGCTGATCGACGGCCAGGGCAACTTCGGCAGCGTGGACGGCGATCCGCCGGCGGCCATGCGTTACACGGAGGCGCGCCTATCGGCCATCACCGGGGAGCTGATGGCGGACATCGAGAAGCAGACGGTGGACATGGTCCCGAACTACGACGGCACCGAGGAGCAGCCGTCCGTCCTGCCGGCGCGAGTGCCGAACCTGCTGGTGAACGGCGCGACCGGCATCGCGGTCGGCATGACCACGAACATCCCGCCGCACAACCTGCGCGAGATCACGGGCGGAATCAAGCACCTTGTCGACAACCCTGAGGCCACCGGCGAAGACCTCCTTGCCTTCATCAAGGGCCCTGACTTTCCCACCGGCGGGCAGATCATGGGCACCGCCGGGATCAAGGCCGCTTATTCGACCGGTCACGGCCGGATCATCGTCCGCGCCCGCCACACGTTCGAGCAGGCGCCCAACGGTCGCGAGCGCATCATCATCGACGAGCTGCCTTACATGGTCAACAAGGCGTCGCTGGTGGCGAAGATCGCCGAGCTCGTCTCGGACCGCAAGCTGGAAGGGATAGCGGACCTGCGCGACGAATCCGACCGCCAGGGCATGCGCATCGTCATCGAGCTCAAGCGTGAGGCACAGATCTTTTCGGTCCTCAACAACCTCTACAAGCACACGGCGCTACAGCAGACGTTCGGCGTGATCATGCTCGCGATCGTCGACGGCCGGCCGGTCGTGTTGAGCCTGAAGCAGGCCCTGCAGCTGTTCATCGACCACCGCCGCGACGTCATCCTGCGCCGCACCCGCTTCGACCTCGAGCGCGCACAGGAGCGCGCGCACATCCTCGAGGGCTTGAAGATTTGCCTCGATCACCTAGACGAGGTGATCAAGACCATCCGCGCCGCCGCGGACACCGAGGTCGCAGCCACTCAGCTGCAGACAAAGTTCGGGCTGTCCGAGCGCCAGGCTCGGGCGGTGCTCGCGCTCACGCTCGGCCGCCTCACCAAGCTCGAGCGCGGAAAGATCGACCAGGAGTACGAGGAGGTCATCAAGACGATCGCCTACCTCGAGAGCGTCCTGGCCAGCGACCAGAAGGTGCGCATTCTCATAAAGGACGAGATGGACGATCTCGTCAAGAAGTACGGCGACGACCGCCGGACCGAGATCACCGACCAGGAGCCCAATGAGCTCTCGGCCGAGGACCTGGTGCCGAAGGAAGAAGTCGTCGTCACGCTCACGCACCGCGGGTACGTGAAGCGGCAGCCGCTGCGAGTTTTCCGCGCCCAGAAGCGCGGCGGTGTCGGATTGAAGGGTGCGCGGCCGACCGCGGGCAGCGACGCCCCCAGCGGCACCCGCGAGGAGGACTATGCGGTCCACCTGCTCACGACCCACACGCACGCATCGATGCTCTTCTTCACGCAGAGCGGACGCGTCTTCCAGCTGCGCGTGCACGAGGTGCCGGAACGCGAGCGTCAGGCCAAGGGGGTGTCGGTCAACAACCTGATCGACATCGGCCCCAACGAGCGGATCAGCGCGGTCTTCGTGCGGCCCGAATCCGAGACCGAAGCGCACTACATGCTGATGGTGACGAAGAACGGATATATAAAGAAGACGGCGCTCGCCGAGTACGCGAACGTGCGCCGGAACGGGCTGATCGCAATCAACCTCCAGGAGGGCGACGAGCTCAACTGGGTCACGCCGACCACCGGCTCGGACGAGATCCTGATCGCGACCGCGCTGGGCAAAGCGATCCGGTTCAGCGAGACCGAGGTCCGCGCGATGGGCCGAGACACTCAGGGCGTCATCGGTATCAAGCTCGGCAAAGGCGACAGCGTTGTGGGCAGCGCGACCGCGACGCCCGGCGGGGATCTGCTCGTCATCACCGAGCGTGGTTACGGCAAGCGGACGCCGGTTGAGGAATATCCGATGCACCACCGAGCCGGCCAGGGAGTCTTCACGTTGAAGGTGACGGATCGCGTCGGCAAGCTGGCGGCGATGCGCGTTGTCAGCGATCCCGAGGAGGAAGTCCTGATCATCAGCGCGAGCGGAATGGTCCTGCGCACCCAAGTGGGTGCGATCTCGCGAATCGGCCGGCAGACGCAGGGTGTGATCGTCATGCGGCTGGCGCCTGATGACCAGGTGGTCGCGATCGCGCCGGTGGCGGCGCTCGAGGAGGGCGACTCCAAAGAGTGACTCCGGCCACCGAGGACCTCCTCGGCACGATTGGCATCTGGCTGCTCGTGGCAGGCGGGCTGGCCATTGTCGTCGAACTGGCTCTGGTGGCGATATTGGGCCTGGCGCTGGGACGGCGGGCGCGCGCTCTCTCTGAGCGCATCGAGAGCGAGCGCAGCCAGATCCGGGCTGACGTCGAGCGGCTGCGCCAGGCCATCCAAGAGATGAAGGTGCTGTGGCGCCCATATCGGCGTGTTCTGCGCTGGCTGCGTCACCCGCTGGTGATCGCCCTGCTGGGCTCGTACCGACGGAGGATGGCCGCGAGGTGAAAGAAGTACGCCCGTCGGAGCAGGAATCGGCGGACGCTTTGGCGGAGGTAAGGAGCGCTGCCCGTCAAGCCGCAGAGGATGCCGTCGATCGCGAGCGCTCGCGCATGGCTCGAGAGCTGCATGACGGAATCGCCACGGACCTCGCGGCCGCGATCTCCCTTTTCAAGACCTACATGGAGGCCCACCCGGGTTTCGGCAAGGAAGGCGGCTCGGACGAGATGCTCGGCAACGTCTTTGAAATCCTGGAGCGGATGCTCAAGCAGGTGCGTGAGACGCTGGCTGAGCTGCGACCGCGGCCAATCGGTCCCGAAGGCCTGATGGGTGACCTGCGCAATCAAGCCGAGGAGTTTGCGCGCCTGTACTCCATCCGGGTCGAGATCTCGAGCAATGGGACCGAGGAGTTGCTTCCGCCCCAGCAGCGTGAGGTCGTGTACCAGGTGGTGCGGGAGGCGCTCACCAATGTGAGGCGGCACTCGGGCTCGTCGATCTGTCGAGTCCGGATGGCATTCGCCGCGAGGCCGTTCATGATCGAGGTTGCCGATGAGGGCCGTGGCCTCACCTCAGCGCGATCGGGCGGCTATGGCCTGGTCGGAATGCGCGAGCGGGCCGCCGGTATCGGCGGCCGATTGGAGGTCGTGAGCACCGAGGGCCGCGGCACGACGGTGTTCTTGTTCGGCCCCAACTAGGCCGGCCGCTCTACCAGGTCACAGCCGAAGCTCCCGCCGCCGAACCGGTATCTCTGGAAACGACAGCACCACTTCGAGGCTGACGATTCGGAGCTTGCGTGCGACCTCATCCGCCAGCACCCTCGCGCGCCGCTCGGGGATCTTCATCGCCTTGGCAATCTCGGCCTCCGAAAGTCCGTAGCTGAGCAGCTGGGCAATCTCGTTCTCGGTCTGGTTTAGCCGTCCCAACGGCCGGCGCAGCGCTTCGACCATCGGGGCGAGCGTCACTCCGAGGCTCCCGGCGTAATCGATGTCAGCCTCGGTGTACCAGTGGTCGCGCCGGCAGCCCACGGTCAGGAGTCCGACAGGACGATGACCGATCGCGCCGACCGGCGCGTAGAGAATCGCCGGCCAGTCGAGCTCCCAGTCGTAACCGTTGGACGGGTTTGGGTTTTCGATCACTGAATTCACCACCAGCGGCCGCTTCTCATAGAGCGCTCGCCGCGAAAGCGGCATGAGCGGGCGGCTCTGTAGATAGCTGGTGGCGATCCCAGAGGCGGCGATTGGTTGTAGTAGTCCACCCCGGAGGTAGGCGAGCACCCAACGGTCGTGGCAGAGGGCTTCTAGGGCCAGTCCCAGCCGGCGCCTGGCTTCTTGGAGGTCTGGGAGCTGGCCCATGGCTCGAGGTTATGGGCGTCCCGGTCGCCGCGCCTCAGCGGCGGTTCACCGATTCCTCAAGAAACCCTGAACTGCCGATAATGGCTTTGGGGATTGGGTGGCGTGACCACGAAACTTCTCGTCGTGGACGATGAGCCACACATGGCGGAAATCACGGCGGAGACACTTCGACGTGCCGGCTATGCGGTGGACGTCGCGGGCAGTGGCACCGAGGCGCTTGCGCGCGCTCGGTCGAGTGCGCCGGACCTGATGCTGCTCGACTACGAGATGCCGGACATGCAGGCGCCCGAGGTGCTGGACGAACTGCGGTTGGGCGCTGATCGTGTTGCGTTTCCGGTCATAGTCCTCACGGGCGCGCGACATTCGCCCTCCGACCAGGTCGTCGCGATCGAGCGGGGTGCGTTTGACTACATCGCGAAAGGGACCGATCGCGAGGTGCTGCTGGCGCGAGTGCGAGGCGCTTTGCGGGAACGAGCTTCGGTGCATCGGGTCGTGGTCCGGGGCCGCCTGCGAATCGAGGTCAGCAAGGGACAGGCGTTTCTCGGCTCGACTGCATTGAAGCTCGAGCGGCGGCCGCTGCTGATGCTGGAGATCCTCGCGTCGCGCGAAGGCGAAGCGGTGACCCGCGCCGAGCTTCTCGAACGAGTTTGGGGAAGCAGCTACAAGGGTTTCGAGCACAGCGTCGAGCAGGCGGCATACGAGCTGCGCCGCAGCCTGAAGGAACCCGGCTGGATCGAAACCGTTCGTGGGATCGGATACCGCCTCGTCAGGCAAGCCTGAGCTGCCGGCGGCTCTGCACCGCCTGCGATCGACCCTTGCCCGTCTGAAGGCCGAGCTAGAGCTGGCGATGGTTGACGGCACGATGCCCCCAGCTGAAACGTTGCTCGAGGACGTGAGGGAAGCGCTGGCCCACCTGGCCGCGGTCGAAGACGTGAGTCACCTGCGTGGTCCGGTCCTTGTGCTCGACGACGATGCGCGGCTGGCGGAAATTACAGCACGCGGCTTGCGACGCCTCGGGTTCGATGCGGATGCCAGCACTGCGCTTCGAACCCTCAAGGCTCGGGAGGTCTTGGTTTTCGACCTGAGCCTGCTCGAATCCCTTGATGCGGGGATGCATCAGGATCTCCGAGTGACCAGACCGATCATCGTCACGGGCGCGACGGATGCGGCGTCGAGGGCGCTGGCGGAGAGTCTCGAGGCGAGTGCCTACCTTGTTAAACCCGTGGAGCTGGAGGAGCTGGCGGCCGCGATCAGCCGCCGGATGGTGGAAACGTGATCAGGCTCAAGGATTGCCGAGGTCGAAGAGCCGCGGGAGCATGTCGCGACTCCAGGCTCGCTCTACCGAGATCTCTACCCAGTGGAGACGACGTCGCGTAGCGATGTAAGACACGAGAGCAGCAAACCTACCGAAGATGGCCATTTAGCATCCCTCCGCCCTCCGGTGTACTACTCGAAGGAGGGCGCGGCAATGCGCATACCGCCCGCGCTGTAGGACTGCAGCCCAGTAGGGGGAGGCAGGTGACTAGCGGTGGAAGAAGCACGCAGCCCTCTCCCTTTAGGGGGGAGAGGGGTGGCGGGTAATCACCACGTCACAGCACTAGAAACGCTGGACGCAGGCGGATCGGTCTCTTCGGATCAGCCGCCAAACGGCGGAAGCGCCACCGTGAACACGGCGCCTCGGCGATTGGGATCGTTGAGCAGCTGCCCTTGATGCTCACGCACGCCGACCTCACGTGTGAGCGGAAAGTGCTTGACGTTTGCCCGCGGCGTTGCTAAACAGATGATTGGCTGCCTAGTGCACTCTTCGTGCTGTCGGCTGCCAGACTCGCGCGCCGCGAATACGGTTTTCAAGGAGAGTGCCCATGTGGCGAAGGACGCTGTTCACGCTCCTAGGATCCTCAGCACGGGCTTGATCGCGTTGGCCGGCGGTGCCGGCGCCGCCTCGGCCAGTCAGCAGGTCGTTTCCCCGGGTGACCCGTTCAGCTCTTGCGGCTACGGGACATTCGGCTCCCAGACGGTGGCCGCCGACTCAGAGTTGGAGCCGCGTGTGGCGACGGATCCCGTCAACAAGTCAGACGCAATCGCCGTCTTCCAGCAAGACCGCTGGTCGGGCGGGGGCGCCAAGGGCGTGCTCGCGTCGACGAGCAGTGATGGTGGCGCAAGTTGGAAAGAGCCGATGCCCTCGAAACAGCCAGCTTTCAGCCAGTGCAGCGATGCCAGCTCGCCTTATCCACGAGCCTCGGATCCCTGGGTGAGCATCGGGTCGAATGTCGACGGGACCGGCACCGTCGCCTACTTCGCCGCGCTGGGCCTCAACGGGGCCGAAACGATCTCGTCAGTTCAAGTCAGCACCTCAACCACCGACGGGAATAGCTGGAACACCCCGAAGATCCTGATAACTGACAACAGCACATCCAGCACGTTCGTCCTCGACGACAAGGAAGCGGTGACTGCCGATCCGTACCGCCACGGGGCTGCGTACGTGGTCTGGGACCGGGTCGCGCTGCCGCAAAGTCAGAGCAATCCGAATTCCGATCGCTCCTTTGCCTTTCGCGGAACGCCCATGCTCTCGATGACTAGCGACGCGGGTGCTCATTGGTCGACACCTCGCAGCATCATGCCGACCAATGCCAACCTATTCACCATCGGTAACCAGATCGTGGTGCTTCCTGACGCATCGCACACCCTGGTCGACGTGTTTCAACTGAGCCAGGGCTCCGGGATCCAGCCCTCGGACCAGAACTGGGAGGCTGTCCTGATCTCTAAAGATGGCGGCGCCACCTGGGCGGGCCCCTTCAAGATCTCGAAGCTCGATGTGATCGGCGTTACGAATCCTGATGACGGAACCAAGGTCAGGGCAGGCGCGGGAATACCCGACATCAGCGTCGACCCGGGTACGGGTAACCTCTTCGTGGTCTGGATGGACGCGCGCTTTAGCGCCTTCCACTACGACCAGATCGTGCTTTCGGAATCGACCGATGGCGGCACCGGCTGGTCCAATCCGGTTGTTGTCAATCAGACCCCCGCCAGTACGACGGTCGGTGACAACCAAGCCTTCACCAGCGTCGTCCACTTCCGGCCCTCCGGCGGGACGCTCGGAGTGACTTACTACGACTTCCGAAGCGGCGGATCGAGCACAAAGTTCTTCATTGCCGAGTGCACCAGTTCGTGCTCGAGCCCCGCTGCAACCTGGACCGAAACGCAGATCGGGGGGCCGTTCGCAATCGAGAATGCACCGTTCTCGACTGGCAGAGGCTGGTTCCTCGGCGATTACACGGGTTTGACGGACACGGTCAGTAAATTCCTATCCGTGTTTGGAGTCGCGGTGACGAGCGCCAATCCGACCGACATCGTCTCCGCAACATCGAGCTGAAGCCCAGCAGGGGTGGCCCACGTCGGCCACCCCTACGCAACCCGGCTCTGGCCCCGACCAAGACCCGAAGCCGATCCCTAACGCCTCTAACGCGCGGCAATACGAGACCCACTACACGGGTTTTGGTGAGTTGACCGCTACGGCTCAATCCCAATACTCGTAGGCAAGTTTGGCATTCTTGGTGTAGGCTCGATAGTCTTGATGGCCTAGTCCATCGAGCAGATTCCATGAAAGTCGTGCCACGTGACCGCGCGTATGACATGCAGGACGAACAGGGCCACGACACCAGGTTCGCCGAGCATGAGCGCCAGAGTCGCCATCTGCCGCGGGATGCGATGCGATCCTGGTTGGTCAGCGGCATCCACCTGTTCGTCGTCGATCCGCGTCGCCGTTTCGGGGGTCACGGCCGTGCGAAGGAGTTGCTGGTCGTCGATCGACCGGCGAGGCCGGGCGTCTCCGAACGCTGGCAGACGCTGGGGGCGGCGCTTCACAGGCACACGGTTCAGGATGGCATGTCCCAGCTC